>CAIVVZ010000279.1 GCA_903909505.1 uncultured Desulfobacteraceae bacterium
CTGGATTCCAATCGCGTGGCGCTTCTGATGGCTGTCATTGAAAGAAAGCTGGGCATTCATCTGATGGGCCATGATTTATTCATGAATGTTGCCGGCGGCGTTCGCACCGATGAGCCGGCAGTGGATCTGGGGATCGTCTGCGCCGTGGCATCGAGTTTTCTGGACAAGCCGATCGACGACAGCACGGTTGTTGTGGGAGAAGTCGGTCTGACCAGCGAGGTTCGGGCCGTTGGCCAGGTCGATGCACGGATCTCGGAATCCTGTAAACTGGGGTTTACCCGATGCCTGATTCCCGCCAGCAACCTGAAACGGGCATCCGCAGTCCAGGGAATTGAACTTATCGGCATTCAGTCACTGAAAGAGGCCATGGAGATTCTTTTTTGATGCACAACCCCCGGTCCATAAAAAATCCATGGGAAGATCATTACACCCAGAAGGCCAGAAAAGATCATTTCCCGGCCCGATCCGTTTTCAAACTTCAGGAAATTCAGCAAAAAGTCAATCTGATTCAAAGCGGAAACAGCGTTCTGGATCTGGGCTGCTCACCGGGTTCATGGCTGATGCTGGCCGCCACCCTCACAGGACCTGCCGGAAACGTTGTCGGCATCGACCTGAAACCCGTGACCGTCACCCTGCCTTCCCATGTCCGTGTGTTCATCGCCGATATGCTGGCCCTGCCCGATGAGATATCCGAAGCCATTGGCCGGGAATTCCATGTGGTCATCAGCGATATGGCGCCTTCAACAACCGGCAGCAAGTCCGTTGACGCGACCAGATCCTTTGAGCTTTGCCAGGCAGCACTCACCACCGCACAAAACAGACTCTTGCCCGGAGGGGCTTTTGTCTGTAAAATATTTCAAGGCGAGGATTCCGAGGCATTCATCCGGCAAATTAAATCCATGTTTAACAAGCATCGCATTTTTAAACCCCAGAGCAGCCGAAAGGCAAGCCGGGAAATTTATATCATTGGACTCAATAAACGATAAAAAAACAGGGGTCAGGAATCAGAAGCAGATAAATTCTGATTCCTGACCCCTGACATTAAGGAGGCTTTTCATGTCAGGTCACAATAAATGGTCAACCATCAAGCACAAAAAAGGCGCTGCCGACGCCAAAAGAGGTAAAATATTTACCAAGCTGATCAAGGAAATCACCATTGCCGCCCGGATGGGAGGCGGAGATATCGCCGCAAATCCCAGGCTGCGAACTGCGGTTCTGGACGCAAAAAGTGAAAACATGCCCAAAGACAATATCGATCGGGCCATTAAAAAAGGCACCGGCGAGCTGGAAGGCGTCAGTTATGAAGAAAGCACTTATGAAGGCTATGGCCCGGGCGGCGCGGCCGTCATCGTGGAATCGCTGACCGACAATAAAAACCGGGCAGTGGCCGAAATTCGCCATATCTTCAACAAGTGCGGCGGGAATCTGGGTGAAAACGGGTGTGTGGCCTGGATGTTCAACAAAAAAGGCTACATGAGCGTCGATCTCAAGGCCGCAACCGAAGACAGGCTTATGGAAATTGCCCTGGAGGCCGGCGCGGAAGATGTTCGGGAAGATAAGGACGGCTTTGAGATCATCACGGCGCCCGCGGATTTTGAATCGGTCCGCCAGGCCCTGGAAGCGGCCGCCATTCCCTTCAGCAACGCGGAGGTCACCCTGCTGCCCCAGACCACCTTGAATCTGGAAGGAAAAGAGGCCGAGCAGATGATCCGCCTGATGGATACCCTTGAGGACTGTGATGACGTCCAGAAGGTTCACACCAACGCGGACATCTCGGATGAGGTCATGAGTCGGCTGTAAAACGCATGGAAGGTTAAGCACCAACTTAAATCCCCTTTTTTTTAAAAGGGGATTTAATGAATTATCCCGCAATGCCAATCATCCGCCGAACCGATTCAAGGGCGGGAACACGAACCGATTCCGGAACCTTCACCTGGCCTTCAAGGGTTTCCAGGCTTTTGATCACATCTTCAAGCTGAATTTTCTTCATATCCGGACAGAGCATGCTCTCCGATGCCGGATAGAACGCTTTATCCGGGCAGGCTTTTTGCAAAGCATAGATCAGCCCCACTTCCGTTCCCACGATAAATGCCAGATGCGGAGATGTTTTGGCAAACCGGATCATGCCGGAGGTGCTGAGCACGGAATCGGCCATATCCAGAATGGCTTTCCGGCATTCTGGATGGGCCATGAACACCGCATCCGGATGCGCTTTTCTGGCC
>CAIVVZ010000280.1 GCA_903909505.1 uncultured Desulfobacteraceae bacterium
ATGCACTTTGTCCTGCTCCCGGTCCTCATGGCGTTATTGAGATGCCACCCACAAACTTTTATTTCGGCATGACTCCTTCTTCGAGGAAACTGTAAAATCCTGTTTCGCCGATGATGATATGGTCATGGACGTGAATATCCAGCAGTGCAGTTGCCGCAACGATTTTTTCTGTCATTTTCATATCTTGATCAGAGGGCGAAACTTTACCGGATGGATGATTGTGTATTAATATCAATGCTACCGCCCCAAACAAAAGTGCATGGCGAACAACCTCACGGTGATAAACGACTGCCTGGTTCACCGTTCCGTTCATTACCTGAATACCGATGACGCTATTTTGTGCATCGAGGTAAACAACCAAAAACTTTTCGATGTCAGAGTCTTGCAATGCCCTGGCAAAGTTGATCAGATCGTTTGTGCAGGTTATCCTCTGACCATTGTATGGGAAATCTTTTTCCTTAACCCTTGTGGTTTTTATGCTGTATGCGTATGTGGCTTTTCCCATGGTGTCTCCTTTATTTTCCCTTTCCTATTTAGTTTTCTTTGTGGATTCCTCGATGGTAAGTTTCTCTATCCAGAGCCTCATGACATTTTGCTTGATGGCCTGTGATAGCTGGTTGGCTTCACCTGCCTTTTTGACATTGGCTTTTTCCTGAAATTTCCAGAAGCGAAGCTGCGCTTCTATCGCTTGCAGCTGCGCCTTTTGCGTTTTTGTCAGCGGCACAATAGTTTGTTCCGGCACTGTTTCCGCTGTAATTTCCGGGGTGACCTGAGGTCTTTGAACAGAGTCAATAACTGGCTTCGACTGCTTTTTGCTTGCTGCGATGACCATGTTAATTTCAGAGGTGACCGGAATGCCTGGAGCTGCTAAAACCGGCGTGGGAATTAATATAGCGATGATCGTTTGAATACAGACCGCCACTGCCAAACGGGTGACGGTCTGCTGCATGTTGAATTTCATGTGAAGGATTCCTCCATTGGTTCGGGATATTGTGAAAGCGCGTGCATTTGGCGACGCATCCGCCTTACACTTTGCCGAAAGGCAGTGTTACTTTCCGGGTCTGAAACCGCCCAGCCACATTGAGGACAATCATAATTATTAGCCAGTTGTTCACTGCATAAGGGGCATTCATTATCTTTAATCATTTGCAAATCCTCCTTAAAATATTTTATGAATGCTTAGCATGGATGAAATTATCAAGGGGACAACACGGAGTCATTCGGCGCATTGACGAACGATCATTGGAAATAGGAATAGAAGTGCTACCAAGTGAAACCCGATAACGATGAGAATCAAGTTTCTGAAGAAGAGCAAAACATTGGCGGTTTTCCGGTGGTTGTGACACCAGTCTTGAATACTTCTGCGTCTGTTCATCGCGAATCGTTTGAATAACGATAGTCGCGGGTGTGTTGCCGCTTTAAGCGGCTTTCGTTTGAATGGGGTGAGAACATAAACCTTGTCCACTTTCCCCAGGCGATCACATAATTCTTTATAAACCTTTTTTTCATCCACCATCGCGCGTTCGCCATGATAGCTCATAGCGATGCGCTCATCAGGTTGTTATGGGTTGTTTTATCTTCTTCCAAAATC
>CAIVVZ010000281.1 GCA_903909505.1 uncultured Desulfobacteraceae bacterium
ATCAGTGACCGGCTCCCGCGAAGCGCAGCTGGCTCAGGTTCGTTCGATCCGGGACATGATCAAGAAATGGATACAAGACCCTGGCGCTGATGATTTCGTTTCAAAGGCCCGGCTTCTGGAATAGGAAGATTCTCTGATCCTAAATCCTATAAACAGCTCCAGGAAGTGGTCATTACCGGTCAGGCAGAGTGTCTGATCGCAGGGAACCGGGTTCGTTTTCGTTACGAATCGGGTAGAGAATATCAGGAACTCCGGGATTGAAAAAGTCCGGTTTCCAGACGGATCGTATAGTTGACCGGCGCATGGTCGGAAAGGAATTCCGGCGGATCAATCAATCCGCGGATGCTGCTGGATTCAAGACCCGTTCGCATGTCATCCTTCAGGCAGACCGGCATGCCGACATGGCAAAAATCAAATGGAATGGCGGAAGGCGGCACCGTGGTGATGATGTCGCGGTCGTTTTCATATCGATATATCCGGGCGTTTTTTAAGGAGTCGGCAAATACCGCATCCCCTGTTTTGGGTGCGCCAAACGTGTAAACCGCTTTGGCCGGAAATACGGAAGCCGCCAGGATTGCCAGCGCGCCGCCCAGGCTGTGGCCCGTGAAATACAGGGGGAGGTCTATCTTGGAAAGGGTTGCTTCGATTTTTTCCCAAAGCCTCAAAAAGTCCGCCTTAAATCCGCTGTGAACCGAACCACCTCCGGGCCAGCATGTCTGGATCGCTTTCAGATTGGACAACCATCCCTCAAATCCGCATGTTCCGCGAAATACCAGCGCCGCAAACGGCTGAGAAGCTGCGTTTCGTGATTCGACAAGCGCGCAATGATTAGTTCCACAGGAAAACGTTTCGATTTCAAGCAACCCCACGCCCTTCAGAATTTCAGATCGCTCCGGAAGTTGGGCTTGTGGTCCTGTCTCATCCGGGCCCTGTCTGTAAATCAGCCGTGAGAGCTCACAAAGCCACCAGGCATTAATCCAACTGCAATCCGGCGCACCCGTCTCAAACGGCGGCAAACAAGGAACATCAAAATACCGGTTGGATATCCACGGCCGAAGCAGGGCATTCCATGACGTGTCAAGGCTCATTGTTTCAATCATTTGATCGTCATTTTTATGGATGGCTTATCCCGATAACGCACCCGCATTAATTTCAAATCAATTTCCGTCCCGCAGCCTTTTGGATTCAGAAAGGACACTTCCTTGATTTTTTCTTTTTCCCCGCTGAAAAACGCCGCATCGATTTTCTTTTTAACTTTCAACCCTTCTTTATAAGCAAAAAAATCGAACAGCCTGCGGCCAATGATGTCGCCGGGCTCGGACAACTGAAGATGGGCCGCAGCCGATCGGTTGATGTAGCAAACGGTGTAAGTCGTATCGATCAGGAGGGTTTTGCGACTGTCGGTTTCAACGAAGCTCTTGAACAGTTCGTATGCGGTATCGGATTTGTGCGAATTTTCCCTTGTTCGCTGTTCGAATGTCTCATATTCCTTTTTCAGGGAGTCATATTGAAGCGCCGATATTTCGGATGCTTCCTGGATGCGCCTGACTTCATGCTGAAGCTGATGATTTTCAGAATGCGCTTTTTCCAATTCGTCTTGCAGTCGCTGCTGCTCCAGAAAGGCTTGATTTTTCTCAGCGGACAGTTCTTCATTCTGTCCGCTGATCGCCTTGTTCACGATTCTGAGTTGTTCCATTTGATCCTGAACGCTTTCGTAATCCGACC
>CAIVVZ010000282.1 GCA_903909505.1 uncultured Desulfobacteraceae bacterium
AAGCGCCATGAAGCCCAGGGGCTCAGTGTTGAGCTTTCCGGCCCCTGGCCGCCCTACCACTTCGCCCCGGTTCTCTAAATCTTTGAGGAATGGTTCCATGCCAAAAACAGACAAAGAGCTCCCGCCCATTCTCGATTATCTCCTGGAAAAACGGGGGTATGATTTCTCGGGCTATCATCCGGCGATGCTGGAGCGTCGCATCGGTCAGCGGCTGGCCGCCACAACCTGCAAAGACTTCAGCGACTATCTTTCCTTCCTGCAAGCAAACCCGATTGAGCTGTACCCCCTGCTTGATGTCATCACGATCAATGTCAGCCGGTTCTTCCGGGATACCCTGACCTTCGAGCTGATCGCCGACCGGATTTTGCCGGAGATCATTCGGGAAAAGATCCAGTCGCGCGATCAATCGCTCCGGGTCTGGTCCGCCGGCTGCGCCCGTGGCGAGGAGCCCTACTCCCTGGCGATCTTGATTCATGAATTGCTGCGCAAGGAAGAGGTTGCAATGAACCTGCACTTCTTTGCCACCGATATCGACTGCAGTGCGCTGGCGGACGCCGGAAAGGCCCTCTATCCGCTGAGCAGCGTCGAGAACATCAAACACCGGCTCCTGACGAAATATTTCACGGCGGAAGGGAGCTCCTTCCGGTTGATACCGGAAATCACGGCTGTCCGGTTAACTGTTGAACAAATTTAGCTGGTTGCATAAAAGAGGTTCCGATTCTTGCTTGTAAGCTTCCTTAACTATCTGAATAATGGGCCTTCTCTCGAAAATGTTGACCTCCAGAATTTGCAAAATTGGGTGGAGGTTGCCGGGCAGTTGAAGTCGCTTCTTGATGATGGCAATGAGCAAATAAATGCTGACAGCGATCCAGATCTGGGTTTTGACAGCGTTGGGCGACGTGCCGTAAAAGGTTTTGATTCTCAGATGCTGCTTGATCCAACGGAAAAAGAGCTCGACTTGCCAGCGCTGTTTGTAAATATCGGCAACGGTTATGGCGGAAACGGAAAAAATATTGGTGAGGTAGACAAAACGCTTCTTGGTGTCCAGATCCACGTATGTCACCCGGCGCAGGACATCCGGGTATGCAGCTCTGGATTTCTTGGTTGTCAGAACAATCCGTTGATCGGAACGAAGTCCCAGCGTTTTGTCCACTTCCTGAGAATCCAGGCGGCGGCACCGCAAATTGCTCTTGGCGCGAATCACGAAGAAAGCGGGAAAGAGATTTACGGCATAAAGCCTCGTAAAATCGACGTATCCGCGATCCATGGCGATGATGGCGTCTTTTTCCAGCGGGAGGATATCCAGGACATTGACATCGTGTACTTTGCCGGTAGTCAGGCTGATGAAGGTCGGAATGGCTCCCCGCAGATCGAGGAAGGTGTGCATCTTGATGGCGGCTTTGGTCTTGCGAAAATGCGCCCAGGGGAAGAGGGAAAGACACAGATCGATGGTCGTTGAGTCGAAAGCGTAAAGAGAATAATCCAGATCGATTGCCAGTTCTTCGTTTTGATAGAGTTTTCTGGCAATGGAGATAAGATGATAGGCAAAGTCCTGATAAATTCGGTAATCTCGCATCTCGCCGGCATCGGCCATTGTGGATCTCGAAATCTGACCGCGGAATCCGATGTGATACAGCTTCTCGTGATGAGAGTTCAGGCATGTTTCAATATCTCTCAGACTTTCCCGGTACGTAAGCTGGGCATAGGCAAGGCAGAGGAACTGATCATAGCAGGGAAACTTTCTGATCCGGTGATTGCCCTTGTATTTTTTAACGAATTTGTCAAACTCATAACGTGGCAAATGCTCCAGTATCTGTGCAAAAACTGTTTTCCCGGTATTCATCGGCAACCCTCCCCCTCGTCATTGGGGAGAAGGTACAGGCCGAAAGATGCAATGTAAATTCAAATCGGAAAAAAAGAAAATGGCTCATTTAGTTTCCAATATTAATATATTACGTGGTGCTCAACAAACTTTAACCGGACAGCCGTGAACGTCTATATTTATTTTTCAGATCCTCGCTTTTTTCGATATCCGCGATCTCTTTATTGGTTACAGGCCTTTCATCATCATGATCTGGGCTTTCTATTTACTCCTGTCTGTAGG
>CAIVVZ010000283.1 GCA_903909505.1 uncultured Desulfobacteraceae bacterium
ATTGCCAGGCGGGAACCGGAATCATGTAGCCGGCATCGCACCGGAAGCCGTCAACCCCTCTGCGGCACCAGGTGAGAAACACCTCGGCCATGTACTTCCAGAGTTCGGGTTTGGAATAGTCCAACTGGGTGAGGTCTTCCCATTGAACGCCCCAGGCTCCGGGGACTTCAATGCGGCCATCCTGTCCGCGAACCAGCCACTCGGGATGGGTTTCATGAAGGTCGGCTGCCCAACCCGTATGATTGGGAGCGATATCGATGATGATTCGCGCATTGCGGCTATGCACCGCATCCACCAGTTCGATGAACTGTTCAAGGGGGGTGGCTTTGGGATCAAATTGCGCCAGGGCCGGATCCACGGCCGTAAAGCTGAGCGCCGCATAAGGACTTCCAAAGCGCCCCATGCGCGCGTAGGTTGTCGGCGTCGGGTAAATGGGCAGCAGGTGCAGAAAGCGGCAGCCAAGCCTTCCGCAGATGAAGTCCAGTTCTGAAATCAGATCGCGGAACGTACCGGATTTGGGAATCACCGTATACCCGGCTTTGTCGAGCTCCTGAATCCAGCGCTGCTCTTCAGCGTGCGGAACGGCATTTCCGGCCTTGTTCGGGCCGAACTGCCGGACAAAGGCGTTATAAATGATGTTGGCGCAGCAGGTATGGGCGGATCCGACGTTGAGGACCGTATTGGGACCTTCCGGCCATTCGGGATCCGATTTGCCGTTTTCGAGAAAAAAGCATTTGGCCTCGGCATGGCCGATTTCAGTCAGGGCAAGGGTAATCTGAAACAGCCGGTCATGAATCCGGCGCATGGGAATATCAAACCAGTCCTGGTCAAGCGAGGGAATCCCCCGTTCAATGCGATCGATGATTTCTTTGCGGCAGACCCCGATATGGCCGATGTTGGTTCGAATCCAGGCCTTTCCTTTAAGGGGAACATTCAGGCTAAGCGAAAATGTCTGGACGTCCCCTCGAAATGCCACAATATGGTTTCCGGGTGAAGGGCTTTGCCGAAGGCGGTTGGATACGGTCATGAAAGGGTGACCATCAGGACATTGTTAAGGGTCCCGAAGCTGTTCCCGCAGACCTGTCCGTTTTGGGGATCGCTCTGCCAATGACCATCCACAAAAAACTTATATTCATACCGCCCGATATCCAGCATCAGGGTTTTTTCCCACACGCCTTTTTTATTCTTTTTCATGGGATGTGCTGTCTCACTCCAATTGTTAAAGTCACCCACCAGGGCAACCTGAGTGGATTTATCGGCGTTCAGCGAAAAAGTGATTCTTCGTTTTTTGCTTTTTTCCTTTGATGGCGCCATCGTTGGCCTCCTTTTAATGTAACTGAAAGCGATACATGAGACTTAATTTGAAATTGAATGAAGGAAGTAAAATCTGAATATGAATGGAAATCGATACAGTAAAAAATCTGTATCTTACTAAAATGAAATTGAAAACTTGTCAATGAGAATGATGATCTGCCAATTGACTTTTAATATCATCTCATATACACATGTCAACAGGCCATGGCACCCGCTTCTGATGGAGAAATGAAAGTTGGGACGTTCGTAAAGCCGCTCTCTATTCAGATGGCCCTGACTCCGATAGACACCCCAACGAAGGATTGCGCCGCCTTGATGCTGGAAGAAATCATTTCGTATGCCCATAATCTTGAGCGGGTTCTGGATAATCTCAAGGAAGGGATCATTGCTCACGATACCCGCCGCCGCATTTTCTTTTTTAATCAAGAAGCTGAAAAAATAACCGGATTTTCCAAGGAAGAGGTCCTGGGTAAAGATTGTCACCTGGCATTTGGAAAGCCGTTTTGCGGCAGCCGCTGTCATTTTTGCAGTGATCAGCCGGTGCTTGACGACAAGGAAGAATGTATTACGCATATCCAGACCCGGCAGGGGGAATTCCGGCGCATCGAGATGCGTGTGACGGCCATGGCGGATAACAATGGAGCTCTTCTGGGGGTTCTGGCCGCGTTTCGGGACGTTACGGGTCTTTTGAATCTCCAGTTGAAGGCGGAGAAATCCCAGGGGTTTGCCGATATCATCGGCCAGGATGTCAAGATGCTGGAAATTTTTCACCAGATTCGAAACATCGCCGGCTATGATTACCCGGTACATATTTCCGGTGAAACCGGTACGGGAAAAGAACTGGTTGCAGCCGCCCTTCACAGTGAAAGCCCACGAAGCCAGGGGCCCTTTGTGCCCATTAACTGCGGAGCCCTGCCCGAAGGCCTGATCGAGAGCGAGCTTTTCGGGCATGTGAAAGGCGCCTTTACCGGCGCGATACGGGATAAAAAAGGGCGTTTTGAGCTGGCAGACGGAGGAACGGTATTTCTGGATGAAGTGGCGGAATTGAGCAAGCCGGTTCAGGTGAAACTGCTGCGGTTCCTTCAGGAAGGCGAATTCGAGCGGGTCGGCGGAGAAAAAACGATTTCGGTGAATGTCAAGGTAACCAGTGCCACCAATAAAGATCTCAAAAGCGAAGTCCGGTTGAACCGTTTCCGGGATGACCTGTATTACCGCCTCAATGTGATTCCCATTCACCTGCCGCCGCTTCGAGAGCGAAAGAGCGACATCCCCCTTCTGATCGAACATTTTTTAAAGGAAGCCGCCAGGCGCAACGGCCAGAAACCGCGAAGGATTTCGATCGAGGCCCTGTCTCTGCTGATGGCCTATCGCTGGCCGGGAAATGTCCGGGAACTCCAGAATGCCATTCAGTATGCGGTTGTGAAAAGCCAGGGGAACATCATTCTACCAGGGGATATCCCCCTTGAAATTCAGTCCGGGACCCGGCCGGCCAAGCCGCCGCATTCTTCAGGAAAGCTCGATGATTTTCTGGTGAAATCCGCGCTCGATCGGAGCGGCGACAACAAGGTCAAGGCCGCCAAGCTGTTGGGGGTGGGGAGGGCGACGCTGTACCGATTTTTGAAAAATATGAATGGGAAAGGGTAATAGGTGGTGGGATAGAGGTCATGGGTTAGGGAAAGGCGGTGCAATGTGTGAAATTCAATCCATGATTGCCTGGGCCTTTGGCAGGGAGAAGTAACGCTGTAAGCGTATAATGAAAGGTGCGATGAAGGGGCGGCCGGGCGGCCGCCCCTGTCACAAGGGTAAAAGTGAAGAGAATTATGCGGCGGCTTCCATAGCTCTGCGGTCCGCCATATCCATCAGGACGCGTTCGCGGGATTTATCCAGGCCCAGGGCCTTTCTTTTCTTGTCGATGTGGGCGATCATCATGCGGGCCATTTCATAGGGGTCCGGAGTAAATCCCCATTTGCCCATGCCCATTTCTTCC
>CAIVVZ010000284.1 GCA_903909505.1 uncultured Desulfobacteraceae bacterium
ATCCCCGAGTCCAGCAGTGAGATTTTGGGGGAGTTTCAGACTCTGATTTGAGTTATATTTACCTAAAAATTATTACTGAAAAGAATACTACTCAATTAACTGATCTGAAGATGAATCATAATGACACAAAACCAAGCCCTAAAAAAATACGCCGCGCCACTCAGCATTTGACCGCCTACAAGTTAAATATCTCAAGGAGGCTCAGTGAAAGCACTCGGAATTGCCCTACAAAAAAACTACTTGCGCTTTGCAGTTCTGGATGGCAATCAAGACAATCCAAACTTACTCGAAAAGGGTCGACAGACAACCTGCGACCCGGAAGATGTGCCGACTCTAATGGATTGGTATGAAACCCATTTTCAGCACTTGATATCTGAACACAAGCCGGATTGTATTGCATACAAGCTTGTGCTTGAACCGAAAATAGAGCAACAGCACAATTTGTCATTTCCATGTGGGATTCTGAATCTTTTGGCCAGAAAAGAAGGCATTAAAATAAATGAGTTTTCACAAAGAGCAATCACACCTTCTAAGCTAGGTCTCAGTAAGGGCATTGATCTAATGGTGCATATCGACACAACATTTGGGGAACATCCGCCATATTGGGACAAATATCAAAAAGAAGCTATTCTGGTTGCATGGTTCTGCTTATGATTCATCCGTCAACAATTGGCAAATATCGTATAATGAAACGTTTAGGTGGAGGACACTTCGGAGAAGTTTTTCTGGCGCACGATCAAGCACTATCATGCAATAAAGCAATAAAGCTGGTACATATTGATGATCCGTCAGAGATTAAGCTAAAACTTGAAGAGGCACAGATTCTTGATAAATGCCGACATAAACACATTGTTCATATTAACGAGGCAAATATTTTTAACTTTGGTAGTGATAAGCTCCTTGTCTTTGATCTTGAGTATTTACCAGATGGTTCGATAGAGTGTGAAATGCAGAATCGCTGGATTTCTGTCAAAGAAGCGTGCACGCGCATTTCATGCGTTCTATCAGGACTTCATTTTGCTCACTCAAATGGATATCTCCATAGAGATGTTAAGCCCGGAAATGTGTTAATTGCAGGTGATTCTACAAAATTGTCTGACTTCGGTTTGGCTACAGCCTCTCTGAGCCTCGTTGGTAGCGACAAAGGATACCTTGCCCATTGCCCTCCCGAATTTTATGAAACTGGACAGACAACAGTTCAGACTGACATTTTTGCAACGGGACTGACTCTATTCAGAGTAATTAACAATATCCTTGACTGGAGAAATCGAATCGACTCAATTCCAAAAGTGGACAAATTAATTCATCAAGGAAAGTTAACACACGCCATTGGGTACGAACCCTTTGTTCCAGATAGGTTGAGACGAATAACTCAAAAAGCATGCAACCCTGATCCGAAAAAACGTTATTTTTCTGCATTGAAAATGAAAAACCATTTAGATTCATTACGATTCGATATTGAATGGATTAGAACGAACTCAGACAAATGGACTGGCTTGTTTGGTGCCGATAGGTATGAACTTGATATTTTCGCAAAGCGACAAGGCTATGAAGTTACATTTAAAAGAAATGGTCGTCGCGATAATGGAAGGTGCTTGACAGAAAAAACCATTTGCGCAGCTAGATTTGGTGCGGCGAGCATTGTTGCAACCACCACATTGAAATAGCTGATGTCTAAATGTCTATCAACTGGCTGTCCAAAATTTCCGCTTCTGGGTTCCATCTGTGCTGTTTGGTCCGGGTCTGGCCATAAAATTCACATCACTGGAAATCGCCTGAATTGTTGAGGTTGGTGAGAAATGAATGATGAATCTTTAATAGCGCTTCTTGACGACATTGAGTCCGACCGCGTGGAGCGGAAGGAATCCATTGCGGATGATGACAAAATCCGTCAGGCTATTTGTGCTTTTGCCAATGATTTGCCGAATTATAAGCAACCCGGAGTGCTTTTTATCGGCGTCAATGATGCGGGTATTCCGACCGGACAGTCCATCACCGATCAATTACTCCAGAATCTGGCATCCATGCGTGCCGATGGAAACATTCTGCCTTTTCCTTCATTAACCGTGCAAAAAAGATATCTTAAAGGACAGGATATGGCGGTTGTCCTGATCCAACCTGCCGATGCACCGCCTGTTCGATATAAAGGAACGGTTTGGGTGCGAGTTGGCCCCCGTCGAGCGATTGCCAGTCCCCAAGAAGAACGAATCCTTGCCGAGAGGCGGCGTTATCGGGATGCCCCCGCCGACATTCAACCTTTGCGGGATGTGGATGTAAAAGAGCTGGATCAAACGCTGTTCAAAGAGACCTACCTGCCTGCCGCAGTCAGTCCTGACGTTCTTGCCGAGAATTCGCGTACCATGGAAGAACAGATGGCATCACTGCGTCTGGTTGATCTTGGCCCCCCCTTGGTTCCGACCGTGTTGGGTGTTCTGATCTTGGGAAAGAGACCCTCGTTGCACTTGGCTGGGGCGTATGTCTCTTTTCTGCGCCTTGCCGGTGAACAATTGGGGTCTGATGTCGTCAGCAGTCACGATATTCAAGGGCCATTGCCTCGCATGATGTCTCAGATCGATGAATTGCTGAAGCTGCACATCATGACGGCGGTCGATATCACATCCGGGGACAAGGAGCGCCGCATTCCGGATTATCCCCTTGCCGCCCTGCAGCAAATCGTTCGAAATGCCATCATGCATCGCATATATGAAGGAACCCATGCGCCGGTTCGAATTTACTGGTACAGCGATCGTATAGAGGTGATCAGCCCGGGTGGTCCATACGGACAAGTGACCCGGGAGAATTTCGGACGGCCCGGGGTGAATGATTACCGCAATCCGAATTTGGCGGAGGCTATGCGTCATTTGGGCTATGCGCAACACTTCGGAGTGGGCATCCAGATCGCCAGGGAAGCCCTGGCTCGTAATGGCAATCCGCCGCCGGAATTTAAATTCGATCTCGGTCCCGTAATGGCTATTATCCGGAAAAAAGAATGAATACCGGCTTCTCATCGTGCAATCTGTGGAATATGGAGCACCTTTATCTTGCCTACGCTGACGAGGCAATTTGGCGACAGGCTGTCGCCAAATTGCCAAGAGGGGCCAAAACCTGCTGATACTGAACATACTGGTGGATATGGTGCTCGCTCTCATCGAATCGCGCGATCCGAAGCAATATATCCAGCACATGAAGCAGCGCGACCCGGAGATGGGGAAATGGTGAGTACAAATTGTACGTACCCTTCGCATTGCACATCTGGTGGTCCGCAAAACCTCAACTGCGTCCGGTAGTAGGGTCTGCCCTATGCCCGGGTAGGTCCCTGTAACAGATAAACTCGTCGGCACTCGGATTGGAGATGTAATATGAAGAAGAATTACATTGGCACATGGCTAATCGAAGAAATGGAACTCTGGGATAAGGAATTCATTGATCTTGTCGCACCAGGACAGATCAAGATTGAAAAAGATGGAACCGGTTCGCTGAGTTTTGGGGCGGTTGAATGCTGTATTGATTGCAAGATCGAAAAGCTTGGTAATCAGGAAATCTTATCGTTTACCTTTGAGGGTGAAGATGAGGGTGATCTTCGTAGTGGCAGAGGGTGGGCCATTTTAAGTGAAAAGGAAATGAATGGTCAGCTATTCTTTCACATGGGCGATGATTCTGGTTTCAAGATTAGAAAGAAATCATGATCTATGCAGCGGTCGATATTACATTCTGGGACAAGGAGAGCCGCAATCCGAATATGGCGGAGGCCATGTGTCATTGTAAGCTATGCGCAGCACTTCGGAGTGGGCTTCCAAATCGCCAGGGAAGCCCTGGCGCGCAATGGCAATTCGCCTTCATTACGATGAGCAGACTTAAACATGATATTTCTCGGTGATTGATGCTGTTTGCGCATTGACTGACATATTACCCACTGAAATAACTGGTATAAGATGAAACTACGGGTGAAAAGTGAAGACGGCCTTGAAGTGTCGACAATCTGTCCACACTTGAAAATGAAATCACCGGACGGAAAAATGTGTAATTCTCACTTCGCTTGCAAAACTATCAACAAGGAAGATTGCAGAAAGTGTCAATGCCACCGGTATGCCGGAAAATAAAGAGGCTGGGATAACAGGCGGCAAGATAGCGAAAAAAGCCCACCTGGAATTGAAAGAAAAAACAGGGAAAAGCGTGATAACTTCCGAGAACTATCTTCCCCCGGAGAAGAAATCAAATCAGTTAAAACAAAAAACGGACAGCGGTGATCACGGAAAATGATCACGGCATTTTGCAGCAATGGGGTAATTGAGCCTTTGTTATTTTCACAATATACCTTTTCAACAACCATGAAATATCAAGTTAAAGATTTGACCCCTGGTTCCCGCCTGGTTCCCGCCAGGGGGGCCTAAATCAGCATGCATCTGACGGCGTTACTCGACCCGGATTAATTGTTGCATTCGAATACAAACTTTAATACAATTTCATTGTATAGGAATACAAATCACTTCATTGCCGCCCCTCACCCGAAACAAACGCGGAGTATCATGAATATCGACCACTTGATCCTGCTTTCCAATGTGACTCTTGGGATGAAAACGGAAACGTACAAGCGTTTCCTCCATCGAAAGCTGAGTTCCGATGCAAAGCTTATCGGTATCAAGGGTCCGAGGGGCGCCGGAAAAACCACTCTTGTCAAACAATACATTGAAGCATCCGGCTATGCGGCTACGGAAGTACTCTATATCACCGCTGATCACCCCCGCGTCAATGCGGCACGGGTTTTTGACATTACGGAATCCTTTGAAAAAATCGGCGGAAAACTGCTTGTGATCGATGAAATTCACAAACAAAGCGGATTTGCCGCCGATCTCAAGGCCATCTACGACACCTTTTCCCTGAAGGTGGTATTTACCGGGTCCTCGGCACTGCACATCGATCATGCCAAGGTGGACCTTTCCCGAAGGGCTGTAATCCATTCCCTTCCCTGCCTGTCATTTCGCGAATTCGTTGAACTGGAAACCGGCATTACTTTTTCGTCAATGGACCTGAAGACACTTGTTCAGGAGCATCCCGGGATTACCCTAAACATCGTCCAGCATCTCAAAGACCATAAAATTTTAAAACTGTACCGGGATTATCTCACCTACGGCGCATATCCATTTTACCGGGAAGGGAGACGGGATTATCCGATCAAGCTGATCGAGGTGGTACGGCAGATGATCGATTCGGATTTGGCGGTCATTTACGCCATCGACAAGGAAAATCTCCACAAACTGAACCGGATCATGGAACTCATCTGCCAATCCCCTCCCATGGAACTCAAGATCACCAAACTGGCCGGCGCATCGGGTATCAATGTTCGCACCCTTTATGCCTATCTGGGATACATGGAGACGGGAAGCCTCATCCGCAGAGTGGGTTCTAAAAGCCTTTTGAACAAGCCGGAAAAAATGTATTTCGATAACCCGAATCTTTTCAGTGTACTCTGTGACAATCCCCTGGAAGGAACGATCCGGGAAACCTTTGCCGCCGCCATGATCGGCAATGCCGGATATCGCTTGCATTATCCTCCCAAAGGGGACTTCCTGGTGGAGGATCGATATCTTTTTGAAGTTGGGGGAAAAAATAAATCCTTCAGTCAGATCGCAAAGGTTCCGGAAAGCTTTGTGCTGAGAGACGATGAGGAGTATGGCATCGGAAACAAGATCCCACTTTGGCTGTTGGGGTTTTTGTATTAGTTTTTGTTATTTTTGTGACAAGTTGAAAGGATTGGCAGAAGTTTGGGAGATATCAGTGACGGATTTCAATTAGAGAAATAACTGGAGTTTGGACCATGTGACACCTCGAATCGATTCAAACATCGGGAAGGGGAGGCATCTGTACAAATTTCCAGTTTCCATAAAAATAATATGTGAATGGAAAGATCGGGGTGCCCGGACCACCTCGGAATACGCCATCCTGATCAATGAGATCATGCAGGGCGCGTTCGACCTCAGGGTTGATGAAGTACACACCCGGGAGTATTTCGCACAGCCTGATGTGAATGATCGCCGCAATCCGAATTTGGCGGAGGCCATGCGTCATTTGGGTTATGCACAACACTTCGGGGCGGGCATTCAAATTGCCAGGGAAACCTTGGTGCGCAACGGCAATCCGCCGCCGGAATTTAAATTCGATCTCGGTCCCGTAATGGCTATTATCCGGAAACAAGAATGAATACCGGCTCTCATCGTGCAATCTGTGGAATATGGAGCACCTTTATCTTGCCTACGCTGACGAGGCAATTTGGCGATAGGCTGTCGCCAAATTGGCAAATAAAACGGTCACCGAATTTCTGAAACAGCTTGTCGCAGAAATTCCTTAGAAACAGCGATGTTGGCGTTCAAAATGCCTATATCTGGAACGCTATTGATGAGATTTAAAGATGAGAGCTTGGCCCGACCCCGATAACCATTCAGAACTAAGGAGGCGTTATGAAAATTTTTGTTGAATATTGTGTTCCCTGAAACTTTCTTCCTCAAGCTTCCCGTGTGGAAGCAGAATTGAAGGCAAATTATCCTGATTCAAATATCAAATTGATCGAAGGCGGTGGCGGTATATTCGATGTTAAGTATAACGACAAGTTGATCTACTCTAAACAAAATATTGAAGGACAGCGATTTCCCAATGAGGGAGAAATCACCAAGTTGATCGGACAAGAGATAAGCTGATTTCAGACAAGATACGGATGTCGGACGGGGACTCGAACGGGGTCGGGCCATGTTAACGCCAAACCTGCGGTTATTTTATTCACATGGGCCGAGGAGGGGATAATAACCGGTTTTTTAGGCGCAACCACGATCACAACGATATTCTATCTTGCGACCAAAGCTGTCGGTAAAAAACAGGCTGAAGACGCGGTGTCAAAATTGTTGGCCATATTTTCGATAGCACCTGTCAACAGGTCGATTTTGGAAGCTGCTTTAAAATCATCTTTTTCAGACTTTGAAGATGCGGTTTTGTATCAGACGGCCTGCCAGGCAAGCGCACAGGCAATCGTGACACGAAATATGGATGGTTTTAAAAATTCAAAAATTGCCGTTTATTCTCCGGATGAACTCATGAAGATGATTCAGGCTCTAAAATAGCAAAGAAGGCAAATCATAGAAGCAAGGAGACGCCGAATCACGGATGCCCTCCCCCAGAGTCTGTGCTGGTCAGATAAATATTCCTTACGGTTTATTATCTGAACCCGGGGCGCCATATGGCATCCTCTCCCAAGAATTTGCCAACTGTCTCTTCGTATTTCTTCAAGGTGTTGACTTTTTTAATCTTCTTAAATATGGTTTCCCCGTTTTCAAAGGATCTGAAAAAATACAGCCAGTAGCCTTTCATTTTATCTATCAAATGGGATTGTCCGCTCAACTCGGCCCTGTACGCTTCAAATAGATCATCGTGGAATTTTTTAAATCTTTCCACGGGTTGAGGGATGTTTTCTTCTCCGGATCGAAGGATTCCCGGCAGGAACGGATTGGAAAGAACACCTCTTCCGATAAGCCAGCGGGAAACGGTTTTGAACCTTTCTTGCAGCTTGATAAAGGAGTCGTAGTCAAAGATGTCGCCATTATAGGTAACCGGGATCTTCAGCAGTGGCAGGCATTCCTCGAACGTAACCAGATCCACTTCTCCATTATACATCTGGACTCCGGTTCGGGGGTGGATGATTAACTCTGCAAGGGGGTATTGATTGAAAATGGGGAGAAGATTAAATATCTCCTCTTTTTTTTCGCTTCCGATTCTGGTTTTTATCGACAGTCGGGTTGGGATGCGTGGCATGACTTCGTCCAGAAAAGTCTTTATCAGCCCCGGGTGTGGCAGCATGCCGGAGCCCCGCCGCTTTTTTGTGACCATGGGGGCAGGGCACCCCAGGTTCCAGTTCACGGTGTCGAAGCCAAGGTCGTGGAATGTTGTTGCCAATTGAATGAATCCCGCCGGATCATTGCCGATGATCTGAGGAACAACCGGCATCCCGTGGTTGTTTTCAGGCAAAATATCCTTGATATGGGAGCGGTTGATCTGTTTTGCCGAAAGCGTATTGATAAAAGGGGAAATAGCGGCGTCAATCCCTTTGAAATGGACCGAATAGAGATTCCTGTAAAGGGCATTTGTAAAGCCCCGGAGGGGGGCGAGAGAGAGAAACAGGGGCATCACGGATTTATCTTTCTGGGATTTGTCTTCCTGCAAAATTAAACCGGTTCATTGAGGCAAAATGCATCCGGGAGAAACGGCAAAAAAACCATTTTTCCATTCTCTCATCCTGAAATGAGTTTTGTGTGTCCTACCAGCGTCGAGGCCGGAAGGCAAGAACATTAAGTGCGGCGGGTTGCTTTTCAGATATACCTGGGGCGGGTTTTGCTCTTTTCATAGAATTGCTCGATGCCTGTTTTTTTGATTTTCTCGTTGAGCATCACCCACATTTTATAGAGTTGTTCGTCAAAGTTGGTTCTGTTGCAGGGGAACGCGTCGCACTGGTAGCAGAAATCAATCTGTTTTTCCTGGTGACATCCACGTACCCCGCAGTCTTTAAACAGCTTGCACTCCTCGTTGCGGCATCCCTTGCAGTTTTCCGAGGCAAAGTAATCCAGCATTTCCTTGAAATCCGGATATTTTTTAAAAATCGGCTCATTCAGCATGGTTTCAAATCGTTTGGCATAGATGTCGAAATTCCCCAGTTTTTCTTTGAGTTTCAGACTGTACCTGCGGATATCTCCATCCACATGGGCAAAGCATTTTTCACAGCTCAGACCGCAGGGGGCCAATGACGCTTTAATTTGTTCATCTGACATACACCGTCTCCTTTCGTTAAAGAGTTAAATGAAAAAATTGGGTTATCGAGTTGTACAATCTGGAAACAAATTATAGCGGTTGCAATCTGGAAACAAAAGAGGCATAAACGGCATTATAATGGGTGATATCGACATTTA
>CAIVVZ010000285.1 GCA_903909505.1 uncultured Desulfobacteraceae bacterium
GATCGATATCGAGGAGAATCTTGACGCTTTTTCCGATCTTGGCCATGCCAAGAATATAATCCGTGTTGAGTTTCGTCCCGAAAACCGGGGTTTCCTCAATAACGTCGGCCTTGATACTCAGTACCTCGGAAACCGAATCCACCACTACGCCGATCATTATATTTCCGGCCGTTCCCGCCATCTCTACAACGATGATGCACGTGCGTTCCGTGTAATTCATGGCTTCCATGCCGAATCGGCGTCGCAGGTCCAACACCGGTATCACTTTTCCCCGAAGGTTGATGACGCCCTTGACAAATTCGGGCGTCTGCGGAACGGTGGTGATGGGCATCATGCCGATGATTTCTTTAATCTTCAAAATTCCGATGCCGTATTCTTCGTTTGCCAGACTGAAGGTCAGGTATTTTCCTTCCCTGTCGGCCATGGCATGTACGGCCTGATCCATCACTTGCGTAAATGCTGCCATTTTGTTCTCCTTATCAACATTGCTATGTACTGTCATGATCGTTCGTGAACAAACGAATCATAAACGATCGAGAAATTGAATAGGTTCCTTCGGGAATTAGAAGTCCTTGAAATCACTCTCATCCATGGGAATGATGTCATCGGGATTGACCTCTCTGGACCGGTGGACTGACAGGGCTTTTCCCTTTGTTGTTTTTTTGGTGACGACCAATGCCTTGTTTTGTGAGTGTCTGGCATGCGCAGCGGGTTTCGGGCGTCTGGCGACGTTCGTATGGCCCTGCGATACCACTGTACTCCCGCCCACGATGGCTACCAGTTCATTGATCATGCCCTTCATCTGCTCTGCCTGAGCGTTCAGCTCTTCGGATGCCGAAGCGGATTCCTCTGCGGTTGCGGCGTTCTGTTGGGTGACCTTATCCATTTCCGTGACCGCGATGTTTACTTGCTCGATGCCCTGGGCCTGCTCCGTGGATGCGGCCGCGATTTCTGCGACCAGCTCGCCTACTTTTGCGGCGCTGCCGGCCACTTCCTTGAAGGCGTCGTTGGTGGTCTTTACCAGCGCGGTTCCTTCCGTGACTTTTTTCACGGTGCCTTCGATCAATGCCGCGGTATTCTTGGCGGCATCGGCAGCCCGCATGGCCAGATTCCGGACCTCATCGGCCACAACCGCGAATCCGGCGCCGGCTTCCCCGGCTCTTGCGGCTTCCACGGCCGCATTCAGGGCCAAGAGATTGGTCTGAAACGCGATTTCATCGATGGTCTTGATGATCTTGGAGGTTTCCTCGCTGGCTTTGGAGATTTCCTGCATGGATGTGGTCAACTGGCCCATGGACGTGTTGGCCTTATTCACCACCTGGTTGGCCTGTTTCATGAGAGAGTCGGCCTGCCCGGAGTTGCTGGCGTTCTGTTTGGTCATGGAGGACATTTCCTCCAGTGAGGAAGAGGTTTCTTCGATGGAGGCCGCCTGTTCCGACGAGCCTTCAGCCAGGGTCTGGCTGGCGGAAGACACCTCGCCGGCCGCGGAGGCCACCTGGTCTGCGCCTTCATTGAGTCCGTCAATAATCTGATTGATGGGTTTTGAAATGCCGCGGCTGAAAAACCAGACGGCCACCAGCGTGATGCCAAGTAAAAAAAGAGCCACAAGAATCATGGTCTTTCGCAGTGCAAAGACGGAACTCATGAGTTCATCCATCGGCTGGTTAACGCAAACGCTCCATCCGGTTAAATCCACAGGGGAAAAAACGGCTACTTTTTCAATACCCTCAAAGGTATAAGTTTCAATACCCGTTTGATGCGACAACATTTTATTCGTAATCGACTCCATGCCTTTTAGGGTTTTCATATCGAGTTCAAGAATGTTTTTGGGGTTGGGATGGACAAGGACAATGCCATTTCGATCCACCATAAACGCATATCCGGTTTTTCCGACCTTAACGGATAGAAATTTTTCAGTCAGAAAATCAATTTTGAGGATAATTGCCAGGGCTCCCGTGAACTGTCCCGAAGGCGAGAGAATCGGAATGCAAATGGGTACGACCGGATTTCCGGATAATTTGGATTTCACCGCGCTTGGCAAATCAATTTTGTTGGCTTTGGCATCTTGAAAATATTTCCGGTCCTTTACAGATACCCCTTTAGTGCCGCTCACGCTTTCGGCGTAAATAATGCCTTCGGCATTGCATACGACGATATTTTCATATTTTTCACCGATCTGCTTCATGGTATTGACTAGTTTTCGTTCCAGTCGCTGAATGTCTTCTGCTGAACCCGCAATGCCGACTTCAGCCACCTTGGCGGCCGCTTCGATGGTGGTATTTCCCACGGCCAGATCTTTGGCCAGATCGATTACCTGCTGCAGTGCCAGCGAGGTTAAACCGGACAGACTTTTTGCGATGTTGATCGTATTTTGTTCATTAGTTGCCTTTAGGGTTCTGGACATCTGACTGTCCGTAATTATGCCGAATACCAGAAGTGGAATCAGTATGCACAATGTGCCACCTGCAAGAAGTTTAAAATTTAGACTTCGGTTTTTCATTGTTTTCTCTCTTTCATATGAATTTTGTCGTTCATTGCATTGATGATTCTGGCTGCGATTTCGTCACCTACCGATTCAGTTCCTTGAAATGGTACTCCAGCAAGAAAAGTGCCAATCGAGGGAATGCTATAATAAAAGATTTATATGCCATTAAAACAGATAGATGTATTTATCGATAAAGTAACAGGATCGCCGGAAACTACGGCTGTCCAATAAAACTGGATTTAGGAGGGTCTTGCGACGTTGTTGATTCCAATTCTATTGGACAGTATCTGGCGGTCATCTATCCGTTGTTTCTCCTGCAGTCGCATTTAATGGCAACTTTGTGTGTCAGTGTCGATATTATCGGACGCCTTTTGCATTCAAAAAAGGACCATATAATTGATCCGTGCCCATGATGTGCTCGGGAATTAGAAATCCTTAAAATCACTCTCATCCATGGGAATGATGTCATCGGGATTGACCTCTCTGGACTGGAGAGGCGATAAGGCTTTTCCTTTTGCAGTGTTCTTGACAACGGCTCGCGCATTTTTGGGTGCTATCCTGGTGTGTATCGCGGCTTTCGGGCGGCTGACGGCGCGGTGTCCGCCGGTCGGCACGGCGGCGTTTCCGCCCACCATGGCTGTCAGTTCATTTACGAACGCTTTCAGCTCTTGTGCCTGGGCATTCAGCTCTTCGGACGCAGACGCCGATTCCTCGGCATTGGCGGCATTCTGCTGGGTGACCTTATCCATTTCCGTGACCGCGATGTTCACCTGCTCAATGCCCAGGGCCTGTTCACTGGATGCGGCCGCGATTTCACCCACCAGCTCGCCGACTTTTGCGGCGTTACTGGCCACTTCCTTGAAGGCGTCGTTGGTGGTCTTTACCAGCGCCGATCCATCGGTAACCTTTTTTACCGTGCCTTCAATGAGCGTGGCTGTGTTTTTGGCGGCTTCCGCGGCACGCATGGCCAGGTTTCTCACTTCATCCGCAACCACGGCGAATCCGGCGCCGGCTTCTCCGGCTCTGGCAGCCTCAACAGCGGCGTTCAGGGCCAGTAGATTGGTCTGGAACGCGATTTCATCAATGGTCTTGATGATTTTGGAAGTCTCTTCACTGGCTTTTGTGATTTCCTGCATGGATGTGGTCAACTGATTCATAGATGTGTTGGCCTTACTCACCACCTGGTTGGTCTGTTTCATCAGGGAATCGGCCTGCCCGGCATTGCCGGCATTCTGCTTGGTCATGGAGGACATCTCCTCAAGGGATGAAGAGGTTTCCTCGATGGATGCAGCCTGCTCGGATGCGCCCTCGGCCAAGGAATGACTGGTCGATGAGATCTCTCCCGATGCCATGGAAACTTCGTTTGCCGCGGTATTCAGTCCGTTGCTCACCCGCTTAAGAGGGCCGGTGATGCCGCGGATGACCCCGAAGCCCAACACCAGCAGTAATGCCGATATGACCAAAATCATGGCCATGGTTGCCATCATTTCGGTCGCTGCCAGCGAGCCGATTTCATCCGCCCGTTTCATCGTCCACGCGGTCTCATTCTTGACCAGAGAACCAATGTTTTCAACCTGAGTCGTAATGGTGCGGAAGAAACCCGCGCCATCCACCCCGAATTCTCCCTCTGTCGCCTTGCCGACCATCAGGACGAAAACCCGGTCAACCTCTTTCCACGCGTCGCTCTTGCGGAATTGATCCAGATTTTCCCTGCTTTCCCGAGAGAGCGCCAGAGCAGGCGAATCCAGATTGACATCAACGTTTGCTTTCAAGCCGACAATCGCCTGGATGCCCTCGATAGACAGGGGCCGGTTGGCGGCCAGCAGACTCGACATGGTCGCCCTGAGTTTGCCGGCATTTTCCTTGGCTGCCTCAAGCAGGTTGAGGGTGAGCAGAACCTTGCCGATCCCCTTGGTCGTTGGCGCATTGGCAATTGCCGTGCCCAGGTCCAGAAGTCGGCCGATGATCTGCGAATAGCGCTGGATGTTTTCCTTGACCGGCAGCCCGCCGTCGACCGCCTGTCTCAGGCTATCCAGGGCGTCAAGTCCTTCCAGGGCCTTGCGTTTGTTTTCTTGTCCGATCTGTCCGAACTCCAGCGCTTTCCGAAAAGGGGACTGGACTTTATTGCTCTGCTGCCGCTGTGTATCGATGGCGCTTTTATCCAGGCCCTTGTTGAGGAATAGAGCCGACATGCCCCGCTCCTTTTGCAGTTCGTTGACCAGGTCTGATTCGGCACTGGCAAGGACAATATTGGTCTTCATCAACTCCGCGATGGATTTTTCTTCGTATTTCTGCAGCACCACCCCCCATACGGATACGACCAGAAAAGCAACAAAAGGAAGCGCGGTGAGCCCTACAAGACGCCAGGTGAATTTAATTTTTGACAAAGAAAACATATCGTGATCTCCCATTAATTTGTTGATGTATGCATTTTGGTAATATATGTGTTGCTGCGCCGATAACAAAAAGAATTTCACGTATTATCCCGCATTGGGTGACACGTACCACGTCCTGCTCGATGTATCTCCAGCAGACGCTCCAGGCGGGAGAAGAAAACGTCCAATACATCCGGATCAAAATGAACCCCGCGGCCCTCCCTCATGATAGCCAGTGCTTTATCGACCGTGAACGCTTTTTTATAGGGCCGGTCGCTTAACAGCGCGTCGAATACATCCGCCACCGCCACGATTCTGCCGGCCAGAGGAATTTCTTTTCCTTTCAAACCCTGGGGATAACCGGATCCATCCCATTTTTCATGATGAGACAAGGCTATCACTTCGGCCAATTGAACAATCTCGGAACTTGAACCTTCCAGGATTCGGGAACCGATGATGGCGTGGCTTTTCATGATATCCCATTCTTCGGGATCCAACTGGCCGGGTTTAAGCAAAATCCGATCCGGTATGCCGATTTTGCCCACATCATGCATGGGAGAGGCATACAAAATCATGTCCCGTTGTTTTTTGTCATATCCCATACCTTCCGCCAGTACTTCAGCGGAGTGGCTCATGCGGAGAATATGGTCACCCGTGTCTTCGTCTTTGAATTCAGCGGCTCGGGCCAGCCGATAAATGGTTTCCAGAGAACTTTTCTTGAGCTGATCAAATGCTTCGCGCAATTGTCGGGTTTTCTGATCCACCTCGGCCTCCAGAAGCTTCTGATAGGACTTGATGTGGTCATAATAAGCTTTGAGTTTAACCGAGGATTGAATCCGGGCTTTGAGCAAAACCCGATCCACGGGTTTCATCAGAAAATCGTCCGCACCCAGTTCCAGCGCCCGTGCCCGGGCTTCGTTTTCCTCTGATCCGGTGACCATTACCACCTGAATACCCCGGGTTATCTCGTTTTGTTTTACCTCGGATAGGACTTCAAATCCATTTTTTTTGGGCATCTGGATATCGAGCAAAATGACATCGGGCATATATTGGATTACCAGGGACAGGGCTTGTTCCCCATCAGCGGCGGTAATAATCCGATACCCCATGCCGCTCAGGGTGACTTCAATCAATTTTTGCTGCCAAAGGTTATCGTCGGCTATTAGAATTAACGGTGTTTTTTCCATTTATGTTCTCCACGCAAAATCGACCCATATCAACCGGATCTGACTATCGAAACGACTATAAGTTCTTGGTTATAATTTGAACCCGTGCCAGGTAGTCCTGCAGATCGGCGATTCCCAGTTCAATACCATCATGCTGACTGCTCCGGGCTGCCTGCTCGATTTGCGCCCCCAGTTCGGTAATTCTCTGAAAGCCGTACCCGCCCCCGACACCTTTAAGGGAGTGGCCTATTCTTTGGATATCGGC
>CAIVVZ010000286.1 GCA_903909505.1 uncultured Desulfobacteraceae bacterium
ACCATACTGCCTCCATCCCGATTCTGACTGATTACGCCAAAAAATCACTTGCCATTATCCTTTGCCCTTGCCTTTAAGAAGCGCCTCAAGGGCCGCAAACGGCCTGTGTCCGGAACCCGTATCCGTCGTCTCGCCGCCCGGGGTTTCACTGCCGTACCATTCCGCGTCCAGATACCGGGAGTGCTCATTTTCGTGACAGTAAAGACAAAGCAGCTCCCAGTTGCTGCCGTCCGGCGGGTTATTGTCGTGATTGTGATCCTTATGGTGGACCGTCAGTTCCCGAAGCTTTTTCCCGTCAAATTCGCGCGTGCATCTGGCGCAAACCCATGGGAAGAGCTTAAGCGCCCGTTCCCGGTAAGTCTTTTCCCGAAGCTCCCGGCTTGCCCTGGCCTCGGAAATAATTCGATCCATTCCGCCGGCTTCCGCCGGTTTCTTTTTTTGTGACATATCCACGCCCTTCGGGTAATAGGTGGTAGGCTATTGCCTTTCGCTCATCATTATTACTTATAATGTTGAGCCCTTGTCAATAGGGATTCCAGATACCGCGATTTCACCTGTTCGCTGGCCAGGGACTGCTGGATCGGCGGTATTTTTAGAATAACCCCCAGTACGGCGGCAAGAGCCCGGTGACTCCACAGCACCCGGTTGTCAAAGATCAGGTGCTGAAGCGTGCCGCGTTCAATGGCCATCACGATGATCCGATGCGTGCTGTCCAGGGGTGTGATCACGCGCCGTGCCCTTGGCTTTAAAACGACATTTCCCCGGGAGCAGGCCCTCACGCACAGCCCGCATCCCAGGCAGATGTTCTCCTGAAGCTTTGCTGTTTTTTTATTCGGCTTGCGGGGGTCATTGGCCGAAACCAGGGTCATCGCTTCCACGGGACAGATGCCGACGCATTTTCCGCAGCCCACGCACGTTTCCGTGTGGACTTCGGGAATAAAATTCGTGGTGTGAACCGGGTGAAGCGCGCCAAAGCGCCGGGCGGCGATCATGGCTTCGCAGCAACACCCGCAGCAGTTGCAGATAAAACACACGTTTCTTTTGACATTGTCGCCGAACTGGACCAGATGGCTTTCATAGGCCAGTTGCAGCAGATCCAGCCCCTCTTTTCGATCTACGCTGCGGGCGTGTCCATGCCGGATCAGCGAGGCCGCAACCGTGTTGAACGTCATGCAGATGTTCATCGGCGCGTTGCATGCCCTGTCCACATGTTTCATCTTGTGCCGGCAGTAACAGACACCGACCCCCATATGCGTGGCCGTGGCAATCACCTCGGTTGCCCGTTCATAATCCAGAACCTGCGCCGAGAGTTCCGGCGGCAATACCGGTTCATGGACAAAAGTGCGGCCAAGCTGAGTTTCCCCACGGGTAAAAAGATCCCGGATAAAATCTTCTTCAACATTCAAATACTGGTAAAAAAGCTCGCTCAGCACTTTCTGGTCAATATCGCCACGTACCCGCATGAGCGAAAACTCAAAAAAACCGGCCATGGGCGGCGGCAGGCAGTAAACAGACTCGCCATTTTGCTCGATATCCACCAGAAGCGCCCTTGACGCCAGGTCATTCAGAGTTTTCCGGGCGCTGGAAACATCCATCTTCCAGATACCGGCGGCCTTTTCCGCGGTAAACGGATTGATGGGCATCCTGGAAACCAGGGCAGCTTCTTTTTCGCTGAAGAGCAGTTTCAGGATTTTAAAGAGCAGATCCGATGGCGGAGCGCCCTGCGGAAAACGGTTCAGGCGCTCCACAAGCTTGGAATATCCGGAAGCTGTGAGATGGTGAGTCATCATCAGTCCTATATCAAACTGGAAATAACATGGCTCTCGGATGAACCTAAAGAAAAACTTCCTTCAGGATAACTTTTCCCTTGTCGTTGTCAAAAATAATGATTTCTTTTAATATGGCTTGAATACGGTAATCCAGGACTTTTAAAGCATAAGGAAAATCAACGGTCGGCTCAAATTCGCCAACCGCATGAATTCCGGATTGCTGATAACCCAATGGCGACACACCCACGATTATTCTTGCATTTGGAATCAATATTCTTGCCGCTGAAGGATCAATTGTCAGTTCCAATCCGGACAAACACTTCCAAAGAAATTCATTATGATTCATAATCTCAAAAGAATAATAAGAAAAACTGCCCGCGGAAACCGGAACTCTTTCACCGTAAATATTGAAAGCATATCCGGTGTCGATGATCTCGATATCTCTGAGAATACAGAAAGCATTTTGTTTTTGATTGCTTATTTCCGTCAATACATTATCGAAATCCGCCTTACCGCACGCCATCCGCCAGGAGAATCCATCCTGTTTTTCTTTCAATATTTCCATATCGATTGCCATTTTCATCATTTTGATTGAACGGCGATCGACAACACCTTTAACGGCATTAAATATGCCACCTCTGATCAGCATTTTTTTCGTTTTGGGATTGTAATAAAAAGTCTGTCCGGAGCCAATGTTGAAATGAAATATTTGATTCGAATCAATATTTGAAATGACTGAAGAAACAAGAATATGATCGTTTTCCTCGGTTTCAATGGGTCCGTTATTGATGGTTTCTTTCCGGGCAAAGAAATTACGAAAAAAATCTTTCGTGTCCTGTAATAAGGGCAATTTTTTCTCGCGTTCGGCACGCCAACGTTCCATACCCCGTGTATCTATCTTTGCCTTTATTACACTTCCATCTTGTGCCGCCAGTTCTGGCTGTTTTATTCGCTCGTTTTCTCTTTCCCTGGATATTCCAATAGAACCAATAATCACAAGTCCCAATAAACAGGATAGAAAAATCGATGCTCTAAATTTTCGGGTCATCAGCAAACCCTCAATAAGCGGTCGCACCCACCTGATAATCGCGGCGGCGGAAGGCGATCCAGGCGATGATCAGGGTTACCGCGAAAAAGGCTGTCAGGTATCCCAACTCGGGCAGCACCGATCGAAGCGTGCCCTCCCGCACGAAAATCTCCACAAGCGCATTGAGCCCCCAGGCCAGAGGGGAGAACAGGCTGATCTTCTGCATGAGATGCGGCATGGCGTATACCGGAACCATGATGCCGCCCAGGGCCGCGGCACACACCACGGAGACCGGACCAAACATGGAGGCCTGCTCGAAGGTTCGGGCCAGGGTGCCGAGCATGATGCCGTATCCGCAGGCCGCCAGTGCGATGGACGTCACAACGACGATCAGGGCCACGGGATCGGAGCCGAGGGTGAGAACCGGGGCCCCGAGCAGTGGCAGACCCACTTTTCCCACCAGAACGATAAACAGAAATTGACCCCAGCAAACCGTGACATAGGCCATCAGCTTTCCCAGGAGAATCGTCAGATAGGGAACCGGCAGCGTTCTGAGGCGAACAAAGGTTCCGTCCTGCCGTTCCCGGATGATCACGCCCCCCAGGGGAAGTACGATGAAAAACATGCCGAACACGGCCCAGGCCGACACGTTATGCTGGACCGATGTCGGCAGCTTCTTTAATCGGCTCTGTCCGGCAACGACATCCATCAGCCGCCGGGTTCCCCATCCGGCATCCAGTTGAAACAGCGGGGCGCTTCCGGGGTCTGGTAGCCGCCCGGTTAGGGCCTGCAAGGCAAGATCGAACTGAACGGGCAGTGTTTCGGCCAGCATTTTGGCTTTCATTTCCAACTCCATGGCCAGGAGCATTTGTTTCAGGGCATTTAAAACAGAGGATCGAAAGGCGCCATGGATCAGCGGATCGAAATGGACGATCAAATGCGGCAAGGCGGCTTCTTCAGCCCCCGGCGCGCCGGAGACGGCACCGGAGATTGAATGGGAAATCTGGTCCATGGCCCGTTGTTGCACAGCTTCGGTGGTTCCGGAGGGGATGACGATACAAACCTGATAGCGGCCTTTTCCCACCAGGGTCTCGGACTGCTCGGCGTCTATCGGCTGCCCGTCCAGTGTTGTCACAAGTTTGACGGCACCGGATGCTCCCAGTTCTTTTTGAATGCGCTCGCCAAAATCCTGGTGATCCTGATCGATAAAAAGGATGTCCATGGCGGTTTCACCCGTTGACTTCAGAACGTTTTCCTGGACAAGGGACACGACCACGACCAGTACGGCGGGCATGACAAAGAGCACGAGGAGTCCGGACCGGTCGCGGACGAGCAGGAGCAGTTCCTTGAACATCGTGGCAAGGAGCGGTATCATGCTTAATCCCTCAATTCTTTTCCGGTCAGTTGAAGGAAAAGCGCGCCGAGATGATCGCATCCGGGGTGCCCGTTGACCAGATCTTCGGGACTGCCCTGAGAAATGATTCGTCCTTCATCGATGATGGCGACGCGGGAGCAGATCTTTTCGGCTTCTTCCATGTAGTGGGTGGTATAGAGCATGCTGATGCCGGATCGACCCAGATCAAAAAGCCGGTCCAGAATCATGTTGCGGGATTGGGGGTCGATGCCGATGGTGGGCTCGTCCAGAAAAAGCATTTTCGGTTCATGGAGCAGGGCCGCCGCCAGATTGGCCCGCCGTTTCATGCCTCCGGAATAGGCGGCAATTCGAATGCGGGCGTTGTTCGACAGGCCGACCATTTCCAGGCATACGTCGATCCGCTCCTTCAAAACACGTCCGCCCAGATGGTACATCCGGCCCAGATAAGCCAAATTTTCCGCGGCGGTCAGATTCGGATACAGGGCGATATGCTGCGGCACCAGGCCGATCCATTGCCGTGCCTGCCGGGAGCGTTTGAAAAGATCCGTTCCGCAGATGTGCACACTGCCGGAATCCGGTGCCAACAGTCCGGTCATCAAGGAAATGGCTGTCGTTTTTCCGGCGCCGTTGGGTCCCAAAAGGCCCACGATTTCTCCGGATTCCAGGGACAGGCTAAAGTCCGAAAGCGCGGGAGCCCGTGAGCCCGGGTATGTTTTGGTGAGCCCATCGGCCAGAAGTATCATCAACCTCCATTATCATTTTGCAATATCCTTGAACAACAGATATAATAAAGATTCGGTCATAGTCGAAAATCCGAAGAGCCGCTGTTTCTCGGCTTCCGCTCTTCCCGACTTTACGATTTTAACTGATATAGCGCCTATGCATCTTACAGTCAACACTTGAGATGACGCCAACCCCCATCGAATTTGAACAGGTAAAGCATGATGAAGATTCTTCTGGTGAATCCGCCCAACTGCGGTAAAAGCATTCCCGAAGAGGAATACGGGATCGATACGATCAAAATGATTTTCAGGGGGGAACCCCTGGCACTTGAAGTCATTGCCGGCAATCTGGATGGCCACGAGGTCGCCATTACCGATTTGAAGGTTGTGCCGAATGCGCTGGATGAAGAACTGGCAAGGTTTGAACCGGATGTGGTCGGTTTCACCGCCGTCGCCTGTGAGGCCAACACCGTTGTGCGGCTGGCAAAAGAAATCAAAAAGCACACCCACGCCGTGGTCGTTGTAGGCGGTCATCACGCCTCGTGCGACCCTGATTTTTTTAATCAGGACGGCATCGATTATATCGTTGTGGGGCTGGGTAAGCTCAGCTTCCGGGAACTGGTCGATGCCCTCGACACCCGGACAGCGGCATCCGTCATTCCGGGGATTGCCAAAACCGATCCGGGCAAGTCCCTGAACTATGTCCGGCGGACTTATTCCGTTAAGGATGCCGTTGATGCCAGAGCGCCCCGCTATGATCTGGTAAAGGCGCATCGGAATCAATACGTGATGAGCGGTGTGGGCGGCAAGGTCGGCTTCGTGGTTTCGGCCTATGGCTGCACCCACAACTGCTCTTTCTGCTCCATTCCGCAAATGACCCTGGGCCGCTACATTACCCACCGGCCGGAAGCAGTGCTGCGGGACATGTTGCTTTTGGGAGATATTCCGATGATCCGTCTCGTGGATGCCAACACGTTCGGCAATCCGGAAATGGCCCGGCAACTGGGCCGGAAAATTATCGAATCCGGATTGAAAAAGGCGATCGTCGCCGATGTTCGGTCCGACACGGTAACCCGTCATCCCGACCTGTTCAAGTTGTGGAAACAGGCCGGACTTGCAGCCGCGGTCATCGGATTTGAGGAGATTACAGACGCGGGCCTGGAACGGCTGAACAAGAGAAGCTCGGTAGCCGTCAATATCGAGGCCATGGAAATCCTGAAAGAATTGGGCATTCGCATCATCGGGGACTTTATCGTCTCTCCGGAATATTCGGAAGCGGATTTTGATGCCCTGGATGGTTTTGTGTCATCTCATGCCATTGACCTGCCGATACCGTCCATTTTGACGCCGTTGCCCGGAACGCCGCTGCACCGGGAAATGGCGGACAAAATCGTTATCCATGACCTGGACTATTATACGTTTACCAATGCCGTTTTTCCCACCCGCATGGAGCCGATGTCTTTTTACCGGACTTATGCCGATTTGCTAAAACGATTCCTGAAACACATCTCCTAACGCGAAAGAGGAGACCATGGACGTATTCATCAACGATGTATCGGCTTTTCTTCCCAATGATCCGGTGACAAACGATGACATAGAGGCGGTTCTGGGGAAAGTGAACGGCATCGGATCCAAAGCCAAACGCATCGTCCTTAACAGCAATCAGATCAAACAGCGATATTATGCGCTGAATCCGGAATCGGGCAGGCTCACCCATACCAATGCCGAGCTTACGGCCGAGGCGATCCGAAAACTGCGCCCCTACGAAGGGTTTACGCCAAACCACATTCAATGTCTGTGCTGCGGCACAACCAGTCCGGACCTGATGTTTCCCGGCCATGCGCTCATGGTGCAGGGCGAACTGGGGCTGGAAGCCTGCGAGTCTGTAACCACTTCAGGTATCTGTCTTTCCGGCATGACGGCATTCAAGTATGCCTTCATGAATGTGGCCGCAGGTCATTCTCCAAATGCCGTGGCCGCTGGCTCCGAGCTGTCTTCTTCCTATATGAGGGCCCAGTTTTTAACCCCGTTTTACAAAGAGATATCGGACCTTGAGACACGGCCCGAACGGGCCTTTGACGCCGATTTCTTGAGATGGATGCTGTCGGACGGGGCCGGAGCAGCGTTTCTTTCCGCTGAGAAAAACAGGGAAGGGCTGTCCCTGAAAGTGGACTGGATGGAGGTGATTTCCTATGCCGGAAAATTGGAAACCTGTATGTACGCGGGCGGGGTAAAGCAGGCGGACGGCAGCGTCGTGGGCTGGCGGAATATCGAGGCGATCGCACCGGAATCCATGCTCCACCGGTTTTCGGTGCGGCAGGATATCAAGCTTCTGGACCGCGAGATTATTCAGACCATGGGAATGGCCCTCTCAACGGTCATCGGGAAACACGCTTTGCGTCCGGATGCCGTAGACTGGTTTCTGCCCCACTATTCATCGGACTATTTCCGTCCGAAGTTTTATGAGGAAATGAAGCGGATCGGTTTTGAAATCCCCTACAGCAGGTGGTTTTCAAACCTGGCGGAAAAAGGAAATACCGGAAGCGCCGCCATCTACATCATTATCGAGGAGCTGCTCCACTCCGGCAAGCTTGAGACGGGCCAGAAACTACTCTGCTTCATTCCCGAAAGCGGCCGTTTTTCCCACGCGTTTGTCATGCTGACGGTTGCATAATGGGAGGCGAAAGATCCGAAATCAGCAAAATCAGGCTATCCGCTTTTGCTGATTTCGGTAGTTATTCTACTTCTATCCACCCCAAATCCCCGGCCACCCCTTTTTTCAGACAACAGATCCGGGGATTCTTCCTAAAATCCGGCCCAAAATCAAAATGCGGAAATAGTGCGTTCCGGCCCTTCTCCTTTTTAAGCAAAAGGGCCGCCATGGCCAGATCCAGAGCCATGCTGGAAGGAAATGAGCCATAGACATGAGAGAAAACCGCCTGGCGAGTGGCCGGGCCAATCAGCGCAGCCTCTTCACCGCTGCCGTTATGAAGAAAAAGAGCGCTTGATGGCAGCTCAATGTCCTGAAGGTTCCGTCCGATCCGGACATCCTGGATAAACGGATATCGGGATTCTTTTGCTCCGGACGGGGTGAGCACGAAAAATGCGCTTCCCTCGCCTACTGGAACCGGCCGCCGGCCGCTGTTTCCGTCTTTTCGGTTTGGGGTGTAAAGGGATGCGTCACAAAGGCCTTTTGAAAAGCAATCAACCCCCCCGACCAGGACCGACGCGGCCCGGCCCTCTTCAAGCCAATCCAGGGCGGTCTGAAAAGCCAGCGGCACCGACATGTCATACTGATTGATCGAGACATTGGGGCCCCGGATTTTCAGCAGCATCGAAATGTACGCGGCTGCCGCGTTATGCACCGAGTTTGAAAACTGGATCGGCGACAGACGCAGGTCGGCTGCATCCGCGTCCGGGGATTGCGAATCAAGCGTGCCCGCCGTCGGTCCCATGCCGGTGGCGACAATCACTCCCATGGGCTCGGGCAGCCCTTCATCCCTGCCCGCACCTCCCTTTGCATCCTGAAGCGCGAGATAACCGGCAATAATCGCCATTCGGGAATAATGGTCCACCCTGCGAAGGGCTTTTGGCGGAACAAACCGGCTAAGCAGCGCGGTGTCGGCCACAAGCTTCGGGGTGACAAGCGCTGTTTCATCCGGTCCGAAGCTTTTCTGCAGTGGTTCCGAGATGGGGGACTTCTGATTGATTACCGCTTCTTCAAGGCTTTTGGCTCCACAGCCGAATCCGCCGATGACACCAATGCCTTTGATGAGCACTTTCATGAGCGGTTTTCCGTTGTAAAAATTAAGACACTGTTGTTGCCGCCGAAAGCCAGTGTTTCCGAAAGGGCCATGGTGCCGCAAATGGGGGTGTTCTCCCGAACCGGATGGACCGGCAACTCCGGGTCGGGTTCGGAAAAGCCGGCGCTTGCGGGCGCCTGTTGGCGTTCGAGACAGGAAACGGTGAAAGCCGCCTCTATGGCGCCCGAAGCGCCGAGCGTGTGGCCGGTATAGCCCTTGGTCGATCCAAAGGGAACACCCGGGAACAAGTCGTGAAACAGATGGGATTCGATCCGGTCGTTGTCCCGGGTGCCCGTGCCATGGGCATTGATGAAGGCAATGTCCGACGGGCGGACACCGGCCGAATCCAGGGCATCCCGAACCGCCAGACGCAGCCCGCCGGCGTCGGGGTCCGGAGCCGTAAAATGATAGGCATCGCTTGCCATGCCATATCCGGAAACAAAAGCCCGGGCTTTTTTGCCCCGATGGGCCAGCATGCGGTCTGATTCCAGAACCATGATGCCGGCTCCCTCACCGAGGTTGAGGCCGTTTCTGCGGGCATCAAATGGCTTGCAGGGCTCGATGTCGCAGTTCATCAGGGCGATGAATCCATAGTAAGTGACTTCGTAAAATGCATCCACGCCGCCGGCGATGACCATGTCGCAGCGGCCCGAACGGATCCAGGCTCCGGCCAGACCGATGGCGTCGCCTCCGGCGGAACACGCATTCACGATGGTCTGGCACGGCCCGGAGAAATTGAAATGCCGTGCGATCCATTGGGCGGGGTTGACGGCCAGAAAACGCTCCGCGGGCGAGGGGCAGCAGAACCTGCTTCCTATTTCTTTCACTTCTCCCGCGCCCTGTCGTTGAAGCGAACGGTTGCTGACACCTCCGGAGACGTTGGTGCCGATCATGACGCCAACTTTTTTGTCGCGAAGCATATCCGGATTCAGCCCCGCATCCGCCAGCGCTTCTTCTGTGGCTTTCAGATCCAGGCGGGCAGCCCGAGTCCCGGCCAAAGACACAGGATTGTCTTCCGGCAGAAATCGATCCGCTACCTCAAAGACCGGGTGTTGCGACTCTGGGCAGGAACGCGGCGGTGCCGGTATCGGAGCGCGGGTAAAAAGGGTGTCCATGCAGTCAGAAAGGTTCCCCCCGGCAGCGCAGATACAGCCAATTCCGCTGATGGGAACCGGTTTTTGACGATTCAAGCGCTGCGCCTTTTTTCGATAAATGCCGAAATGGTGTTGATGCTCCGGAGGACCGAACGGCCTTCTTTCATGTTTTTGATTTCCACCCCGAATTGCGCCTTGAGCTGAAACACGAGTTCGACCGCATCAATGGAGTCCAGGCCGAATTTTTCACCGAACAGGGGGTCGTCGTCACCGATTTCTTCGGGACGGATGTCCGTAAGATTCAGGTCTTCCACGATGAGCTTTTTAAGCTGAGTTTTAAGGGTCATGCCGATGCGCAATCCATTTAATAGGGTTCCATTTAAAAGGTCAGGCGATCCGTTCCAGGAGATCCTGATACAGGCCGGCTTCCATGTCGGCGCAATCCCTTAGAATCGCCGACATGGCGGGATATGTCTCTGCTTCCCCGGTCCGGTTTTTGCAAATTCTTGAGCCGATGAGCGCAAATTCCCGCCACCGGTCCCCGATGTCGGTCATGCGGTCGGAAAGCACCCGAAGATGGTCGTCTTCCAGGAAATCCGCGGCTTCCTGCAAAAATGCGGCGTAAATATACCGAAATCCGGCGCCTCCGGTTCCGATTTCCTCCTGCATGCGAATGACCTGACCGAGACAGAGCGCCGCCTTATTTGCGTCCATTTTTTTGGGCCAGATTTCAACTCTTTTGGCTAAAAACCGGATGCCCTTGACGCCCAGAAAAGGTCCCGGAGCTTTCAGCATGGTTTGGCAAACCTCTTTGATGCCCTGAAGAATGGCTTTTCGAAAGTCCGGTTCAGAGGGAACGTGGGTGATATAGTACATCCGGCCCTTAGGAGACATCGGACCTTTAGCAAACCGGGCTTTCATCAAATCGGCATGCGGACAGTGAACGGGTTCAGGAAAAACCGGATCACTGATGATATAATCGTCATTTTCTTTCCCGAAAACGACAAGATTATGCATATTGAAGTGAAACCGGTACCGCCTGGGAAAATAGCTCAGCCAATAGGCGCCCGTCCGGCATCCGACCGGCACGGACTCTGCCAGTTTCCGGTCCAGGGCAGCCATGCCGTTTTCGGGTTTTCTGAATTTTTCCCAGGTCAGCGTTACCCCCAGTCGTTTGACGACGCGATTCATGATGCCGCCGGTACGAATACGAAAGGCTGTCAGCGGTAGATTATTGAGGCGGATAAAGGGAAAATAGCCGAAAAAAAGACCGGCGCCGATTCCGAAAACCATCGACTCGCTGATGTTCAATCCATGATGACTAAGCAGGTTCGAGAGAACGCCGGTCTCGCAGTGGGCCGACTGGTGGTGAGCGAAAGC
>CAIVVZ010000287.1 GCA_903909505.1 uncultured Desulfobacteraceae bacterium
CCCGGGCCGTGCTGCCGCATGAAATCCCCATCGGGGTGCTGACCGCGCTCACCGGAGGGCCTTTTTTCTGCTATATTTACCGAAAAAAACAGACGGGCGGCATCCATGACGATTGAGACCGATCAAGTCTGTTTCGGTTACGGCAGGCATCCGGCTGTCAGCGACGTGTCCCTGAAACTCAAATCCGGCGTGTTTTACGGAATCCTCGGCCCGAACGGCTGCGGCAAGACAACGCTGGTGGATCTGTTGATCCGTCACCAGACACCGGACGCAGGTGTTATTTCCTATCAGGGCAAACCGCTGGCAAAATACAGCAGAAAGCAGATTGCCCGCAGATTTGCGCTGGTTCCCCAGCAGTACAGCGTCAATTTTCCGTTTACATCCCGCCAGGTCGTCATGATGGGCCGGTACCCCCACCTTGGCCGGTTTGCGTTTCCGGACAGGGAGGATCACCGGCAAGTGGATGAAATCATGGAACAGACCGGCACCCGTGAATTTGAAAACCGGTTTGTCTCAGAGCTGAGCGGCGGGGAACGCCAGCGGGTGATATTCGCCCGTGCCCTGGTTCAGAACACGCCGGTGCTGATTCTGGATGAAGCCACATCCAACCTGGATATTGCCCATGCGATTTCGCTGTTCAGCCTGACGTTCCAGAGGGTTACCGATGAGGGGAAAACGGTGATTGCGGTCATGCAGGATATCAACCTGGCCGCTTTGTTCTGTCAATATCTGATCCTGATGAAAAACGGCCGGGTGGTCTTTCACGGCCCCTGCGATCAGGTGCTGACCGAAAGTACGATTCAATCGGTGTTTGAGGTCAAAGCCAAAGTCTATGAAGATACCTATGCCAACGCCAGACAGGTCGTGTTCAATCGGAGTTCCCATGTTCCATGAACCGGGCGGGAAAGAAAGCCTGTTTTGCAGTCCTTGCCAGGACATAAGGCCGGGCTTCCTTCGCAGATGTCTGATCCATACGGCATGGATGCTGATATATCTGGCAGCCTCAGTTGCCGGAGGATTTTGCGCCGATATGATCACAGACGACATGGGCAGAAAGATCACCGTAAAAGCCCCTTTCACCCGAATCATTTCGCTTTATCCCGGCCACACGGAAAACCTTTTTTCACTGGGCTTGGATTCCGAAATTATCGGGGTCTCTCCAAGCGAAACCTATCCGGAAAAAGCGCTGTCAAAACCGGTTTTTTCCTATCACGACGATTTGGAGAAATTTCTGGCAGCCCGGCCGGACCTGGTGCTGATTCGGCCCATGATCGACCGGGGGTATGCCCGGCTTCTGGCCAATCTTGAGAAAAACGGCATCACGGTGATTTCGCTTCAGCCCGGAAATCTGGATGAAATTTACCGCTACTGGCAAACGCTCGGAGTTCTGATTGGCAAGGAAGCGGAATCCGGCCGGCTTGTCGCCGGTTTCAAGGAATCGCTTGAATCCATCAGAGAGAGCGTTCGGAAAATCAGTCCCCGGAAAAAAGTCTATTTTGAAGCCATTCATGACCGGATGAAAACTTTTTCACCGGACTCCATGGCGATTTTTGCGGTCGAAACCGCGGGCGGAATCAATATTGCCACAGACGCCGAACCGGTTCGCGGCACCAACATCGCTGCTTACGGGAAAGAACGGATTCTCTCCCATGCCGCTGAAATAGATGTTTTTCTGGCCCAATCCGGACCCATGAATCATGTTACGGTTGAAACCATTCAAAACGAGCCGGGGTTTTCCGTGATCAGGGCGGTTCAGACCCGTCAAATTTATCTGATTGATGAAGTCCTGGTTTCCAGGCCGACCGTGAGGCTTTTTGAAGGCATACGAACCATTGCAAAAATCCTCTACCCGGACCTGATGTTAAGGGCTCATGCATCGGTGTTTTTACCGACCCCTGATCCTTCAAAGGGGGTGTCCGATTAAAGGAATCGTCGTTGCGGGTACTCAGAGCGGATCGGGGAAAACCACCCTCACGCTGGCTATCCTGGCCGCGCTGAAGCGCCGGGGATTCCGGGTCGTATCGTTCAAGGTTGGCCCGGACTTTATTGATCCCGGCCATCATACCCGGATTACGGGTACCTCCTGCCGCAAC
>CAIVVZ010000288.1 GCA_903909505.1 uncultured Desulfobacteraceae bacterium
ATATCAGGAACCGCGATCCCGGTATCTCTGACATATCAAAAAGCCGGGCTCCTTTTCATCTCCGCAGGGGCCTCAAGCCCTAAGCTGACGAGCCACGGCTTTTCCAATGTATTCAGGAACGTCCCCTCCGATATCGAGACGAGCAAGGCGCTGGCAGAGTTCAGTGTGGCCAAGGGGTTCAGGAAAATGGTGGTGATCGACGATGAAAGCGTATACGGCAGGACATTGGCGGATATCTTCGCTGAAAATGCTGCCAGGGTGGGAATCGAGATACTGCTCCGAAAGTCATACTATATGTGGCAGACCGACTTCAGTTTCATGATCCACGATATCAAAGACCGAGGGGGGGATGCCATTTTTTTGGGTGGGTGGGTCCCTCAAGCTGCCGAGGTGATCAAACAGACCCGAGAAATGGGGGTGAAGATCCCCTTTATCGGTGGAGATGGTCTTGATGAACCCATCCTTTGGAAAATTGCGGGAAGCGCCGCTGAAGGCACCATCGTATCGACTGTCTTTAATCCCGATGACTCCGATCCGAATACTATGATATTTGCCAAGAATTTTCAGGACAGATACGGGGTTGCTCCGGATACCTGGGCGGCTCTCGGATATGACGCCATCTACTTGCTGGACGAGGCATTCACTAGAGCAAGGTCCACGGTCCCGCTGGTGGTGGCTTCTTTCCTGCGTTTCATTGAAGACCGCCGCAGTGTCATGGGGAGTTATTCGTTTACGAAAAACGGCGATATTATCGGCAAGCGTTTTTTCTTCAAAGTGGTCCGTAGCGGTAAGTTCGAATATGTAACAAATTAAGCAAAGTGCAAGTGACTAAAGAGGAAAATGGCTGATCACTGCGAGACAACTCTTTTTTGCCTCCCTTTTGCAGGCGGCAGTTCTTATTCATACCGAGAATTTAAGCGTTACACGGATGAATTCGTAAGTATCGCGGCAATTGATCTGCCGGGCAGGGGGAGGCGGTTTCCCGAGCCCTTGCTCACCAGTTTGCACGACATGGCTGATGATGTATTCGACCAAATCCGGGGCCGTTTGAATGGCGCCTATGCCATTTACGGGCACAGTCTGGGGGCGTGCATCGGATATCTGCTGGTCAAGCGGATCATCCGTGAGCGCTGCCCGCCGCCGCTCCACCTTTTTGTATCCGGCAGGGAGGGCCCCTCCGTTCAAGGGAAGGAAAAGGACCGGCATCTGCTCCCGCAGGCCGACTTTATTGAAATATTGAAGAGATTCGAGGGAACGACTCGAGAGGTGCTTGAGAACCAGGAAATGATGGAACTTTTCGAACCTGTTTTGAGGGCCGATTTTCAGGCGCTTGACACCTACACCTATGAAAAGAGCGAGCCGTTCGATGTCCCGATAACGGTTATGCGGGGCAGCGATGAAAGCTTGATGCGGGCCGATGCGCTGCGGTGGCAGGACGAAACCACAAGAAAAATTTCTCTTCTGGAGTTCAGTGGGGGGCATTTTTTTATTTTCCGTCATGCGGCGCAAATCGGCAGGGTATTTTCCCGGGGGGTGATGACGCCTTCCGATACCACGGCATAAAATACCGATCCATGATATTGGTCCTCTATTCTCAAATCGGGGAGAGGCTTTCGAATCGGGTATGGGACCGCTTGCTTTTTGAGATGCCCCGGCCTGTCCGGACGAGAATCAGCCGATACAGAAGATGGGAAGATCGGCAGGCCGGCCTGTTCGGGAAGCTTCTGCTTGCCGAGGGGTTGAGGTGGTGCGGGTATCCTCGGGAGGTTCTGCGGAATCTCGTCTGGGACGCTTCAGGCAGGCCATTTCTGGGCTGCGGGATGGATTTTAACATCTCTCATTCGGGTGAATATGTGGTCTGTGCCCTTTGTCCCGCGGGAAGGATCGGCATAGACATCGAGGAAATACGGCCGATCGATATCTCCGATTTTAAAGCGCAAATGACGTACGGCCAGTGGGAAACGATGATGGCGTCTGAAAATCGGCTCGAAAAATTCTTCAACCTCTGGACCCAAAAGGAGGCGGTGATCAAGGCAGACGGCAGGGGGATGGCGATTCCGCTGAATGAAATTATTATCGAGGGGGAAAATGCGTTTTTCGCCGACGACATCTGGGGGGTGAAAGAAGTGAGGATTGCCGACGGATATCGCAGTCATTTGGCGACGAGCAGAAAAAATCAGGAAGTACGCATCGATAAGATTGTTCTTCAGCATGTAATTGAGTGGTTTTAGATGGTTACAAGTATAATAAAATTAACTTGCATTTCCATCCGTAACATGTAACATTTGTTTTCAGTCGAAGATATATACTTTCTCCGAATATCCATCTAAAACATGCAATCAATTCTTAACATACTCAAGTATGGATTGATCGCATCATCGCCATCGCCACTGTTGCTGTTGATAATATTTCAATCATAACATGTTGATATAAATTTAATTATTAAATTCGATTGCTGCTTTTATGTGTCATGTAGTCATGGATGCAATGGCCGGTTTTCGGTCGTAAAGATCATTTATCAGAAAAGGAGGGCAAGATGGAAACGAAGGAGACCGAGGTTAAGGAAAAGGAAGCAAAGAAGTCGGAAACCCTGGATTGGGAGGGCAGAAAAGCTGAAACCGATAGGCTGATCAAAAACCATACTTACGGCTCAATGGGTGTCGGGCTGATACCTCTGCCGGTTGTGGATTTTCTTGCGCTGACCGGTATTCAGATCAGGCTGCTCTACAAGCTCTCAAAATTTTACGGAGTTGATTTTTCAAAAGAGAGGGCAAAAACCATCATTTCCTCGCTGGTCGGGAGCTTTGTACCGGTTGCGGCAGCCGGCCCGATAGCCAGCATGATCAAAATGGTCCCTATCATCGGACAGGCAACGGGCGCCTTGACGATGCTTGCCACGGGTGGCGCCTGTACGTATGCCCTGGGCCATGTCTTTGTGCAGCATTTCGAGTCAGGGGGTACGTTTCTTGATTTCGAACCCGAGAAAGTCAAGGCGTATTTCGCCGAGCAATTCAAAGAGGGAAAGAAGTTCGCCGCTGAAAAAACGGCCACGCAAAAAAGCTGATGAGACAACCGGAAAAGAATTTACTTACCAACAATGGCGGTTCCGTCTTGGATGACTGAACCGCCATTGTTGTTACTGATGAATCGGCCGGCGGGTGTCGCCCGCTGCTTTTTTATTCAGCAGGTCAGTGTCGCGGCTATGTCGCACGGTTTCATCTCTTAGGGTTAAAATCCCCAAAACTTCTTTGGTTATGATGTGTAATTCAAACAATTTCCTGGAAATTAAAGATGTTATTATTGCCTGTGCCAATTCGGGCATGTTCCCCCTGGCCTCATTTTCTTCGCGGGTTATCGAACAATTTTCCTTTACTTCGGTTCTGCGAAACCATTTCGAAAAAAGAGCGTACCAGGTCCGGCATCCCGTGCCCGGAGATCTCTCTGAACTGATTGAACTCGAGACCGCTTGCTGGCCCGGGCCGCTGAGGGTTCCGGAGGAGGAGTTGAGGGCGCGGATCGAGCGCTTTCCTTCCGGTCACTGTGTGATGGACATGGGAGGTCGGGTGGTCGGAGCGATCTATTCGCAGCGGATCGCCGCCATCGAACCGCTGAAGACCGCTGATGGCAGAAACGTTGCCTCTTTGCATCGGGAAGACGGACCCATCGTCCAACTGCTCGCGGTCACCATCCTTCCCGAGATGCAGAATCTTGGGCTGGGCGACCAATTGCTTGAATTCATGCTTCAATACTGTTCGGTCCGGAAGGGTATCGAACGCATTGTGGCGGTCAGTCTATGCAAGGAATACCCGCTCCATTGTTCGATCTCCATGGAAGCGTACATCCTCCTGCGGGATGAATTCGGACATCTTAGAGATCCGATACTCCGTTTCCATGCGGACCACGGAGGCCGCATTACGGGGCTTTGTCCGGGATATCGACCCCAGGATCTGGACAACAAGGGCAACGGTGTCCTCGTTGAATACGACATTCTGAACCGGAGGCCCGAGAAGAACGGCCGGGCGCAAGCGCCCGGGTCTGTGACACGCAAACATGAAGGCCGAGTGGGTCCGGTTCTTCCCCTGGTCGAAGCATGTGTCCGCCGGGTCATGGGGGAGGCGAAACCCTGGTCATTTTCACCCTCGCGCCCTTTGATGGAGATGGGACTTGATTCCCTGAAGTTGATGGAATTAAGATCGCTTCTTGGCGGGCGGCTGGGCCGGGAACTCGATTCCGCGTTTTTCTTCCGTTACAGCACCCCGGAGAGGATAGCCCGGTTCTTTGAAGACGGCGAGTCAGGGGAAGAGGGAGTCGCAAAATCCGTTGCACGACCTTCTCGAATGGAATCCGGCAAACCGATAAAAAATGCATCTGAAACCCAGGCAATCGCTTCCAGCCAGGAGTTCCCGAAAAATGCGGTGGCGATTATCGGCATGGCTTGCAGGTTCCCCGGGGGAGGTGAAACCCCGGACGATTTTTGGAATCTTCTATCCAATGGAACCGACGCCATCACCGAAATCCCCAAGGATCGCTGGGATATCGACCGGTATTACGACCCCGATCCGGAAAAGCCCGGGGGAATCATTTCGAGGCACGGCGGATTCATTCGTGATGTGGATCGATTCGATGCCCATTTTTTTAATATTTCTCCACGGGAAGCCGTGGCGATGGATCCGCAGCAGCGGCTTCTGCTCACCCTTGCCTGGGAGGCGCTCGAGCACGCGGGGATGAATCCCGCCGCCCTTGCCGGAACCCGCACCGGAGTATTCGTCGGTCTCTTCTCCCATGACTATGAAACCCTCCAGATCAAGGGGAACGACCGGGATGCCGGATCTTATGTCGACACGTACTTCGCTACGGGGAACTCCGCCGGTGTGGCCGCAGGGCGGCTGGCATATTGTTTCGGCTTTCAGGGACCCGCTCTTGCCATTGATACCGCCTGCTCCTCTTCGCTCGTGGCGGTCCATCTGGCCTGCCAGAGTTTGAGAAGCAGGGAAACCGGTATGGCGCTCGCCTCCGGCGTCAACCTGCTGCTCTCTCCCGAATTGAGCATCGCCTTCTCCAGGGCCGGCATGCTTTCCCGTTCCGGACGCTGCAAGACATTTGACGCTTCCGCCGACGGGTATGTCCGCAGTGAAGGATGCGGGGTGCTCGTGTTGAAACTCCTTTCGCGGGCGATCTCAGACGGCGATCCCGTGCTTGCCGTATTGAGAGGAAGTGCGATCAATCAGGACGGAGCCAGCAACGGCCTGACCGCACCAAATGGCCTTTCTCAGGAAGCGGTGATCCGGACGGCGCTTGCCGATGCCGAAGTCGCCCCCCATGAGGTATCGTATATCGAGGCCCACGGGACCGGCACTTCGCTCGGAGATCCGGTCGAGGTCTCATCGCTGGCCAATGTGTACGGGCAGGGAAGAAGCGGAGACAATCCGCTTCTTCTGGGATCGGTGAAGGCCAATATCGGGCATACGGAAGCGGCGGCGGGGATTGCGGGTCTGATCAAAGTCATCCTTGCGATGCGGCATCGTCGTATCCCGATGCAGCCGCATTTCAGGGAATTGAATCCCCTGATCGCACTTGATACCATTCCGGCAACGATTCCGGTTTCGGGCACCGACTGGAAGACAGGGGCATCGGGGAGCCGGCTTCTGGCCGGGGTGAGTTCCTTCGGGTTCAGCGGCACCAATGCCCATGTCGTGGTGGAAGAAGCTCCCGATGTGGTGTGCGAAAGGACAAACACGCCGGAAAGACCCCTGCACATCCTGACTCTCTCCGCCAAAACTGAATATTCGCTCGGCCGCCTGGCTGAAAGATATGCGTCTTTCCTGGATTCATCCGCCGCAAAAGAACGGCTGGCCGATATATGTTACACGGCCAATGCGGGCCGGGCCCATTTCAGCCGGCGGATCGGCATTGTTACGGGGTCCCTGCCGGAAATCAGGGAAAAACTCCGTTCCCGTGAAAGATCCGGCGAAACGGAAGGTGTGTTCAGGGGCAGTTTCGCATCGCGGCCCAAAGTTGCCTTTCTCTTCACCGGGCAAGGATCGCAGTTCGCCGGCATGGGCAGAGAACTCTATGACACCCAACCGACCTTCCGAAGCGCTCTGGACCAATGTGATGAACTGTTGAAAGAGTTGCTCGACCGGCCGCTTATCGAAGTCATCTATCCCGGAGAAAAAAGCGCTCAGGGTCGGGTGGATCAAACCGCCTATACCCAGCCGGCCCTTTTTGCCCTCGAATATGCACTCTGCAATTTGTGGAAGAGCTGGGGCGTTGAACCCGGCGCCGTTTTAGGACACAGTGTGGGGGAATACGCCGCTGCCTGCGCGGCCGGGGTTTTTTCTCTTGAAGAAGGACTGAAGCTGATTGCGGCCAGGGGACGTCTCATGCAGGCCCTGCCGCGCAATGGAGCCATGGCTGCGGTTTTTGAGGAAGAAATGGTGGTGACGGATGCGATCGGGTCCTTTGGAAATGAAATTTCGGTTGCCGCGGTCAACGGTCCTCGGCTGACGGTGATTTCGGGATTCGGGGATTCGGTCGAGAAGGTGACCCGGGCCATGGAGTCGCGAGGAATGAGGGTCGCGATGCTGAATGTGTCGCATGCCTTCCATTCGCCGCTGATGGAACCGGTCCTTGAACCCTTTGGGAAGATTGCGCGGGGGATCCACTACTCACCACCGGCCATCGATCTGATCTCGAACCTGACCGGAGAAGCGATCGGAGAGGCGATCACCACATCCGATTACTGGGTGAACCATATCCGGGGAACGGTCCGATTCGCCGCCGGCATTGAGGCACTTTATCGCAAAGGCTATCGGGTTTTTATCGAAATCGGGCCGCATCCCGTCCTTGCGGGAATGGCGAAAACGTGTCTGCCAGAGAAATCATCGGATGAACCCTGCGCCTGGCTGCCGAGCTTGCGACGCGGAAGGCCCGACTGGGAGCAGATGCTCGGCAGTCTCGGCGAGCTATATACGAAAGGGGTGGAGATCGATTGGCAGGGGTTTGACGGCGATTATTCCCGAAGCAGGACCCCGCTGCCGACCTATCCGTTCGAGGGCCGTCGATACTGGATCGGGACGGCCGCGGCCGGAAGAAAGAAGCCGGAAGCTGCCCCCATCGGTTCCGGAAGGAACACCGGTCATGGCGAAGAAAATGTGAATGATCTTCTCTACCGGATCGAGTGGCATAAACAGGTCATCCCGCCGCATGCGGAATCGAGCCGGCTGCCTTCCCCAATGACCGTCAGGGATCACTTTTCCCCCCTTGCGGATAACGGAATCCATGCTTTTCCCGAACTTCTTGCGGGGATGGAGGCGCTGAGCGTTTCCTACGTCCATGACGCGTTTTCCCGGATGGGATGGAATTTTCCTATCGGCGGCCGATTCACGACCACCGATGTCGCCGGGGTATTGCGCGTTGCCGACAAATATCGGCCGTTGCTCGGCAGGCTTTTGGGGATGCTGGCCGAAGAAGGGGTGCTTCACCGGCCAAAAGACAGGAGGTTCCATCCGGTGGTGCAAGGGTGGGAGGCGGCGGAATCTTGCAGGATGCACAATGCCGATGAGCGGTGGCAGAAACTTTTTTCAATGTATCCTCAGGCAGAGGCTGAGTTGACCATGCTCGGCCGTTGCGGAGCGGCCCTCTCCGGAGTTCTCCGGGGCGAGCTCGATCCGTTGGGCCTTCTATTTCCGGAAGCGGACTTGACGATGGCCGTCAGACTTTACGAGGACTCGCCGACGTTCGGCGCTATGAACCGGATTGTTGGAGAGGCCCTTGCGGCAATACTCGCGGATCAAACGGGCGGGCAAAAGCTGCGCATCCTTGAAATCGGCGCCGGCACCGGAGGGACGACCGCCGCGGTTTTGTCGCATCTCAAGGGCAAGCGGGTGGACTATGTGTTCACCGATGTCTCGGCGCATTTTTTGGCCAAGGCCAGGGAGAGATTCGCGGACTATCCCTTCGTGCGGTATCAGCTCCTCGATATCGAAAGAGATCCCATCGGACAGGGCTTCCGGTCCCATGAATATGACGTGATCCTGGCGGCGAACGTACTTCATGCCACAGCGGATCTCCGTCATACCCTCAAGCAGGTCGGAAAGCTTCTTTCGCCCGGGGGAATGATGGTGCTGCTGGAGGGAATTGAACGCCGACGTTGGCTCGATATGATCTTCGGACTTCTCGACGGGTGGTGGAAGTTCAGGGACCATGATCTCAGGCCTTCCCACCCGCTTATCGGCGTCACCGCCTGGGAAAAATTGTTGAAGGAAAGCGGTTTTGCCGAAACAGCGACGATTTCACCCGAGCAAAGCGGGGGACTTTTCGAACAGGCCGTGATCCTGGGCAGGACGTTACCCGAAGCAAAGCAGACCCCGGTTTCAACGCCGCGTCATTGGCTGGTTTGTTCCGATTCCACAGGGGTCGGTGCGGGGGTGTCTCACCTTCTTGGCGCATGCGGGGATATCGTGACCGCGGCTTTTCCCGGGGAGCGGTTCGTCAGGATGTCGGACGGGGAAAATAGTGGGCATTCCCGCTATACGGTCAACCCGCAAGAGCGGGAAGATTTTCGCAGACTTCTCCGTGCAGCAATGGAGGGAAAGCCGGCGTTGCACGGTATCATCCACCTCTGGAGTCTGGATTCGCCGGAGCCCGGAGTTTGCGCAAACAGTGATGTGGGGGCAACGTCCGTGCGACTTTGTACGGGAATGCTGCATCTGGTGCAGGCCCTGATCGATACGGATGTTTCGCCGCCGCCTTTGCTTTGGCAGGTGACCAGCCATGCCGTTTCCGCGGACGGTACGGAACGGCTTTTGTCGGGTCTTTCCCAGGCTCCCCTTTGGGGCATGGCCCAGGTGATTGCAGCGGAGCATCCCGAGTTGAACTGCGTCCGTATCGATATCGATCGCGGGGCCGGCTGCGTGAATCCCCTTTTCGATCTGATCCTCCACGGAAAGTCAGAAGATCAGATCGCCCTGCGCGGGAAGTCCCACTATTTTGCGAGGCTGACTCCTTTTAAAAACGACGATTTTGCGGATTTTGAAACGCGTCCACTTTGTTCGGAGGGTGCTTACCTGATCAGCGGGGGCATGGGAGGAACGGGACTTCTGATCGCCGGACGTCTGGTTGCGCAAGGTGCCAGACAGTTGGTTCTTTTTGGCCGATCCGGAAAACCGGTCGAAGGCAGTCCGGCCTCGGAGGCGATCCGGCAACTGGAACGCGCCGGTGCAAGCATTGTCGTTGCGCGGGCCGATGTGTCAATAAAAAGCGATGTGGAATCCGTCTTGAATGCCATTCTGGCGTCGCGAATCCCGCTGAAGGGGATTGTTCATGCCGCCGGTGTTTTCGAGGACAGACTGCTTGCGGATCATAAAGGGGAATTTTTCAACAGGGTATTTGCCGCGAAAGTCTCGGGGGCCTGGAACCTCCACGAATTGACGAAAGACATCCCGCTCGATTTCTTTGTCCTGTTTTCTTCGTCCACCTCCTTTGTCTGTTCTTCCGGCCTCGGGAACTATGTGGCCGCAAACGCCTTTCTGGATGCCCTGGCTCATTACCGGCGGAGCATCGGATTGCCGGGGCTGAGCATTAGCTGGGGACCGTGGACGGGAACAGGCATGGCCGATGCCGTCGACAAGCGGCACGCCAAGAGATCTTCCGGCCAGTGGGCCGCCCAGGGGCTTGATACGCTCGCGCCTGAAAAGGCCTTGGCCGTTTTTCAGCAGTTGCTCGGCTCGACCGATCCTCAGGTGGCGGTGATGCCGATGGATTGGAAACGGTTCTTCCATCGGCACGCGGGCAACGCGCGACCGGCCTTTTTCGATCGGATTCCGGATCACGAAGCGAGTCCTGACGCGATGCGGGAAAGCTTTTACCGGGAGTTGAAAGCGGCTCCGGGGGATCAACAACTGGATTTGCTCAGTGACCATCTTCGTTCCATGGTCGCCGGAGTCCTGGGCCTGGACTCGGCGGCTGCCGTCGACACCCGTCAGGGTTTTTTTCAGATGGGGATGGACTCTCTGACGTCGATGGAGCTGAGGAATCGCCTTCAGAAGGAATTTGCCTGCACCTTGGCGGTGACGCTGATTTTTAAATATCCCACGGTGGAGTCGCTTGCTGAATATCTGCATGGCGCCGTTGTCAATCCCGCGGTCGGACCGGCGTCCGATCCGATCGCTGAAAACCGGCAGGGAACGCGAGAAACGGCTGGGGAAGGCGAAGGAAACACGGCCAAAAGATCTCTTGGCGCCGTTCTCGATGAGTTGACTGAAAAAGAGGCCGAAGCGATCCTGCTCGAACGGCTGGAAAAGCTGAGGTATTGAGAAATGGGAATGTTGCTAGCAAACCAACAGAACGACTCTCCGGTGAAAAGGGCGCTACGAGCGATCGATGACCTCCAGGCGAAGCTCACTGCAATGGAGCGGAAAAAGTCCGAGCCGATTGCCGTGATCGGGATGGGTTGCCGGTTTCCCGGCGGGGCGGATAACCCGGCATTGTTTTGGAGGTTGTTGAAAAACGGGGAAGATGCGATCACCGAACTTCCCGGGGACCGATGGAATATTGATGAATATTACGATCCCGACCCCGATGCAGCGGGAAAGATGTACATCCGGCGCGGGGGTTTCCTGGGCCGCATAGACCGGTTCGATGCGCCGTTCTTCGGCATTTCTCCACGGGAGGCGATGTGCATGGACCCCCAGCACCGCCTCGTGCTTGAAGTCGGCTGGGAAGCCCTGGAATATGCCGGAATTGCGCCTGCGGGCCTGAATGGGTCCCGGACAGGTGTTTTTGTCGGTATCGGGCAGAACGATTATGCGCGATTGAAACTGGGCGGCGCAGACCGGACGCAGATCGATACGTACGACGGAACCGGCAATCTCCACTGTTTCGCGGCCGGAAGACTGGCGTACATCCTGGGGTTGCGGGGACCGAATATGGTGATCGATACCGCCTGCTCATCCTCCCTGGTTGTCATCCATCAGGCGTGCCAGAGTCTGCGGGTGGGGGATTGCGACTTGGCGCTTGCCGGCGGGGTGCACCTGGTCATTTCCCCGGAAATTACGATCTTTTTGTCGCGGGCGCACGTGCTTTCTCCGGACGGACGGTGCAAGACCTTCGATGCGGCGGCCGACGGTTTTGCCCGTGGCGAAGGCTGCGGGATGATCGTGCTCAAGCGGCTTTCGGACGCACTGAAGGATCGGGATACGATCCTGGCGCTGATCAAAGGATCGGCAATCAATCATGACGGCGCCAGCAGCGGGCTGACCGTTCCGAATGAGCGCGCCCAGGAAGAGCTCATCCTTCAGGCCATCCAAAATGCCGACATCGAACCCCGCCGGGTGTCTTACATCGAAGCGCACGGCACGGGCACCGCATTGGGTGATCCAATCGAAGTGAACGCACTTGCCGCATCGCTCTGCAAAGGACGGACATCCGGCAATCCCCTGGTGATCGGGTCGGTCAAAACCAACATCGGTCATCTCGAGGCCGCAGCCGGAATCGCCGGTGTGATCAAGGTCATCCTGTCGCTTCAGCATAAAAAGATACCGCCCCATCTGCATTTCAAGATTCCGAATCCCCATATCGATTGGACGGGGATGCCGATCGAAGTAGCCACGGAGGGCCGTGCGTGGCTGCCCGCGGAGGGCCGGATAGCGGGCGTGAGCTCTTTCGGATTCAGCGGGACCAATGCCCATATCGTTCTGGAAGAGGCGCCCGAAGCGGTGGCAGCAGAGCGATGTGATACGGCAAGACCACTGCATATCCTGACGCTGTCCGCCAAAAGCGATGCGGCGTTGCATTGTCTTTGCGAAACATATGAAGCACATCTGCCGGAGCATCCGGAGCAGGGGATCGGGGACATCTGTTTTACGGCCAATACCGGCCGCTCTCCGTTTGTTAAAAAGATGGCAGTCATCGCGGCAACAAGGGACGAGTTGAGAGAGCGGCTTGCCGCTTACCGGGAAGGCAGGGCCTGTCCAGGTCTGTATACGCCGGATCGTTCTGGGGATTTCAAAAGGGGTTCTCCCGGACGGGATCATGCCAAGAGATCTATTGGCCGTGGGGATCCGGACGCGTCACCCGCTGATCTTGCCATCGAATTTGTCAAGGGCGGTGCCATCGCATGGAGTGACTATTACCGGGGGGATGGCTACGGGAAAGTGGCTTTGCCGACCTATCCCTTCCAGAGGCAGCGTTACTGGGTTGAGGACCGGGGCAACGGAACCCCGAAGAGCTGGGAAAAAGCGTTTCCCCCGTGGGGAAGAAGGCTGCATTTGCCCTTTTCCCGCGAAGTGCGCTTCGAGAACCGCTTGAGCGAAAACTCGCCCGCTCATCTATCCGACCACCGGCTTCTCGGTGCGGTCGTGGTGTCTGCGGCGTCACAGGTTTCGATGGTCCTGGCTTCGGTGGGAGAGGCGTTCGGGGTTGACGCGTGCCGAATCGGGGAAATGGAGTTTTTTCAACCGTTAATTATTCCGGTCAAAGGGGAGACGCCGGTCCAGTTGATCTTTCTCCCCGAGGAGGAGGGGGCATTACCATTCCGGCTGGTGAGCGGCGGGCACGACCGGGAAGAAAAAGATTCCTCCTGGATTACGCATTCTTCCGGAACGGTGTTTATCGCACTCAAAGACAAGCCCGTCTCCGCATCGCCGGGATTCGATCCCGATGGTTTCCGGCCCCGGGCCGAGCGAATCCTTGCGGGAGATGATTTTTACGCGGCTCGACATCAATCCGGCTATCAATTCGGCCCCACGTTCAGGTGGGCGGAAAGGATATGGCAGGGGGAAAACGAAACCATTTGCGAAATGGTGCCTCGTTTCCAGGCAGGAGCGGGTGAGGGGTATCCGCTCCATCCGGGGCTGCTCGATTCCTGCTTTCAGATGGTCGGCGGATTCTGGGGGGCCGATCCGGATGGTGAACATTTTCTGGTGCCGGTCAGGATCGAGAATCTCAAGTTTTACCGAAAACACGCCTCCGGCAGCTTATGGTGCGTTGCGAAGAGAGAAGATGCTCACGACGGCAAGGATGCCCGGGTCCGTACAGGAAGCCTGCGGCTGATGGATGAAAAGGGAGATGTGATTGTCGAGGTGGACGGCTTTGAACTCGGCAAAGCCCGGAGGGAGCTTTTCCTCGAACGGATGCCAAAGGATCCCAAGGCGGCGCTTTACGAAGTACGCTGGCGGCCCGTCCGGGCAGGAAGCGTCAAATCGCTTGAAAACACGGGGGAATCGGTCAAAGGCGGCTGGCTTCTGTTTGCGGATCGATCCGGCGTTGCCACGGAACTGGCCGCGCGGCTTCGGGCGTGCGGGGATGAGGTCTTTCTTGTCATGCAGGAAAAACAGTATACCGTGCATGCAAGCGATTGTTCGTCAACAAATGAACAATCGCTTCGTTACGGCGTGAACCCCGAGGCTCCCGCGGATTTCAGCCGGCTCTTCCGGTCAATCGGGACGTCGCTGAAGGGGATGATCTATCTTTGGGGCATCGATCTGGGACAGACCGTGGATGCGGCAGCGATCTCACGGGGCGAAATCGTCTGCGGGGGGTTGTCCGCCGCGGTTCGCGCTATTAAGGAACGGGAAAACGGGGGGCCGGGGACATTGTGGTTTGTCACGAAGGGGGCGATGTCAGTCGGCAATGGGCCGGTTGCAGCCCTTCAGGCTTTGTTGTGGGGAATCGGCAGCGTGCTTGACCTGGAGCATCCCGAACTTTGCACCCGGGGCATTGACCTTGATCCTTCCGCGACCGAGGCGATGATCCCGATGCTTCTGGAGGAGATTCTCCATCCCGATGCCGAGAACAGGATTGCCCTGCGCGAGGGGCTACGCCATATCGCAAGACTTGAGAGACTCTCGGAAAAACCGGCGGAGGTTGTTCGTTTCGACGCCGGTGTCAGCTATCTGATCACCGGTGGACTGGGTGGCCTGGGGCTTGAGGTCGCGTACTGGATGGGACGCAACGGGGCACGTAATCTGATTCTGTCCGGCCGAAACGGGCCCGCCGGTCCGGCAGCGGACAAGATCGGGCAGATCGAGCAGAACGGCTGCAATGTCCTGGTTTTCACCGCGGATATCTCGGATCAACGGGATGTGAAACGCCTGATAAACGAAATCGAATCCCGAATGCCGCCCCTCCGTGGCATTGTGCACGCGGCGGGAGTCACCGATGATGCGGTGCTCATCAGGCAGGAAAGCGGGCGGTTCAGGAAGGTGATGGCGCCGAAAGTGCGGGGAACCTGGAACCTCCATGAAGCCACGGCGGGCAAACTACTCGATTTCTTCGTCTGTTTTTCTTCCGCGGCGGCAATCGTTGGTGCCGGCGGACAGGCCAACTATGCGGCTGCGAACGCTTTTATGGATGCTTTTGTCCATGCAAGGCGCAAACAGGGCCTGCATGGGCTGAGTGTCGACTGGGGCGCATGGGGTGAAGTCGGCATGGCGGCAAGAATGAAAGATGAAGTCAGGGAAAGATTGACTGCTCAGGGGATGGGCGCCATCTCCCCGGGAAAGGGGCTTGAAATCCTGGGAGGCTTGCTCAGGCGGGATGCGACGCAGGCCCTGGTAATGACGGTGGATTGGGATCGGTATCTGGAGAACCGCTACCCGAAGGAGCCGCCGCCTTTCTTCCAGGTCGTTGCCGGGGGACGGGCCGCACCGGGGAAGCCACAGGCCGGGGCATCCACTCAATTGGCGGAACACGCCATCCAATTTTCCGGCCAATTTTCCGGCCAATTTTTCGGATGGCTCAACCAGACGCCCGCGGGCGAAAGGCGTGCGCGCCTGTTTGATTATGTGCGGTCACAGGTGGCCGCCACGCTTGGCATGACATCTTCGGAACAACTGGAGCCCCGGCAACGATTATTTGATACCGGTATTGACTCTCTTATGGCGGTTGAGTTAAAAAACCGCCTGGAATCGGGTCTTGGGATTTCACTCCGCTCGACCCTCGTTTTCGACTACCCAACGGTGGAGGCCCTCGTGAAGCATCTTTCGGAAGACGGGCTGTCCCCTCTTTTCCCCCGGGTGCAAGCTGAAGACAAGTGTGAGCCTTCACGGCACGATGACAAAATCGGTTCCCTGCTGTCGGAGATCGAAGCCATGCCGGAGCAGGAACTCCGGGCCATGTTCACCGGCGGAAAATCGAAAAGTCAGGGGGCTGTTTAAGTGAACGATCTCTCCAAACGCATTTCCCACCTCTCTGCGGTCAAACTGGCGTTTGCGGCGCAACAGTTCGAAGCCAAGAGCGAATTCATACTGGCTGAACAGGTGAAGCGGGCTGAACCGGTTGCGATCATCGGCATGGGCTGCCGTTTCCCCGGCGGGGCGGATGATCCCGATGCCTTCTGGCGTTTGTTGAAAAGCGGCGTCGATGCGATTTCGGAGGTCCCCCGTGACCGATGGGACATCGCGGCTTTTTATGATCCCGATTCCAATGCTCCGGGAAAGATGTGTTGCCGGTACGGAGGATTCCTGGAACGTGTGGATCTTTTCGACGCCGACTTCTTCGGAATCTCGCCGCGGGAAGCGGTGAGCATGGACCCCCAGCAGCGGCTTTTGCTCGAGGTGAGCTGGGAGGCGCTCGAACATGCCAATCAGCCGACGGAGCGGTTGTTCGGAAGTGCGACCGGGGTCTTTGTCGGGATCAGCACCTTTGATTACGCTTCGATCCGGATGGGTTTGCGGGATCGAAACGCCATCGACGCCTACCATGTGAGCGGCACGACCCTCGGCGTGGCGGCGGGACGCCTTTCGTATCTGCTGGGGGTAACCGGCCCCTGCATGTCTGTCGATACCGCCTGTTCGTCGTCGCTCGTCGGACTCCATCTTGCCTGCCAGAGCTTGCGAAACCGGGAAAGCTCCCTGGCGCTGGCGGCTGGGGTGGGCCTCATCCTTGCCCCCGAACCCTCCATTAATTTTTCGAAAGCCGGGATGCTGGCACGCGACGGCCGTTGCAAGACCTTCGACGCTGCCGCCGATGGGTATGTCCGCGGAGAGGGCTGCGGTGTGGTGGTGTTAAAGCGCCTCTCGGATGCCCTTGCCGAGGGTGACAGGGTCCTGGCGGTCATCAGGGGGTCGGCGGTCAACCAGGACGGTTCGTCGGGCGGTCTCACCATTCCCAGCGGCCCTTCCCAGGAGGCGGTGATCCGGCGGGCGATTGCCGGCGCCGGCCTCGAACCCAATCAGGTGAGCTATGTCGAGGCCCACGGAACGGGCACTTCCCTGGGCGATCCGATCGAGATCAACGCCCTGGCGGCTGCGCTCTGCAAGGAAAGGGCGTGGGATCATCCGCTGATCGTGGGCTCGGTGAAGACCAACATCGGTCATCTCGAGGCGGCGGCCGGAATCGCGGGTGTGATCAAGGTGGTCCAGTCGCTCCGGAATCGGGAGATACCGGCCCATCTTCATTTTAGAACCCCAAATCCCCATATCGACTGGAAAAGCATGCCGATCGAGTTGGCGGTTCAGCAGATGCCCTGGTTGCCCGCGGAAGGACGGCGGATCGCCGGCGTCAGCGCCTTTGGTTTCAGCGGGACGAATGCCCATATCGTGTTGGAAGAGGCGCCGGACGAGTTCGGCGAGAAAGACGGCAATGGGTGGCCGCTGCATCTGCTGACCTTGTCCGCAAAGACCGAATTGGCCTTGAATCGTCTCGTGGATCGGTATCAGCGGCATCTTGACACCCATCCGGAGCAGGAGATCGGGGATCTCTGTTATACGGCCAATACCGGCCGCTCCCATTTCGGCCAACGGCTGGCGATCATCGCGGCCACGAAGGAGGAACTGAAGGATAAGCTCGCCGCGTTGAAAACGGGTGACAAGGCCAAAAGGCAGGATGCGCCATCCGGTGGTTCGTCCTCATCCCTGGGCGTATGGCGATCGGAAAAG
>CAIVVZ010000289.1 GCA_903909505.1 uncultured Desulfobacteraceae bacterium
AGAACTAATTCGATGAAAACCAAGCTAATGGTATTGGTTCAGATAATATCCGAAACAGGCATCTTGAAAAAAAGCAGGGCGAAAACCAGAGACACCAGCGCAACCGCCAGCGGCTGAATGAAATGGCGCTTATTAATATTTCGGCTTACCATATCGGACGTCAGAGAAGAATTGCGAATTTGTTTCATCTCCCTTCACTTATTTCTGATAGATGCTGACGTGCTTTTTGATATTGTGGATAGGATAAATATCACCTGGTCTCGGTTGATAGCTCAAGTTCACTTCCAGATCGACATCCTTACTCCCTGAGGCAACTGCCCGCACATTAACGAATTCTTAAGAAGCGGACTTTTCCGGACAGGCGTCTCGGGGTGATCCTTGATGTCATTATTTCCATAAATGCTGTTCATGTCCGGCTTGCCATGAACCACGGCTTTTTCGCGGTGACATACCAAACAACCGATATTCAGCTTCCGAACCGTCACCTTATCATTATCCAATGCTGCCTTGGCAATCTCGACCGCGACCGAATCCGTGGCAAATTCGATCTGGGGAAAATGAAATTTAAACCATAACAAATAAAAAATCACAACAAAGGAGATACGGTAATGGCAACGACAAACAGCAAATCGGCGATCACCGAAAAGCCCGTGGAGAAGGATATTTACAATGCGAACGCTCCTAAATAAATCCGAAGCCGGGCCGGCTTCCTCGAAAGCAGCGAACGCCAAGCCCCAAGACATCGCATCCGCGTCGATTGCCGACACGCTCGAAATGCTCCACGTGAACTCCGATACCGGTCTTGCGCACGCTGATGTGGACGTCCGCCGGAAGGAGAACGGCTACAACGAAGTCGTCGAAAAAAAAGAGCATCCGGTCCTCATGTTTCTCGGTAAATTCTGGGGCCTGTCGGCGTGGATGCTTGAGTTGATTATGTTGCTGTCGGCAGTTCTCGGGAAATTCTCCGATCTTGCCGTGGTGGGCGCGCTGCTGGTCGTTAATGCCGTGTTGAGTTTTATGCAGGAGCATCGGGCCGCCGGTGTCGTCGAGACGCTGCGGAGACGGTTGCAGGTCAGTGCGCGCGTTCGGCGTGAATCGAATTGGCAGGTCATTCCCGCCCGGGATCTGGTTCCAGGCGACATCGTCCGCATGCGTTCTGGAGATATCATTCCCGCGGATGTCAAGCTCCTGACAGGAGCGCTGAGCATTGACCAGTCGGCTCTCACCGGAGAGTCGAAGGACGCCGACAAGGTGCCCGGCGACGTGCTCTCGTCCGGGTCCGTCGTCCGCCGGGGCGAGGGCAATGGGGTGGTCATGCTGACCGGGGCGAAGACCTTCTTTGGCCGCACCACCGAGCTGGTGCAGCAGGCGCGGCCGAAACTCCACATCGAAGCGGTGGTGGCCAAGGTCGTCCGCTGGCTCTTTCTCATTGTCGGGGTGTTGCTGGGAGTGGTGATCGTACTGTCTCTGATCCGCGGCGCACCGCTTTTGGAGATGGTTCCGCTCATGCTCGTTTTGTTGATGAGCGCGGTGCCGGTCGCACTCCCGGTCATGTTCACGGTCAGCATGGCCGTTGGTTCAAAGGAACTGGCAAAGCGCGGCGTGCTGGTCACACGCCTCAGTGCCGCGGAGGATGCCGCAACGATGGATGTGCTCTGCGTGGATAAGACGGGCACGATTACCATGAATAAATTGGCCGTTACCGGCGTGATCCCGCTGGAGCGCGCAACGGAAGCCGATGTACTGCTTGCCGGCGCACTGGCGTCTCAAGAGGCCAACCAGGATCCGATTGACCTGGCATTTCTTGCCGCGGCAAAAGAGCGGCGGATATTTGGCGGCGTGCCTGCGGCCACCCCGGTCTCCTTTGCCCCGTTTGATGCAAAAAACCGGCGAACGGAAGCCGTAGTCGAACAGAACGGGCAGCGGCTGCGCGTGATGAAAGGCGCCGTGCGAACCGTCGCCGAGGTTTGCGGACTTCAGCCCCCGGCGATCGAAGCATTGGAGGCGCGGGTCAGCGAATCGGCACTGAAGGGATATCGGACGCTGGCGGTTGCGCGCGGTCCGGAGACGGGCACCCCCGTATTGCTCGGATTGGTGACGCTGTATGATCCGCCCCGGCCGGATGCCAGGCAGCTTATCGCCGAACTCCGGGACTTGGGCGTTCCGGTTAAGATGCTTACCGGCGACGCACTGCCGGTGGCGCGTGAAATCGGCCAAGGCGTCGGGTTGCCCAACATCCGGCGCGTTGCGGACCTGAAGGCGGCGGGCGCTCAGGCCGGTAACGAGGCGGTGGACTTGTTGGCGGGCGCCGATGGTTTTGCCGAGGTATATCCGGAGGACAAGTACATCGTCGTGCAGCACCTGCAGGCTGCGGGGCATGTGACCGGCATGACGGGCGACGGTGTCAACGATGCGCCCGCCTTGCGCCAGGCCGAAGTGGGAATCGCCGTCAGCACCGCGACCGACGTTGCCAAGGGTGCAGCGAGCGTCGTCCTGACCGAACCGGGGTTGACGAACATCGTGGCGCTGGTCGAGCAGGGGCGGACAATTTACCAACGCATTCTGACGTGGGTCATCAACAAGATCAGCCGGACAATCCTGAAGGCTGCTTTCGTCGCTATCGCGTTCGTGGTGACCGGTAAGTTCGTCGTTTCCGCCTTTGCGATGCTGCTGCTGGTCTTCATGACGGATTTTGCGAAGATCTCACTTGCCACCGACAACGTTCGGCCATCCAGGAAACCGGAAACATGGAACATCGGAGGCTTTGTTGCGGTGTCCGTGGTGCTTGGTGTCGCGATGCTCGCTGAGGCGCTCTTCCTCCTGTGGATCGGATGGACGCGTTTGGGCCTGGCGACCAACAGCAATGCCCTTTACACTTTCAGCTTCCTGACGCTGCTCTATTTCGCCGCATTCTCCATCGTGTCCGCGCGGGAGCGCCGCTGGTTCTGGGCGTCGATGCCCAGCAAGACGCTCGTGGCGGCCATCATTGCGGATGCGCTCACAGGCACTGTCCTGACATTTGTGGGTCTGCCGGGACTCATGCCGTTGCCTTGGTGGCAGACGCTCGCGATATTTGTTTATGCCATGCTCGCATGCCTCGGCGTGAACGACGCCATGAAGGTCATGATGATCAAATGGCGAGTTCTTAACGCATTTACCACTCCTAACAGCAAAGAGACCGAAAAAAAAGGGTCAAATATGCCCACAGGTTAAATATAACCTTTTATATTGACTGTTAATGCAGCCCTGAAAATGTTTATTTAACTGATTATTCTTAAAAATCATAATGATGGATGACGTGACGCTGAGTGTTGGAAGTCTGGCACAATAAATGCTCTTAGAAGTGATATCGTTCTCGTTGGGCGCCTCGCTGCCTCCATCCTTATCAAGGTTTTCTTGAAAGAATGGAAAGGGATTTAAAGGTTTCATTCCAACAGAGTTTAAAAAGGAGATCCTGCAACGAGAAAAAACATTTTCAACAGTGAAAGGAAGACAGATCATGAGTAAAAACAATTCCATCGTGGCGACCTATCCGTCGCACACGGCCGCGGAAGCGGCTGTCAAGGAACTGCAACAATCCGGTTTCGATATGAAGAAACTGTCGATTGTCGGACGCGACTATCACACGGATGAACATGTGGTCGGCTACTACAATACCGGCGACCGGATGAAAGTCTGGGGTAAGACAGGCGCTTTCTGGGGCGGGCTGTGGGGACTTTTGTTCGGTTCCGCGTTCTTTTGGATTCCCGGTCTGGGGCCGCTTCTGGTGGCGGGTCCGATGGTCAGTTGGATCGTCGGGGCACTGGAAGGCGCCATCGTAGTGGGCGGTTTAAGCGCGCTTGGGGCCGGCTTGTACAGCCTGGGCATCCCCAAGGACAGCATATTGCGGTACGAGACAGCGCTCAAGACCGGCAAGTTTGTCCTGATTGTACACGGCTCCATGGATGACACAACCCATGCCAAGGATATCCTCGGACGCACCAGTCCGGATACGTTGGAACACCATCAGTGAATACCATAAAAAGTATCCATAACCCCGGAGGCATTGGAACCCATCAGCGAACCTATCGGCGATGGGTCTTTGACGGGATTGACGGGAATGCGGCAACGCGTCGGCGTTGCCGCTGACCATTCGCTGATGGAGACCTTTGTGCAAAGGTCTCCGCGGCATTTGACAAGGGAGTTATGAAAAACAAGACATCAAGGAGAAAATATATAAAAAAAACGTTATGTTTCGCATTGGTTTTGGCATCAGTGGTGGGTTTTGGCTTTACTGCTCAAGCGGATGAGAAGACCGGCCCGAATATCACGCTGAATTCGGATGTGAAGCCCATGGCTTCTTTGACGGAAAGGGAAGCCCGGAATGTGTCGGTTGTTGCCGAACGTGTATTAAAGCATGTTGAGAACGCACGACTTGCCATTCTTGACAACAATACCGACAAGGCTCTCAGGCAGGTTGATCAGGGCTTGAAATTGGTCAGCATCATTGAGAACACGGTGCCCAAACTCAAGGTGACCACCGACATCAAGTCGGGTGATATCAGCTATCATGATGAGGATGATGTCACCCAACGCTTCATTACTGTTTTTAATGAGTCCTATCTCGAAGACATTGTAACGCCGGTAGTTCAGGCAAAGAAAGCGGGTGTGGGCAAGCAATTGGAAACTAAAGAAGAAGGTCAGTCCCAGGGGAAACCCTCCGCCATCCAACCGCTTGAGGATTTTTCCATGTGGCGTCAAACAACGATGAAACTCGATGTCGTTCTGGCGCGGAGTCTGCTGAAAACGGCGGAAAAATCGCAGGTGAAAACCGTGGCAAGGACGTACGTGCGCTCCATCAGGAAATCGACAAATTCACCAAGTCCCTTGAAGAAAAGAAGAGTTTGAAAATAGAAATGGAGAATGCCGATAAGGCGATCGCCTCCTGGTGGGAACGTGCCGTAAAATGGTTCAAGAAATAGATATAAGTCCTGATTGAAGCCAGGGACGGAAACAATGCCGCGAAATACGTCATTTTGGACACGCTGGCGCTTTCCCTTGAAGTTCGTTTTATTCCCTATGACATTGATGCTGTATGCCAAAAAAGAATGAATGCTGGACTGATGCCGTGGACAGGGCCGAGTGAATGGATAAACGCTATTCGCCGGTTTGAACATGACCGGATGGTAATCTTCCGATCATCTTCCCGTAACGTTACCTCCTTATAATGGTTATAAAAACGGGCAGAAATATGCCCCCCATTATCACAAGGAGGATTTGTCATGAAACCGCAAAAAAATTTCAAAACCATTTTCATCGCCCTGCTTCTGGCAGGGGCCCTCATTATCGGAATCGGGTTCGGGATGACGCCGGCGTCAAAAGCCAATGAACCGGCACCGGCTCCGCCATCAAGCGTCTTTGCCGGAGCAGCGATGCTTCCGGGCAATTTCAGCGACATCGCCGACCAGGTCCGGGCAGGCGTGGTCAACATCCAG
>CAIVVZ010000290.1 GCA_903909505.1 uncultured Desulfobacteraceae bacterium
GGATTGAAGAATAGATAAAGGAGGTTTTTTTGGAGATACTTGAACTTACTGCTACAATGAGAACATCAGCCGGAAACAGTCCTTCACGTGCGCTGAGGCGGGAAGGAAATGTTCCTGCCGTACTCTACGGACCCGGGTCCGAATCTGTTTTACTCTCAATTTCATCTCTGGATTTAGAGCATGCCCTGAAAAAGGCATCCGTTAGCCAGATCATTTTCAATCTGGGGATCCAAAACGCTCAAGCCGGCAGCCGTACCGCCATGATTAAAGAGCTGCAGATTCACCCGATGTCTAGAAAATTTCTTCATGTGGATTTCTACGAAATTTCAAAAGAGCGCAAAATCACGGTTAATGTTCCGGTCGTTGTCAAAGGCAAGGCAAAAGGGATTGAAGAAGGCGGTATGCTTCAGATTATCGAGCGGGAAATTGAAGTACTGTGCCTGCCTTTTGAAGTTCCGGAATCCATCCAGATTGATATTACGGATCTGGGAATCGGGGATTCCATCCACGTCAAGGATCTGAAGGTCGCTGAAAATGTTGAAATCCCGGCAGATAATAATTACACGATTTTAACCATCCTCAGCACCAAGTCCGATGAAAAAGCTCCCGGCGAAGAATCAGGCGTTGCAGGTGCTCCGGCTGCTGCTGGGAAGTGATTTGAATGACAGCACTGTAATCGTCGGATGATCATGGATGACTGAAAACGAATCCGAAGCAACCGAAAAGCAGTGTGGATACCAGAAATGCTTTATGATCGTCGGGCTCGGAAACCCGGGACCCAGGTATGCAAAAACCCGTCACAATGTAGGCTTTGAAGTCATTGAGGCCATTTCCCGTGAATTTGTCATTTCCCTGAAAATGCATCCGGCGAATGCACGGATCGGAATGGGAAGGATACAAGGTAAGGAAGTTGTCCTGGTGCAGCCGATGGCTTATATGAATCTCAGTGGAAATCCGGTTTACCAACTTGCTCAAAGTTTTGGTCTATCCTGTGAAGATATGTTAATTGTCCATGACGACATGGACCTTGCATTTGGAAGAATTAAAATTAAAGAGAAAGGAGGGAGCGGGGGACATAAGGGTATTCAGTCGTTGATGGATGCTTTTGGCGGAGGAGACTTTGCCCGCCTTCGCATGGGCATCGGGCGTCCCGAAGCAGGAATGAATGCTGTGGATCATGTCTTATCATCCTTTAAGCTGGAAGAAAGCAAAATGTTGGAACACATCATTTCCCGGGCCCGGGATGCAACAGTTACTGTCCTTTGTAATGGTGCAAAGGAAGGGATGAATCGTTTTAATCGGTCGATAATCACAATTTCAAGTCAAACAACAGATGGAGGGAAATAATGGATTACGTACTGGCAAATATTCCATTGACGTGTACGCTGGTGGGTGTAGTGGGAGTCCTTTTTGCAATCGCGCTGGCTACGGTTGTCAAAGCTGCTCCGGCGGGTAATGAAAAGATGCAGGAAATTGCAGCAGCCATTCAGGAAGGTGCGATTGCATACCTGAATCGTCAGTTAAAAAGCATGTCTATTGTCGGCGCTATCATTGTTGTCATCATTTTTTTTACCCTGGGCCAGAAATCAGCCGTCGGCTTTCTGATTGGTGCAGTGGCCTCTTTTATTGCCGGCTATGTCGGCATGAGAGTGTCGGTTATTGCCAATGTCAGAACTGCTGAAGCTTCAAGAAAAGGCCTGGCTGCCGGTCTTGCGCTTGCCTTCAAAGGTGGTTCGGTTACCGGTATGATGGTTGCCGGCCTGGCGCTGACTTCCGTTGCCGGCTATTATTATCTGACCCATGATATCATGGCTCTGGTTGCCCTGGGATTTGGCGGCAGCTTGATCTCCATTTTCGCCCGGCTGGGCGGCGGTATCTTCACCAAGGGCGCGGATGTCGGCGCTGACCTGGTGGGTAAAGTCGAAGCCGGAATTCCGGAAGACGACCCCAGAAACCCGGCTGTTATTGCGGATAACGTGGGTGACAATGTCGGCGACTGCGCGGGTATGGCTGCTGACTTGTTTGAAACCTATGCGGTTACCGCTGTTGCCGCCATGTTGATCGGTCATCTTCTTTTCCCCAAACTTCTGATTGCCGCGGAATTTCCGCTGGTCCTTGGCGCCATTTCCATTGTGGCTTCCATGGTCGCCATTTTCTTTGTCAGACTTGGCAAAGGCGAATACATTATGGGCGCTCTGTATAAAGGCATGTTCGGCGCTGCCATTATTGCGGCGATTGCCTTTTATTTCGTCACCATGAGATATATGGGCGGCCTTGGCACCATTTCCGCCATGCAAATTTATTATTGTACCTTGATCGGTCTGATTCTGACGGTTGTGATTGTTATCATCACCGAATTCTACACCGGAAAATATGCACCGGTTAAAGGCATTGCAGATGCTTCCGCCACCGGTCACGGCACCAACATCATTGCCGGTCTTGCCGTCAGTATGCAGGCGACTGCCGCTCCGGTTATCGCCATCTGTATTGCCATTTTTGCCGCTCATCATTTTGCCGGACTTTATGGCATTGCCATGGCCGCCATGTCCATGCTCTCCATGACCGGTATGGTTATTGCCATCGATGCTTACGGCCCCATTACCGATAACGCCGGCGGCATTGCCGAAATGGCCGGAATGGATGAAAGCGTCCGCGCTGTCACCGATCCGCTGGATGCTGTTGGAAACACCACCAAGGCCGTTACCAAAGGTTATGCCATTGGTTCCGCCGGTCTGGCTGCTCTGGTTCTGTTTGCCGCCTATGTCCAGGAATTTTCATTTCTGGGTGCAAAGGGTGCCGAGCCCATCCGGTTTGACCTTTCCGACGTAAGAGTTATCATCGGTCTTTTTATCGGTGGTCTTCTGCCGTATCTGTTTGCCTCCATTGCCATGAAAGCAGTCGGTAATGCCGGCGGCGCGGTTGTTGAAGAAGTCCGCAGACAATTCCGCACCATTCCCGGGATCATGGAAGGAACCGCAAAACCCGATTACGGCGCATGCGTGGATATCGTTACCAAGTTCGCATTAAAGGAAATGATTATTCCGGCCATCCTGCCGGTCGTTGCACCGATCATCGTCGGCTTTCTCCTGGGCAAGGTTGCTCTGGGCGGTCTTCTGATCGGCAGCATCGTCACCGGTCTTTTTGTGGCCATCTCCATGACAACCGGTGGGGCTGCATGGGACAATGCCAAGAAATACATTGAAGACGGTCATCTTGGCGGAAAGGGCAGCGATGCTCATAAAGCCGCGGTTACCGGCGACACTGTCGGCGATCCCTACAAAGACACCGCGGGTCCTGCCGTTAACCCGATGATCAAGATCCTGAACGTTGTGGCATTGCTGATGGTTCCGTTCCTGATGTAGTCACTACGCTTTAAATCTTGTTGAGTTGTTTTAAAAAGGATTGGCGCCGCAAGGCGCCAATCCTTTTTTATTGCTTGTTCAGTTGATGTGTGATAATAATCTATCTCAAGTAGAGAGTTTTTAGTTATCTTGCTTCATGCGCTGTTTCCTCATCAGATGTCCCGAATTCCACGCCCCGTTACTGGTTATACATGGTACACTATGAAACTTTATGACAAGAAAAGTAAAGACAAGGTTCAACCTCCCACAACCTGCCTCAAGAAATTCCGGGTTGGTGATTTAGCTGTATATCCCGCGCATGGTGTCGGTCGTATCGATGCCATTGAATGTAAAGTGGTGAATGGAGAAAAGCATGATTTTTATATCATGAAAATTCTTGAGAACGGCATGGTGATCATGATTCCCACATGGAATGTGCACTCCGTGGGCCTTCGGGAGCTCATTCAGGAACATGAAATCCCCAAAATCTATGATCTGATGAGAAATCAAAGAGATATCGCGGCGGAGTCCCAAACCTGGAATCGCAGATATCGGGATTATATGGAAAAAATCAAGACCGGTTCGCTGTTTGACGTTGCGGAAGTGTTCCGGGATCTTTACCTGCTTAAGCTTACCAAGGATTTGTCCTTTGGCGAAAGAAAACTGTATGATACGGCCCAGACGCTTTTAATTAAAGAGCTTTCCACATCCAGGCAGACAACCGAGAATACGATTCTTCTGGAAATTGAATCCCTGTTTATTCAGGAGACTGCCGAGGTTCAATAACCCCCCCATGACGTCTTTCCATGGCCCGTTTTCATTTTCCGTCTTGAATGAACATGCCGGAGAGCGCCTGGATAACGTGGTTGCACTGCAGGTTACCGGCTGTTCCCGTTCCATGGCCGCCAATTTCATTCGGGAAGAACAGATTCGGGTCCGGAATGAAATCAAAAAACCCGGCTACCGGGTTAAGGCCGGCGATATCATTTCCGGCCGTATTCCCGCCCCAGAACCCATTGCCTGTGAACCCGAAGCCATCACCCTCAGTATCCTTCATGAAGACGACGACATCGTGGTGATCAGCAAGCCGGCCGGGATGGTGGTCCATCCGGCTCCCGGACATTTCTCGGGGACCCTTGTGAACGCGATCCTGTATCATTGTCCGAAATTGGAGGGCATCGGCGGTAAAATCCGTCCCGGAATTGTTCACCGGCTGGATAAGGATACTTCCGGCATTCTCGTGGTTGCCAAAACCGCGGCGGCACAGGTGCATCTTGCCGCACAGTTCAAGGACAGATCTCTTCAAAAAACCTATCTCGCGCTGGTTTCGGGAAGAATGAAAACCGCATGCGGCATTATTGACCTGCCGATCGGTAGGCATCCGGTGGATCGGAAAAAAATGTCTGTTCTGAGCAAAAGAAACCGGGATGCCAGGACCCTCTGGCGGGTTAAAGAACTGTTTGACGCAGCTTCCTTTCTTGAAGTAGAAATCAAAACCGGCAGAACGCATCAGATTCGGGTGCATTGCGCGGCCATAAAACACCCGATTGTCGGCGATGTTGTTTATGGATATCGGAATTCCGGCGCCCATCTTCCGAATATCCTGAAAACCGTAACCCGGCAGATGCTGCACGCCTGGCGTATGGCGTTTACCCATCCGGCAACCGGTGAAAAAATTCAGCTTGAATCGCCGATTCCGGAGGATATGCTGCGAGTATTGAACGGGTTAAGAATGATGCCAGAAGATCTTTTGGCGTAAAAAGTCCAATATCTGCGTTGTGCTGCATCCTTCGTCATTGCGGCGTACGAAAAGTACGGCAGGCGCAACGCCGGTCCTCAGGATTTGCGCGCCTTGATCTTGAACTTTTTACTTTGCCATCACAATTTTGACTTTTTACGGAGGTGCTCCAATGAATCCAATACGTGTTATGGTGAATGGCTTGCCCGGGAATATGGCGGCTACGGTGGCAGGACATGTTGTTAACGACGGCCGGTTTGATTTGGTTCCGTTTTCTCTGACCGGTGCTGATATTCCTTTTTCAGAATTTAAATTGGGAAACATGCTGATCCGCTTGCTTCATCCGGACAACCGGGATGCGGCAATAGGGGATGTTGTTAAAAAATATCCCGGCATCATCATGGCGGATTATACCCATCCTTCCGCGGTAAATGCCAATGCCGTGTTTTATGCCAGGCACCACCTGCCGTTTGTCATGGGAACAACCGGAGGAGACCGGAAAA
>CAIVVZ010000291.1 GCA_903909505.1 uncultured Desulfobacteraceae bacterium
CGCGGACCACGGCTCCGGGGTTGCAGGAATGATAGCGGCCGGATATCTCGTAATGATCGGCAACAACTCCGGATACCGGCACATGATTGTAATGATATTGATCCGGCGTTAGCCGGAATACCGCAAAATCGCCATGTTCAAATCGGGATAACCAGTTGGGCCGGTCCATGCCGATCAGTTCGGCATAATCGAAAAATTTTCCCTTGATGAACACGGCGGATGTTGTGGAAAATGATCCGATCAAAATCCGGGCATCGGCCGGAGACAGGACTGCATCCGGTGAATCCGGCATGGGTCTGAAGTCCGTGTACCGGATTTTCCGCTCGAAGATATCCCGCAGGCTCCGATAGCGTGACACATCGTCTGCAATTTCTTTTGAATTGACGCCGAGTTCCCGCATGGCATGGGCAATCTGCTTTCTTGTCAGATAAGGGTGCATATCATAATGCATCCACGCCAGAAATTTTGAAAACCCACTGGAGGTCAGCGCATGAAACAGCCAGTGTGCTTTTTCCCGCGTGCCGCAGTACATCCAGGAAATCAGGGAATCCGCGCACAGGATTTCGGTTCGAACCAATCCGGTTTCCCGGACAATGTATTGGTGGTCGTAAGAATTCATGGCAGTGGTGATTCCTTTTCACTCATCTCGGGCCTGGCCAGCAGAATCATTACATGAATAAGAGAGGTCAGATCACCGAGCCGGATCCGGTCGTTCACCACATCATCATGCACAGCGGCAATAAATTCAGCGGTCGGTTTCAGATGAATGGCCTGTGAAACAGCCTTCCCCAGTTCTCCCGGCGCATCTGACAGGTCCAGATTTTTGCAAGCTTCGGATAAGACGGCCAGTGCTTCTTCAAGATGCTGTTTCCGAAGCGTTGTGCGATAAAATGTTTCAGCAGTCTGGTTGAATTCAGTTCCATTCAAATGGAACGGTGATTTGGCGCCGGACTGATCCAGAATATCTCGTGTCAGCCTGCCGGAGACGGCATGGTGATCCGGGTTCATGATTCTATTTTCAAGATCATCGAAAACCACCTCCATTTGCATCATTTCAATCAGTCCCGCCGCATCTCTTCGTAGTATTTTCACCAGTGCCTTTCGGTATTCCCGATTGTGAATGCGGACGTATCCCGGATAGCGCCTGCTTTGCCGGGTGTGTTCCACTTCTTTCAGTATCCGTTGCATCAATACATTGGGCGTCTGTTTCTCCACAAAAAATGTGGGAATCCCGATGGCGGCGCCAAACAGAATTTGACGACGTTCACTTTCCACAACCGGACTGTCGGGTATATGCCGGTGGGTGATTTTCTGGTCGATGATCGATTGGCAGGCAAATGCGGTGATCAGTTGTTGAAGACTGACGGCCGGTCCCATGTCTTTGAGAAAGCTGTGAAAAAGACTGTAATAGCGTCCTTCGAAACCGGAAAATCCCATGGATTGATGCTGCCGGAGCCGGTAAAACAGATACAGCGCCATTCGCTGGTCAAAGACCCCCATGTTCGCCAGGTTCTGTTTTAGCCGGACATCGTTTCCTTCCCGTCCGTTCAGGGCCGGGCTCTGTTCGGTGCTCAGCAGGCAGACCAGATAATCGATCAGCCGGAAATCCGGCACCAGATCGCCTTTCAGCCCCAAAACCCGACTGAGCACTTTGTCCAGTTTCAGCGGCCCCATCGGGGTCATGGGCCAGTTCAAAATCGGGCCGAATGTTTTCAGTTTTGCCTTTTTCTTCCATCGCCGCCAGAGCATTCTTAAATGGGTATAATCCAGTTCATGCGCCAGAAATCCCAGTGCTTTTTCCGGATGAAAATCCCAGAAATCCATCCGGTAGGGGTCTGCCGAATAGGTGTTGACGAACAGGGGAAGAAAATGTTCGACGATTTTAATGACCAGATCTCCGAAATATTTCTCCTCAACAGCCCCGAATCCGGACGATGGATCGGTCATCATCCGGCCCATTTTTTCGCTGCTCAGGCTGACATGCGTGCCGTTGTTGGCCAGGCTGATATTGGACATATTGGGCAACACCACCAGGTTGGACGTGATGATACCGGCATCCCTGAGTTTGGTAACGGCGTTCAGTTGGCTTCGGGACAATACCTGGTGGCAAAGATGCATATACTGGTGCTTTTCTTCGCCCTGGTCCCACCCGGACAGGCAGGGATTCATGAATAACTGGCGGTAAACGGCATCCGGAATCAGATCGTTAAGCTGCCTGAGTCGATGGGGGGGGTGCGGGGCAAAATATATCTGAGTCTCCTGCCCATTCAGCCGGAGCTGAAACTGCTGATTTCCGTATTCAACCAGAAGATGGGTGAGCAGATAGCGTTTGAGGGTTTCACGGGCCGATGCCTGCCCCATGTCTGTTTCCAAGGAAAGTTGAACCGGCTGAAATGAATAGGTTTCCGGTGAGGTGTTGTCGCTGAGAAAATGCTTCATCAGCTTTTCCCCGATGGACTGAATCTGCGGAATTTTTCTGCCGCAGCGCCCAATCACATCGGCCAGGCTCAATTTGATCAGGTAGCTGACCGGAACGCGAATCCATTCCTCCTGATGATGCGAATAAACGAATCGGGAAACATCCGAGCGCTGAGGGCTTTCCGGACATCGTTTGTCCGACAGCAGATCAATATGCAGCACCTGCTGGGCATAACGGCTGAGGAGCTGACGGGGAAACCGGACCCAACTGTTTTCCCATGCGCGGCCATGCCCGTCATCCAGGTATTTGTCCAGTTCAGATGGCAATTTGCCGGTGCTTTCCCCGGAATGGACGCGCTTGCGGACATTTCTGAAAAAATCCGATTCCCGAATGGATATGGGCAAATCCACGGTGATACTGCTGCCGATTACAGCGGTTTGCAGTTCATTCTCAACCCCTGCCGCCGCATCGCCTGGGCCAAAGGGCATGCTTTCCAGGGAAATGTCCGGTGAAGCGGGGTTCATCTGAAATACCCGTTGCCAGTAACCGGAGTCATAAAGAAACGGATGAGAGGGTGTCGTCATGGGGATAAGAATCTTCTTTATCAATCATTCAGCCGGAAAATTCCGGGAGTTGCAAATACAGACGCCGGATGTTATCAGATGGAAGGACCGTAACGGTACTTTCCCGTAGAATGAACGTTCGGCGCATCGATTGACAGGTAACGGTTACCTTTATGCCAGAGCGATGTTAGAAGAGTATTAGGACCGTGCTAAAAATTGGTTAGATGAAAAATATGCAATGACGATGAACGTGGTTTTTGGCTTGGCTTGGCTTGGCTTGTTTTGTTCGTTGTACACATACTGGAAATATTCAGTTGCAATCGTTATCATCTGGTGATAACAATATAACCAATGGCAAAATTAGAACATGATTTAGGGCTTGACGATCTCCTCGCGCTTGATGGCGTTGTGCTTGTCATTGATCCGCTCGGTAACTACTGGGTGAAATTTGTTGTAACCCGCGTTGCCACATCGGATGAGCGGCCGCATGGCATCAGTTATTCGCTGACGCTTCATGCAGCGGATGGAGAACGGATTGTCGGTTTTGATAATGCTCACGCCGTCAACACCGGCAGTGGGCCATCACGGCGTATGAGTTCTACACACGATCATCGGCACCGCTATGGCACGACCAAGCCGTACAAGTATCAAGATGCGTTGGAGTTGTTACAGGATTTTTGGAACGAGGTTGATGTCATATTGAAAGAGAAAGGGAGTATTTTATGAAAACCTTGCGAATTGGCATAGCTTCCTATGAAAAAATGAAAGAGCGCACCATGGCGATTGCGCGCGGTGAATTGAAGCCTGGGAATGATGAGCCAAAACTTTGGTTTACGTCAATTGAGAGCCTTGCCCGCGTGTTGTCAGATAAAAATCGCATACTGCTCAATCTCATTATCGAGCAACAGCCCAAGTCTATTGCCGAATTGGAAACCTTATCCGGTCGTGCCAAATCCAATTTGTCACGCACATTGAAAAGCATGGAGCGTTTCGGCTTGGTTGAATTGCTCAAGGGTGAAGGCAACGCGGTGTGTCCTCATGTTCCCTATGAGGAAATTCAACTTGACCTTCCGTTTGCTCGCCATCAACGGGGTTATTTTGCGGCTTTGCGCTGAATGATTAAAAGGCAATGTGAAGACGCGAAAGTGCGGGACCGCTGATTTAAAAAAGGTCAGGCTCGGAATATTCTCAGATTTTCCGAGCCTGGCTATGCGTGCGGGTAATATGTCTAAAAATTAAAGATTTGCTGCCTGCAGGATGTCGGGCACCGCTGTTTCTTTTCCAATGGCCATGATGTGAACGCCGTGGGCAATGCCTTCTTCCTTGATTTTGCGGATCATTCGCCCGGCAATTTCGATGCCTTTCTGCAGGGCTCCGCCCTTGGGTGCGCCGGCCATTTCCGCAATCAGGCTGTCCGGCACGGATATGCCGGCCACGTGCTGGTTCATGTAGGTGGCCATGCGCGCGGATGTCAGCAGAACGATTCCTGCCAGAATCTTCACATCAAATCTGCCGGCATAGTCCATGAAGCGCTTAAAAACTTCCAGGTCGTAAACCGCCTGGGTCTGGAAGAATTCCGCGCCTGCCCGGACTTTTTTTTCAAATTTCATCAGTTGCGGCTCAATGGGGTCCGCCTCGGGGGTGACCACGGCGCCGGCGCAAAATTTCGGCGCGCCTTTCAGCGGATTTCCCCCAATGTCCTTTCCGAACTCCAGGGTCCGGATGGCTTTCAGGATCTGAAGCGATTCCAGGTCATGAACCGGCTTGGCTTCCTTGTGATCCCCCAAGCCAATGTGATCTCCGGTCAGGCATAACACCGTATCGATCCCCAGCACGCTGGCGCTCAAGAGGTCTGACTGAAGCGCCATGCGGTTACGGTCCCTTCCGGTCATCTGCAAAATGGGAACGCCGCCCATTTCCTTGATGATATGGCAGCCCACCAGAGAGGACAGTCGCATCACCGAACTTTGATTATCCGTCATATTGATGCCGTGAACCTTGTCTTTCAGCAGCGAAATATGCGCTTTCATCTCCGCGATATCGGTTCCCTTGGGCGGGCCGACTTCCGCGGTGACAATAAAATCCCCGGATTGAAGTGCGTCTTTGAACGAAACAGCCATCTCTTATTCTCCTTTGTAAACTTCGTGCACCTGCTTTGCAGGATGACTCTGGACCCGATGGTTGCGCGGCGGAAAATCCTTCCGGATATTATCGAGTTTGCCCATTTTCTCAAGGCGCCGGTAGATCAGGGTCCAGGCGCAGTCTTTTTCCGGATCCACTTCGCATTTGCCGTGATCGGTGCCGCCGCAGGGGCCGTTTAGAATGCCCTTGGCGCAGACCGTGACCGGACAGATGCCGCCGGTTTCCCCCAGAACGCAATCCCCGCAGGCCCGGCAGCGCTCTTCCCAGGTGCCGTCCTTCGGCGTCATGCCGATAAAGCGCGTATTGACGCCGGGAAGAATCTGGAGCGGCTCCGACAGATCCGCCAGAAGCTGGACCCCGGCGCCGCAGGCCATCGAAACCACAAGCTCATAATCCTGGAGTTTGTTCAGCACAAGCTCCATGTATTCGCGGTTGCATTGGCGCTCCACCGTATCTTCATCGATCTGAATGTCCTTGCCGTCCTTTTTAAAACTCATGCGAAGCTGGGAAGCCAGAAGACCGACTTCTTTTTTCCCGCCGGCCATGCAAACACTCACGCAGGTATCGCAGCCCAGAATAAAGACTTTCCGGCAGCCGGCGAGCATGGTTTTGATTTCATCAAATGGTTTTCGTTCCGCTACGATCATTTCAACACCTCGTATAAATGATTAGGCTGAAAGGCCGAAGGCCAAAAAGGGTAAATCTTTTGCCTTCGGCCTATCCTTATATATCGGCTGCCATTTCCAGCGCCGGATCGGACTTTTTCTGCACTCCGGTAAGCACCGTGAGCTGCACGGCCTTGACTCTGCGATAAACTTCCGATGGTTTTCGCAATTTGCCATTGACGGTGAGAATGTCCTTTTCAATGGAAATGCCGAAAAGCCGCTCGTTCTCTTCCAGGTAAGGAAGAATCAGGTTCCAGTCCGTATCCGTGAATTCCGCAAACTCGCCGCCGTTCAGTTGATCCTCCAAAAGCCTGCGGTGGGGGTCGCGCGCAAAAATGGCGCCCCCGGAGGCCAGTGAAAAGAGGTTAGAACCCGGATAGGGCGTGGGCAGTTCCTTCAGGCTGCCGTCATCGTCAAACGCCATGCCGTTTAGTATCACAAAACCGCCGCCGTTATAGGGATCTCCGGCCATGAAGGATTCCGCCAGATAATCGAGGGCCGTGCCATTGATCACCACGCGCGGCCGACCCACGGCGTTGATGAGGGGGCGGCCCGCGGCGTTTCCCATGACATAGACCGCGCCGCCCTTGGCGCCGTACATGAAGGTCTGGCCCACATCCCCGAACACCGTCAGTTTTCCGTCCTTCAAGATCTGACCGAGCTGATCCTGGGCATTGCCGTGAACATAGATTTCCATGCCGTCAATGCCGGAAGCCAGA
>CAIVVZ010000292.1 GCA_903909505.1 uncultured Desulfobacteraceae bacterium
CATATGACAGTCTTGACAATGGACATTTTTGGCAGCATACGCGCTCTGTGCCCATTCTTCAAATTCGGAATACATCAGCACATTCCAAAACTTGCCGTGGTGACAGGGCGCGCAGTAGCGGCTTTCTTTGTAAAGCGGATGGTAACTGTCATCGCCGGGGAATACGTCATCATACTGTCCGTAGAAGAGCTGATGCCCCTCCGCAGGTCTGTTGAACAGGAGGGATAAGGTCCCCGGATATCCGCCTGTGCTGTCAATTCCGGCATCATCTATCTTGTGGCAGAGATCGCAGAACACGCCTTCTCTTTCAACCCCACGTGCTTCTCGGGGGTCGGAATTAAAAGGGCTATTCAGAGCCATAGCGGGCACATGACAGGTTGAACAATTCCCGTTGGAATTTGGGAAGTCCACTTTATAACCCGGCCCGGAGCTCTTATTCCCGTTAATGTCCGTCCCGCTGAAAAAAGCTAAAAACAGGGGATTAATCGCGGAAGTTCCATGGGTGCTATTTTTCCATTGATCGGTAAGTTCCGCATGGCATTGCTGGCATGGCTTGATTTCCACTTTGTTGCCAATCAAAGATTCATATAAAGAGGGAATCCATACATACTTTCCGTTGTCACCCTTATGGATGGGGTTTAATACTATGGAGTATTCGATGTCTTCTGATGAAACAGGTTGTCCACCATTGTAATATCCATCTTTCCATGCCGTGATATGTTTTGAAACGTCAACATTGTCGATACATATTTTAAAATGACCGGTCGGGTCGGTCAAAGTTGAAAAAGAAGTCCCTTGAAGACGTACAGTCGCTATATCGATGGGGTGCCCTTGTGGATCAATGACGATTCCTGAAAATTGTGTCGCAGCGGCAGTAGCGGTGAATAGAACCCACTCGAAAAAGAACATACAGAAAAGGCTTAAGAAAAGTACCTGTGCAAACAATTTATGCGCTGAAAAGCGTCCTGAATTCACATACTTTTTCATCAAAAAAACTCCTTAAGCTTTTTACATGTATGTGATGATAAATTCCTTATTAAAGGTTTTGCGTATCATCTATCGAGGATGCCGTCAACGACATTTAGATGTCGATTTCTTGAATAACGATGACAGTTATTATCAGTTTCAGGGTTTTGGGGGTTGGATGGGCAGCTTGGCACAAATTGGTCTCCACACAATTTGTCTTGGTTGCGTCGAAATCATATACTATTGCTCAAAGGCCGCCGACTTAAATGATAAAATAACAACGCCTGTCATGTTAAAGGCCCAGAAAGGCTTTTTGCACCACGTTGCTTTCAAGGAGCTCTTTTCCGGAGCCTTCCTGAACGATTTTTCCGGTCTGCAGGATATATCCGTGATCGGCGATGCCCAGGGCTTCGCGGACGTTTTGCTCCACCAGTAGAATCGTCATGCCTTCATTTTTCAGCTTGACCACCGTATCCAGCAGCTCGTCCACCAGACGCGGCGCAAGGCCCAGAGATGGTTCATCCAGCATGAGGATCCGGGGATTGCTCATCAGGCCCCTTCCCACTGCCACCATCTGCTGCTCGCCGCCGGAAAGCGTGGAAACCGCCTGGCTGCTTCGTTCCTTCAGCCGGGGAAACATGGCGTACACATAGTCCAGATTCTTCTGAATGCGTTTGACGTCTTTTAGGGTGTACGCCCCCAGAAGCAGATTGTCCGCGACCGACAGGGGTTTAAAGAGCATTTTTTCTTCCGGCACATAGACGATCCCTTTGCGGACAATGGCTTCAGTGCTCAGATGATGAATGGGC
>CAIVVZ010000293.1 GCA_903909505.1 uncultured Desulfobacteraceae bacterium
GGTATCTGATACTTCAAGGCAGGCATAGTCGATTTCCTGCGGCTGCCAGTCGATGGGAAAGCGCTTTGAAGTGGGAATATTCGCATGTGAAACCGTCTTGATGGTCAGGCCAATGGCGCCCCGATTGTCAGTAACGGACTCCCAGGCATTGGTGATCAGATTAGCAAGAATCTGGTGCATCTGGCCTGCGTCTGCATGGATAATCGGACCGGAAGATGTGAAACCGGCATTTAGAATCATGCCTTTCGGTGCTGCTGCCTGAAGCAGGGTCAGGCTTTGACGGCAGGCTTCGGACAGGTCTATGGGTTCATGCTTGGCGGGCGTTTGCCCCAGATAGGTCAGCATCTGTCTGCTTACCTCTGCTGCTTTGTGAGCCGCCAGCATGGCTGAGACCAGGTTTTTGTTCGAATCTACACCCAGTGGCAGGTCATCCATGGCTATTTCCAGGTTTCCCATCACTGCATAAAGCTGGTTATTGAAATGGTGAGCAATAGCGCCAGCCATGCGTCCCAGACTTTCGGCCTTCTGAAGCTGTCGGTTCTGGGCTTCGAGTTCCGCCTTTTCCGCTTCCATCTGCTTGCGCCCAGTGATGTCATGGTAATTCATTAATACGCCATGGATAAGTGAATCATTCGTAAGATTAACTGCGGTAAGCTCTATCATCTTATAGCTTCCATCTTTACATTTATATCGGTATTCCACCGTTGTTACCGAGTTGTCTCTATCAAGAATCGTAAAGAATTCTTTCTGTATGCGTTCTATGTCTGAGGGATGAACCGTTTCCCATCCATCGGTGCCGACAAGGTCTTCCGGATGCCAGCCGAACCATTTCTCGATATTGGGACTCTTATATCGTATAGTTCCATCTATACCCATTATCGCAATAACGTCCGAAATGTTGGCGATCATTCTCTTATGTTTCTCTTCGCTCTCCCGCAGCGCCTCCTCTGCCTGCTTTCGATCACTAATGTCAGTCCCAATCCCCATATAGTAAAGCTGGCCATGCGCCTCAAATCTGACGCCGGTAAGAAAGAAAGGTATTAGATGCCCATCTTTGGCCACCAGGAAGCTTTCAGTCGAACATTGACCCTTTTCCATCACCTCTTCTATGGCTTTCAAAACTGCGTCTTTGTCTTCCGGTAAATTCCAGTCCGTGGAAACACGGCTTTTCATCTCTTCGGACGTATAGCCAAAAAGCGTTTCATGCTGCTTATTCCAGAGCACCAATCGATGTTCTGGATAGGTATAGAGATAAAAAGTTCCTGGGAGGCTGTCTAAAACTGATTTTGAAAATAGTTGTTCTTGATGCAGCTTCTCCTCGGCCTGTTTGAGCGCTGTGATGTCGCTTATAACGACACGGGATACGAGAGCACTATCGATATCCTGCGCAGCGGTCGCTGCCAGATGCGCCCAGAACTGGGTTCCGTCATTTTTCACCATCCGCAGATCGCACGTCTGTGGTTCACCGGTCTCAAAAAGCTGTTTGCGATGCAAGAAGTAAATGTTCTGGTCATCGGGAAGGATATAACGGGTCAGCGGTCGCTTGAGTAATGCGCTCCCGTTCAGGCCCAGCAGGGTGGCGGCGATTAGGTTGGCCTCCAGGATCATCCCCTTTTCGGAGAGGGTGCAATATCCCACCGGAGCCAGATCATAGAGGTCGAAATAACGCGCCCGTGCAGCGTCCAAATCCGCCTGCATTGTGCGCAACTCCACGTTCTGCATTTCCAGCTCGACCTGATGTACATGCAAATCGTGGAGCACCTGACGGATTTCTTCAAACGACAGGGCTTCTATGTTTTCCGGCGACAGAGGCGGCATTTTCCCTGGAAAACTCATATAGCTGGCTGGCTGGCTGGCTGGCTGGCTGGCTGGCTGGCTGGCTGGCTGGCTGCAGGGCGTGCCGCCCTGCAGCGTGTCGGATTCAGCGCTCTTGCGTGGCTTGTTCATGTCGTACTCCATTTCTTCCCGGTTTCACATGATTATCCAATGCCCGACGAAGATTTGCGTTCGCTCTTGATTTTTTTCGAGGGAGTTCTTTCCTTGAACAATATTGAGAACAATTTATCCGTTACTATATAAATGGGAGGAGCTTTTTCAGATTTAGCTGATCCCCCATTTAGATTATATCAGGGTGATAGACAATTACAATTGCGGATACTACGGGTTTTCAAATAGGTAGATATACTTATGCGATCCGGTCGAAACGGTCTATTTACGGAAGGGAAGATACCCTTTCTGAAAGGCGTATCGGACCAGTTCAGCGGTATTTTTCAAGGCCAGCCGTTTCATCAGATTCGCCCGATGATGCTCAACGGTCCGCAAACTGATGTTAAAGCAAAATGCGATTTCCTGGTTCGATTTTCCTTCGGCGATCAACGTCAGAATCTCTTTTTGACGAACGGTCAGGACTTCTTTATCAAGCGATGCTCCGCTCCGATGGAAGGAAACGAGATCGCTGGTAAGCTCTCTGGAAAGAATTGGAGAGACATATGTCTGTCCGTCCCGAATGGTTTGAATGGCCTTCTCAAGCTCTGTGCCGGCATCGGCCTTAAGCAGATAGCCTTCGGCTCCGGCGCAAACCGCGTGATAAAAATATTCCGTATTCTGATGCATGGTCAGGATCAATACTTTGGTTTTTGAGGAAATGGCCTTGATCTCGGTGATGGCTTCGATGCCTCGAAGATGGGGCATCGAAATGTCCAGGATGACCATGTCGGCAGATATCTTTTTGAGCAGTTTCAATAGATCCAGGCCATCGTCCGCTTCGCCAGCCACCTCGATTCCCTTGAGCCGGTCGAGGATATGGCAAATCCCTTGGCGGAACATCCGGTGATCGTCAGCCAGAACAATCCGGTATGTTTTCTTGAGTTGTCGGCTCATTTTTTCTCTATGGGCACGATCAACCGGATGGTGGTTCCGGCGCCGATTGTGCTGTCGATCTCCAATTTCGCTCCCAGCATTTGAGCTCTTTCGGACATGGTCGCAAGTCCCATCCCTTTTTCAATCGTGGTTATTTTACTACATTTTTTCACGTCAAAACCCAGCCCGTAATCCTGAATGACAAATATAATAACGTTTATTTCTCTTTTTACGGCGATTGAAACCCGTCCGGTCCGGGCGTGTTTTCCGATATTGGTCAGCGCTTCCTGGAAAATTCTGAATATCACGATTTCCTTGTCGGGAGGAACCCGGCTCCCGGCTTCATCGAAATCGCCTTGAACCTCGATGGGACAATGCCGGCCAAACTCACGAATAAGCCATCTCAGGGCGGCCGCCAATCCCAGATCCTCCAGAATCGATGGGCTGAGATCCCGTGCCAGTCGTTTGACATTATCGGCCATGGCATCGATCTGCTTCAGGGTTTCATCGCAAAACTGCCTTAACCTGTTCTGTTTTGAACCCAGTCGATTCTGAAAGGAACGAATCGTCAGCATCAATGTCATCAGATCCGAACCAAGCTGATCGTGCAGTTCGATAGCGATTCGTTTCCGCTCTTTTTCCTGTATGGTCAGCAACTGGTTGGAAATAAGCCGAAGCTTTTCCTCTGTTTGTTTAAGGGCCGTGATATTCGTATGCACAACCATGACCTGGTGCGTGCATTCGACCATGGGCAGAACCCGCATGAAAAACCAGCGCTCTTCTTCGGGCGAGTGGCAAGGATAAGAAATCTCGAATTTTGAGAGACTGCCGGTTTGCACTTCGCGCAAACCGGCAAAAGCCTCTTTGGCAAAACTGGCATCTCCGTCATCGCTGTTCCAGGATCGAAAATACATTGCGCCAACACCCCATTTTGATTCGTCATTGCCGGCCTGATTGGCGATTGCAAACCTTCGCCATGCCCGGTTTACAGCCAGAATGGTTCCATTTTCATCCACAATGGCAATGTGGGCGTCCGTCGTATCCAGGATGCGCTGGGTAAAGACCGATTGCCCGGCGAGTTGATCCTCTGTTTGTTTCCGGTCGGTGATATCCAGACAATGGCCGATATAGCCAAGAAAATTTCTTTTGGCATCATATCGGGGACAGCCGAAGTCATCGAGCCAGCGGTATTCGCCGTCATGTCTTCGAATCCGGTATGTCAGTTTGAAATGCCGCCTGTTCTTGAATGCATCGACATAAGTGTTGAGGCAACCGGTTCGATCCTCGGGATGCACGTTTTCAAGCCGCCCGCATCCCAGTTCCTGCTGCATTGTCCGTCCGGTAAAATCCAGCCACGGCTGGTTAAAATAATCGCAGTTCATATTCAGACCGGAAGTCCAGATCAGGGCCTGCCCGCTGTTTGCCAACGTTCGGAACCCTTCTTCGCTCTCCATCAGCCGTTCTTCTCTGACTTTTTGTTCCGTGATATCGTCTGCTGCGATCGCTGCAAACCGTTGACCGCCGATAACCAGATTTTTTGCCTGATATTTAATCCATATCTGCCGGCAATCAGGATCACGGGTCAACCGGATTTCGCCGGAAAAAATGCGGTCGCTGCCTTCGACCAGTATGCACTGGATCGCATTGCGTAAAGGGCATGAGGGGCAGTCGACGGAATGCCCGCAGCCGGATGCATTTATTTTCCGGTTGGAGCAGGAGATGTATTCGCCGCATCGGCAGGTTTCGGATTCCGATAATTTTTTTTGGAACAACTGCTCCGAGGCAGGATTTACATAAACCACGTTCTTGTCCGCATCAATCACCACCAAGCCGACAGGGGACACTGAAGCGATGGTATGCAGATCAATTTTTTTCTCCTTTAACCCGTCTTTGTCGAAAGAATCGTTTCCGGAAATCATGGAGTTCTTCCCTTATGAAAAGTAAGACAACAACATCTGATTGCTGGAGGACCCATATTACATGGATCAACAAACAATATTCATTTTCTATTTTGAAGGAGAAAACATCAAGTGTCAAACAGATAGTTTATCATGCCATAATGCATGCATGATTATCTCAGCGTTGAAATCAATAAAAATTCCAATAGTTTTAATGTTATGGGACCCGTTGACCTTGCTCCGGCATCTTAGTGGTGTTTGCCTTTCAACCCCCCCTTATTGCTTTTCTTAAGGATATGAAAGAATCGATCTTGATAACAATTCCAAGTGGTTAAGCCAGGGTGCAAGCGCCATTTTAGCCATGGCATCTGTCCGGAGTGTGCAAAAGAATTTGTGTAAGATCTGGCCCTTGATGATGCTGACTATCTAATATGTTTACTGTCCCTCAATTCTGCGAATGTCCTCTTGTTTTTTGGCCTTCATCTGTAGTGAAGCACATTCAGCAGAACGGCCTCCTTTCTCCCCGGGTTTGTGAATTCATGGGGCATCGACCCTTTGAACCGGACTGAATCCCCTTCCTTCAGCAGAAGGGTTTCCCCGTCCAATGTCAGCTTCACCTGTCCCCGGACCACATGGATGTATTCGTCAATGCCGTTCATATGGCCGCTGTTCGACAACACCGCCCCTGGACGTATCACCAGGTTCAGCATCTCTGACTTGTGGGCGTCATAATAAGGAAATATGCTGTATATGCTACAGCCATTAGAATCATCCATCAGCCGCATCCGATCCGCCTTCACATGATCTAACTCCTTCCTCTTGTCTTCAAAAAGGCTGGTCAGCGGCACCTTCAAGCCTTCGGCGATCTTCCAAAGGACGGAAATGGTCGGATTGGTGGTGCCTCTTTCGATCTCACCCAGCATACTTTTGCTGACTTCGGTGCCGGCGGAAAGCCCTTCAAGGGTGAGTCCTTTCTCCCTGCGAATCTGCTTCAGGTTTTTTGATATGCTTTTATTGATATCATTCATTTATATATTTCCCCTCCAGAATCATTGTAACCCATGATAAATTATTTCCAATACAATATGTTGCATTTATTTCCTATATAGTATATATTCCGGTGAGTAGGAAATAAATATACTATATCACATAAGGAAGATCTATGGAAATATTCAACACGGCCCATGTTTTCTCATTGCTGCAGCAGGATGAGAAATCCGATATCACGCTCCGCAGACTCACAGAAAGCTCCGTTTCCATCTATGTGGCGGAGTTGAAGCCCGGAAAAAAACTGCCGGCCCACTATCATCACACCGGAGGAGAGATCTACCAGGTCGTTTCGGGGGAAGGTCTCATGGAGACAGGCTGGGTCGAAGGAACATCCGTCGTATGGACTGCATCCTTCCCGATAAAGGCCGGTGATGTTTTCGAGGTTCCGCCCGCCATGGTCCACAAGCTCTGCAATCCCGGCATTGAAGCATTGCGCTTGATTTTTTTCACCCCGCCGTCTCATCTCGGAGAAGACCGAGTATTTGTATAACAAGGAGGATAACTCATGAAAAAACTGAAATTCAAAAAGATCGACGCTTTCACAAAAGGGCTGGCTCCCGGAAATCCGGCCGGCTACATCCTTTTAGATGAGGAAGGATCTCTCGATGAAGCCGGAATGCAGAAAATCGCGTTAGAGCTGAAAGGCTTTGTCAATGAAGTCGGATTCGTCAGCAAACCAGACGGACAGTACCGCCTCCGTTTTTACTCGTCGGAGTGTGAAGTAGCCTTCTGTGGCCATGCGACAATCGCCATCATGTATGATCTACTCTCCAGCGGAGCCGAAAACGAGGAAAAAGAGGTCCCAATCCATGTGAAGGCCGGGAGGCTTTCTGTCTTCAACCATATCGAAGAAGAAGACGCCATCTACATCATGGCACCGGCCCCGCATTATCTTGATTGCTGGCTGACCGTGCAACAGGTAGCAGATGCCCTGGACATCGATACCACAGTGATCGATGACAAGATGCCGCTAAGGCTGGTCGACGGAGGCCTAAGAACTCTTTTGGTCCCTGTCCGCAGTCTGGACGGATGCCTCTCTATCAGCCCCGATTATGAAAAACTCCGAATTTTCTGCCTGGAAAACGGCATCGACATCGTCCATGTGTCCGTTAAGGAGACCCGGACGGCCTCCTGCCGCTTCCGCACCCGCGTATTTGCCCCGAAGTACGGCTACCTGGAGGATCCAGCCACCGGATCGGGCAATGCAGCCTTTGGATACCGGCTGCTGGAGGAAAACCGCTGGGATGGGGATTTTGTGGTCGAACAGGGCTCAAAGCTTGACGATCCAAGCTTTGTCAAACTTCGGAAGCATGATTCCGAAGATGGTCTGCGAATGTTGTTCGGTGGCTGTGGAACCACAAGGATCGAAGGTTTTTACTGCTATCACGGATAAAGAAACAGGGCTGTAACAAAGGGTGATGGTGATGAGGTGATCGGAGATACACAAAAAAGAGTTAGAGAATAGGCCGATCCCACTACTGCCCAACATTGCGGCCTTTTTGCCTCTTAAAGATGCTTTTGAGAGAAATTGAGGCTCATCGCTATTTTGTATGGGTGACCTATTTGAAATATCTAAAACCATATTTGAAATGTCAACAATTCTTGCATAATTCAATCTCAGAAATAACAGATAAAGAAATTAATTACCTTGGAAGGCGTGGCTTTATTGACTGTGTAGCCGTCAATTTGAGAGAAACCGGGCAATTACGTCTGTAGCCTGGGAGATCCCCGTTATCCCGGTCATATGCCCGAGAGGACCTTCCAGCTCGAAAAAGTTAACCTGGTTGCCCTGCTTCATGAGAAGATTGCGTATTTCGCTGGAATCGGCCAGGGGGAAAAGCAGATCATTCCTGGCGGGTAGCATGAGCACCTTCGCTTTGATTTTCTTGAGACCTTCTGCAAGTGAATCCTTGCCCCCTACACTAAAGAGCTGAATGGCGCGGAGTTGATAGATAACGTGGTTGGCGTCATACTGCGTGGCCAACTTGGATGATGTTTCGTCAAGGAACTTCTGCACGGAATAGCGATTTTCCATGCTCTTTGCGGGATCTTTGTCAGATGAAGCCCATTTTCGTTCGAAAACCTTATTCGCCCAATCGGAATGGCGGGTCTGAAGGATCACAACTTTCATTGACATCTTGACCCCCTCTATTGGCGCTTCCCTGGCATAGTAGTTCCCACCGTTCCAGTGTGGGTCCAGCATGATGGAAGCAACCCAGGAGTCTATTATCCCGATTTCGAAAGCATTGCATTGTGCGATCGCGACGACGGGTATTATGCGATCAACCATTTCGGGATAGGCCGCTGCCCATTCGAAGGCCTGCATCCCTCCCATGGATAATCCTATCACTGCATAGATTCTCTTCACGCCCAGGTGGTCGATGAGCGCCTTTTGGACGTCTACAAAATCGCGAATGGAGATCGTCGGGAATGTCATGCAATAGGGCTTTCCGGTATCATGATTCGTGGAGGCTGGGCCGCTGCTTACTGTTATGCCGTCCTTGGTATTGGGATTTACAAGTCCGTCAGTACTAATGACAAAAAACCTCTCGGTGTCAAGCGGCCTGCCAGGTCCTATAATACCATCCCAATAGCCGGGGAGGCTATCTGCCGGAGTATATTTCCCGGCTGCATGAGAGGTCCCGCCAAAGAAAGGGGGTATCAGGATGGCGTTGTTGCCGTCCTGGTTGAGTTTTCCATAAGTCTCGTAGCCCATCCTCACGGTCTTGATGACATGGGCGCCCGCTGTAGTGTAAGACGGAATCTCGAAAACTTTCTTCTCCACCAGTCCATCATAGGCGTTTGCCTTTGAGCCGGTGCTCAAACAGGCTATTGCAATAAAGAGAATCCATCCACATGCCGTGGACGGAAGCCACCCCCTCCGGATCATCCTGACAACGTACATACTCTCTGGCTCCTTCCGTATCGATTTTCAAGAATAGATGAATTATTCGCATTATGTCATTGTTCAGACTTGGGTGCAATCAATTCGAGAAAGATTGTGACAATGATATAACCCCAAGAGCGAGGCTGTTCTCCAAGGATGATGAAACACAAAAAGAAC
>CAIVVZ010000294.1 GCA_903909505.1 uncultured Desulfobacteraceae bacterium
AACCCGAACGTCGATAACACTCAAAACAGGAGGCATCAGAAAATGAACCCACAGATTTTATCAGCCATTTGTTTTGCCACTTCCCTTTATACCCTCATCTTTTTGGGAATGTTTATTTAAAAGCCAAAAATGATGGCGAATTACCTGCCGCGAAACTTTGGATTTCTCTATTTCAAAAACAGCTTCTGCCAAAAGGGTTAACCCCAAAGCAACTTTCATTTCACGGGATCCGATATAGATTTTGCATACGAATTATCGTAAAATAGTAAAAAATATTTTTAGATTCGATAAATACGTAGTATGATGAAAAAATGTTGTCAATAAATGATTTTGCATACTGAATGGAAACGCCTGCATTTCATCGGGACGCCCTCACGGGGATTCATCGGCTGGCTCCGTTCAAATGGGAAGGGTTGGAAGGAGGCTACAATGTCCCAGTGGTATCTCAGTTACGACGGCAATCAGATGGGCCCGATGGAAACCGAACAGGCGATTCAGCAGGTTCAAAGGAATCCAAACGGTTATGCGTGGCGGGAAGGATTTGCATCGTGGGTTCTGATGTCACAAGTTCCCGAGCTGCAGGCTCCGGCCATGTCGGCGATGAGTCCGCCGCCTTTTGGCGCCAGAAGCCAGGCTGATGAAATCGACTATAAAATATTGGGTTCCGAAATGCAGTTTGTTGAAATTGAACTGGACCCCGGAGAAAGTGCCGTGTCCGAAGCCGGGGCCATGATGTACAAGGACAGCACGATTCAGATGGAAACCATTTTTGGGGATGGCTCCGTCTCCAGCATGAGCGGAACTTTCATGGATAAACTTATGGGCGCCGGAAAACGTCTTCTAACGGGCGAGACGCTGTTTATGACGGTTTTTACCCATACCGGAAGCGGGAAGGCACATGTCGCTTTTGGCGCGCCATATCCCGGGAACATCCTTCCGATCAAGCTTTCAACTGTCGGGGGGTGCCTGATCTGCCAGAAGGACAGCTATTTGTGCGCCGCCAAGGGGGTCAGCATCAGCATATATTTTCAGCGCAAAATCCTGACCGGTCTTTTTGGCGGCGAAGGCTTCATCATGCAAAAACTGGAGGGAAACGGCATGGTTTTTATTCACGCGGGCGGCACGGTCATGGAACGCCGGCTTTCCGCGGGGGAAATCCTTCATGTGGATACCGGATGTATTGTGGCGTTTGAACCCAGCGTGCAGTTTGGTATCCAGCAGACCGGAAACATTAAAACCGCGCTCTTTGGTGGCGAGGGATTCTTTTTCGCCGTGCTTCAGGGGCCGGGGAAAATTTGGCTTCAATCACTTCCCTTTTCGAGACTGGCCGGAAGGATGCTGCGGGCTGCGCCACAGCGCGGGGGCAGCTCCGAAGAAGGCTCTGTGTTGGGAACCCTGGGAAACCTGATCGGAGGCGATCGGTAATCGATAATGGAGAAAAAAAAACCCATAAAATCCCGAATCCTCCCTGTTGAAGGCGAAAATGGCTTATCCTTGAAGAAAGATGATATACAAAGTTCTGCCGTCGATCAGGCGCTTTCCGACCTGAGACAGGATATTGATGCCATAGACGCACAGATCGTCTCCCTGCTCGCTGACCGGCAGCGTGTCGTCGGCCATGTGGCGGCGCTTAAAAAATCCCACAACCTTCAGGTGTATCACCCGGCCCGCGAGGAAGATCTGATTTCCAGACGCCGGCAGCAGGCAAAGAAAACCGGGTTGAACCCGGATTTCATCGAGGAAATCTACCGTACCATCATTCGCCGGTCCCGGGTTGTGCAAACCGGGAGCATGGCCCTTAAGTCCGTTCGTTCCGATGGGGTTGTCCTTCTTGTGGGCGGGAAAGGAGGCATGGGACGCTATTTTCAGGAGTGTTTTCGCCGGGCCGGATATCAGGTCCGCATCCTGGACAAGGATAACTGGCCGGATGCGGGCCAATTGTGCGATGGAATAGACCTTGCGATGGTCGGTGTTCCCATTGACGTTTCCTGCGAAGTCATTCGAGACATCGGCCCCTTTATGCCGGCAAAAGCCGTTCTTTGCGATATCACCAGCATCAAGGAGCAGCCCCTGGAAGAAATGCTGAAAGCCCACGCCGGACCGGTAATTGGTCTTCACCCGTTATTCGGGCCGACCACATCCAGTCTGGACAAACAGATCATCGTGGCAACACCCGGAAGGAATGACGACGCCTGCCAGTGGGTTCTGGACCAGTTTGCCACATGGGGCGCCGTTGTTGTCCGGTCCGATGCCAGGGAGCATGATGACATCATGGGGATTGTTCAGGCGCTTCGCCATTTTGCCACCTTCGCATTCGGTCAGTTCCTCAATAGAAGACGAATTTCCCTTTCCAGAACACTGGAGTTTTCCAGCCCCATTTACCGCCTGGAATTGGGGATGGTGGGCCGGCTGTTTGCCCAGGATCCCTCCCTGTATTCCGAGATCATTTTTGCATCCGAACAGCGCCGGGACCTACTGAAGGATTATATCCAGTCCCTCCAAGAAAACCTTGAAATGCTGGAAAACGGCAACAAAGGTTTATTCCAGAAGGAGTTTCAAAAGATCGCCGAATGGTTCGGCCCTTTTGGCGAACAGGCCATGAGAGAAAGCACATTTCTGATAGATAAACTGATCGAGCGATTTTGAACACGGTTGCGCTTACCTGAAAAAAACGATTCTTCCACTTGACATGAAACAAAATATGATTAGATTTGAAATCAAAGATAAGCATTTGAATTAATAAAGCTATATATTAATCCGGCCAGTGCGTAAGCAGTTGGCGTCATAAAAACATCTATCATAGGAGGTGGAATTATGGCACTCGTCAGATGGCAACCTTATGGAGCTGTAGCCAGTTTGCAGGATAGCATCAATCGTCTGTTTCACGATGCTTTCCCCCGTTCGTTAGCGGATGAAGATTTTTCTTTAAGCGCATGGAAGCCTGTTGTGGATATATATGACAAGGCAGATGCGATTATCATCCATGCTGAACTTCCCGGGGTTACAAAAGACGATGTTTCCATCGAAATCAAGGATAACGTTCTGACCCTGAAAGGGGAACGGGTTGAAGTCAAGGAAGTGAATGAAGACAAATATTTCAGGAAGGAAAGGAGTTTCGGATCGTTTTACCGGGCATTTACGCTACCTTCAGCCATAAATCCGGAAAACATCAAGGCCACTTTTAAGGATGGGGTCTTGGAAATTGAAATACCCAAACCTGAAGAACAAAAGCCAAAACAAATCCAGATCAAGATCGAATAGCGCATTGAGCTCAGCACTGCCCCAAACCCGCCGAAAAAAGGGGTTCTTATTGAACCCCTTTTTTCATTGTTGATGTGTCAATTTATCCATTAAAAGATAAGCGCTCATGACTATTTTTATTCAAACTGCATTTTTATTGATTTTATCAAATCTTTTCATGACATTTGCCTGGTATGGCCATTTGAAAAATTTCTCCGGAAACAAATGGTATATTGCCGCGCTGGCAAGCTGGGGAATTGCGCTCTTTGAATATTTGATTCAGGTTCCCGCCAATCGTATCGGCTATTCCGCGCTTAGTTTGCCACAATTAAAAATCATGCAGGAAGTCATCACCCTGTCGATTTTTGTGCCGTTTACCGTTTTCTATATGAATCAACCCCTTAAACTGGACTTTCTGTGGGCAGGATTTTGCCTGATGGGCGCGGTCTATTTTATTTTTCGAACCTGATCTTAAAACAAACATAGAGTCCGATAAACGTCCAGAGCAGAACTATAGACCACAGCTGGCCTTCAAGAATATTATAATCCGTAAAAAGCTTACTCCACGGATGCCCCATTACAAAATGGCCGAAAACAAATTCAAATAGAATCGTCAAAACGACCCACATGGCCCCTACCCCCAGCGCCTGTCCGGATGATTCCATGCGAAAGGCGCCGGTAAGAAACCAGAAAAATATACTGAAAAAACAAAGTCCGATCACGGTTGATAACTGGTGCGCTGCCAGTTCGCTCATACAAAAGGTGATTTTAGCGTTGGGAAAATTTTATTTTGCGTGGTTTTATTGCTGTAGATAAAAGAAAAACAACTATAGGCACACCTGAAATCAAAAGGGGCTACCCGTTAGGATAACCCCTTAATTTTATGGCGCGCCCGAAACGATTCGAACGTTCGACCGACGGATTCGTAGTCCGGTACTCTATCCAGCTGAGCTACGGGCGCAAATTATTTTGTATTTATAGGTTAAACGGACGATAATGTCAATGATAACCTGACAGGGGTTTTACACCAGGATGCCATTCCCAAAAGCAGATATCGATCGGGCAAACGCTCACGGCATTGTGATGAATCTGGCGCTTTCCGAGGCAGCAGCGGCATTTCAGGAAGAAGAAGTGCCGGTTGGCGCTGTTTTGATTTCGGAATCGGGATTGGTGCTGGCTTCAACACATAATCAGACCATTTCATTGTCCGATCCGACGGCACATGCGGAAATCTTGGCGCTTCGCCATGCGGCCAGACAGATTCAGAATTACCGATTGTTAAACACCACGCTGTATGTTACGGTAGAGCCCTGTATGATGTGTATGGGAGCAATCATTCACGCTCGGGTCAGTCGGCTTGTTTACGGAGCCAAAGATTCCAAATGGGGCGCTGCCGGATCTTTGTATGATTTATCGGCCGACAAGCGTCTGAACCACAGCCTGGAAGTCATTCCCGGGGTTTGTGAAACCGAATGCAGAGAGATCCTGCAACGCTTTTTCCGGGACAGGAGATCTCATCCGATCGGGTAGGCTGGTGCATTCCTTGGGTTTGATGAGATTGCCGACCCGAAGGGTCTTGCTGGAAATTTTTTGATGACTTTCTTATGGAGTCATTAACCAAAGGAGCGACGCGTGGCAAATATAGTAATTGTTGGAACCCAGTGGGGGGATGAGGGTAAGGGGAAAATTGTCGATCTGCTCGCGGATCTTGCCGATGTCGTGGTCCGGTTTCAGGGCGGGAACAATGCCGGTCACACCATGGTGGTAAATGGTGAACAGTTCATCAGCCATCTGGTTCCTTCCGGTATCCTGCAGAAAAAAATCTGTTATATCGGCAACGGAGTGGTCGTGGATCCTCAGGTGCTGATTGATGAAATGGACTATCTCACCGGCAGGGGCATTGATGTGGGACCGGAGAAACTGAAGATCAGCGAACTGGCCCATTTGATCATGCCCTATCATAAGCTGATTGATGTTGCCCGTGAGCATCTCATGGGCGCTCAGAAAATCGGCACCACCGGCCGCGGTATCGGTCCCTGTTATGAAGACAAGATTTCCCGGCGAGGCATTCGTTTCGTTGAATTAATCGATCCTGAGCTGTTTAAAGAAAGGCTTCTGTCTTTTCTGGATGAAAAAAATTATTATCTTAAAAACTATCTTTCAACCGCTCCCCTGGACCCACAGCCCATTATTGAAACCTTCAGCCGGTATGCGGAACGCCTTTTGCCCTATGTGACCAATGCTTCGGTTGAACTGGATCAAGCCATTTCCGCAGGCAAACAGCTTCTTTTTGAGGGTGCGCAGGGAACCCATCTGGATATCGATCACGGAACCTATCCCTATGTCACCTCATCCAATACGGTTTCAGGAAATGCCTGCTGCGGGTCCGGCGTCGGACCCGGACGGATCACCGGTGTGATCGGCATTGTCAAGGCATACACGACCCGCGTGGGACAGGGGCCATTCCCCTCGGAGCTGTTTGATGAAACCGGGGATCGGATTCAGCAGAAAGGCGCCGAATTCGGCGCCACAACCGGCAGGAAACGGCGCTGTGGCTGGCTCGATATGGTTGTACTGAACAATGCGGTGCGACTGAACGGGCTGACCAGCCTGACCATCACCAAACTGGACGTGCTGGGCGGCTTTGATGCGTTAAGCATTTGCACCGGATATGCATATCAGGGCAAGGTGCTGACGGAATTCCCCTCCAGCCTGAAGGTGTTGTCCAAATGCAAACCGGTTTATGAAACGCTTCCCGGCTGGTCCGAGGATATTTCAGGCATCCGCAAGAAAGAAGACCTTCCCCGGAACACGCGAAACTACCTGGACCGGATTGAAGAACTGAGCCGGATTCCTATTGGCATCATCTCGGTCGGGCCTGGCAGGGATGAAACGATTGTGGTCACTCACCCTTTTTCATAAACGATTTGTGAATTGCCTTTCCCTATTTATACAAGGGGGAGGCAAAAGAAGGGTTCCATTCCGGAGAAAAGCACTTCACGGCTCATGATCTGATTGTTTTTAATTGACAATTGGACGCTGCTGTCATAAAAAAGAGAGATGAGTCGGGACGTGGCTCAGCCTGGTAGAGCACAGCGTTCGGGACGCTGGGGTCGCTGGTTCAAATCCAGTCGTCCCGACCACATAGAAATAAATACTTGCAGATATTTCCCGAGCAAGTTTTCAGTAATATTTTGTTGTACCCAGCATATTTTCTGCTTCTCACTGCATTTTTGTCATTCAGTTTTTCAAGCCAAATCCCCATCATAACCAATGGTTTCAAAAAGGAATCATTGGTTATTTTTTATTCCATCTTACATTTTATGGTTTCCCAGATCCACTCCCCAGATTAAGCTACAGCACTGATATTCCAGCAGTTTTGACGATATGTATTTGGGTTCCATGTTTCGTGGTCAATTATTTAGCTGGTAGCTTTATTTATCTTGTTGTAATGTTCATTACTGGAATGCGGATCTGAAAGCGACCTCAGAAATTCTGGGGCATTCCCGGCCGGACACCACAATCCGGGTTTATCAGCACACACCCGGATATGCACCGGGACGTGGCGGTTTGCCTGATCTTGTCTGGGCGAAACGTACTTAGATCCATAAAGCTGTGGCAAGGGGGGGGGCATCCATTGGAATATTGGATATTGGAGGACGCCTTATCTAATTTACAATATTAACCGGCCGCTGGACTGGAATCGACTAAAGGAGAAATGATTATGAAAACTAGAAAAACCCTGGCATGGTTATTGTCTGTTGTTGCATTATGTTCTCTTTTGAGCTTTAACGCCCTTGCACAGGACAACAGGGCGGTACAAACAAAGCATGAACCCATTACAGAGCAATTGATAACTATGGTAGAGCATAATTCAGAAGTAAAAAGAATGCTTATTAATTCAATTGAAAAAGCAAAAAAAATTAATCCGGACAAGGTAACAAATCCAGCCCAGACGTTAGAAGATTATTATATTTTTGCAGATTGGGCAGCAAAGGCAATGCCTTGGTCAATTCTACAAAATCTTCCATATTCAAAATTGTACGATCAAATCGATCAGAGTTTAGATTACTTCTATTTCATTAATGATCAACCACTTCCAGAATTAAAGAATAAAGGGTATTACAATAATTCACTGCAATACCATGAACCATATCGTACATGGTTAATCAATTTTACAAAAGAATGGGGTGTGTATTTAAGCAAAGAGGATTCATGGAAAGATGAGTACTACAAAAAAGCTTTGGAAGATGAAAGATTCGGTTTGAATAAAGGTTGGTATGAAGATCCATCAAAATGGAAAACATTCAATGATTTTTTTGCAAGGTATCTGAAATCGCCTGATCAACGCCCGATTGCATCTCCAAATGACCCATCAATCGTATCGTCCCCTGCCGATTCAAAGCCTCAAGGCGTATGGAAAATTGATAAAAACTCTATCATTATGAATAAAAAAGGCATTACAATCAAATCTAATGTTTTTAAGTCCATAGCTGTGCTTATTGGTGAAGAGAGCGCGTACAAGAATACATTTGCTAATGGAACATTAACGCATACATTTCTCGATGTAAACGATTATCACCGCTATCATTTTCCGATTGACGGAACAATAAAAGAAGTTCGCATTATTCAGAGTGATGATGCCGCTGGTGGTATTACAACATGGGACGCCAAGACCAAGAAATATGTTCTTGATGCAAATACTCCCGGTTGGCAAAATATCGAGACACGGGGTTGCGTAATTATCGAAACTGATAAGTATGGCCTGGTAGCGTTGTTACCGATTGGAATGTCACAGGTATCCTCGGTTAATTTTGAAGATACTGTCAAGGTTGGTAATAAAGTCAAGAAGGGAGATATGCTTGGATATTTCTTATTCGGCGGTTCGGATTTTGTATTAGTATTTCAAAGTAAGGTTGATTTTAAATTAACCGTCCCACAAGAAAGCAAAAGCACTTATAAAAATGTTTTGATGGGTGAAGAATATGGTAAGCTAACAATAAAAAAATGAGCTGATTAGTGGCCAGGCATCACAATCCGTGTTTATCAGCACACACATCCGGATATGCTCCGAGTTGTTTTATAAAACATACCCTGCAAAAAGATGATAAGCGGATAGCTGACTCATTATTTCATGAAGCGAGGACTCGGCCAGTCGTTTGATGAACGTATGCTTTTTATCCTTGGCATAAACCGCTGATACCTTGCCGGTAATGCCGCCCATCTCACCCGCCCATGCAATGGCATCTTCCAGGTTCCCGAGCCGATCAACCAGTCCCAGTTCATGTGCATTTTCACCGGTCAATATCCGGCCATCGGCGACTGTGGCAACCTTCTCGTATTCAAGATGCCGGCCTTCCGCAATTGCCGTGATGAACTGCCTGTGAACCTGATCCGAAAACGTCTGAAGAAGGTTTCTTTCGGAATCCGTCATCGTGCGGACAGGAGAGCCGATATCCTTGTACTCACCGCTTTTGACGACTACCGGCGTAACACCGATTTTCTGAAGAAGTCCCTGAATGTCGGTAAATCCCATAATGACACCGATACTTCCGGTTATCGTGCCCGGATTGGCGACTATACCACTGGCTGCTGACGCAATATAATATCCGCCTGATGCCGCTACGGCGCCAAGGGACGCAACAACTTTTTTATCTTGAAGTGTTCTTTGGATTTCCCTGGAAATTTCCTGTGAAGGGCCGACACCACCGCCTGGAGAGTCTATTCGAATAACAATGGCCTTAATCGATTTGTCTTCGCGATATTTGCGGATGTCCTGAATGGTTTCCTGGGGGTCGGCAATATAGCCTTTCACTTCGATGACGCCGACTTTTTCTTCAGCATCGGAAATATTATCGTTCTGGGTTGAGTATTTGATTCCCGTCAGTACAATCAGCGATATTACGATAGCCGAAACCGAGACGATGGATGAAAAAATCAGCAGGAAATGCAGATAGGGGTGTCTTCTGGAGAACATGATATGATTCCAATAAAAAGGTGATGGGCTAAATTCGGGGGCGATGTTCTACAAAACGGCAGGACTGAATTGTGGCAGAATCGCCAAGGCCTGAGAAGATTCTCCGCTCCCAAAAAGAAATCATGGGAACGGGTGAATATATAAGTTGTTTCCTCCCCCTTTTTTCAAAGGGAGAGGTTAAAGCAATTTCTCGCTTTCATAACAAAAGCGTTACTGATTGGAATCGTTGCTCAACTTTTCCTGGAGATTTTCCTTGAGAAGTTCCCCAAAAGTCGAGGGTCCGGGCTTCATGCTGTTGACATACTCGGACAAGAGTGCCTGTTCATCTTCCACTTCAAGACGCTTGATGGAAAGTCCGATTCGTCTTTCATCGCTGTTGATGTTCATAACCCGCGCCGTAATGACGTCGTTGATGTTGAATTTGCCGACCGGCGTCTTGATTTTTTCCTTGCTGATTTCAGAAACATGAACCAGCCCCTCGATGCCTTCCTCAAGTTCGACAAAGATACCGAAATCCGTCAGGTTGGTGACGGTACCGGTAATGATCTTGCCCACTTCATACCGCTGTGCCACTGTTTTCCAGGGGTCCGGCTGAAGCTGCTTGATACCCAAGGAAAACCGCTCGTTGTCTTTTTCGATATCCAGAACAATGGCTTGAATCACATCCCCTTTTTTATAGATTTCCGAGGGGTGTTTAATGCGTTTTGTCCAGGAAATATCGGAAATATGAACCAGACCGTCAATGCCTTCATCAATTCCGATGAAGATACCAAAGTCCGTGATGTTCTTGATCTTGCCTTCGATGGTCGTGCCCACCGGGTATTTTTCGCTGATCACATCCCAGGGATTGGGGGCGATCTGTTTCATTCCCAGAGAAATCCGGCGATTTTCCGGTTTGATGTCCAGTACAACGGCTTCAACCATGTCGCCGATGGAGACGATCTTGGAAGGATGGCGAACTTTCCGGGTCCAGGACATTTCAGAAACGTGGATCAGGCCTTCAATGCCTTCTTCAAGTTCGACAAATGCACCGTAATCGGTAAGGCTGACCACTTTTCCGTTAATGCGGGCTCCAATCGGATATTTTTCAACCGCGGCAATCCACGGATCTTGAGTCAATTGTTTCATTCCCAGGGAGACGCGTTCTTTTTCAACATCCAGATTCAATACCTTGACGGTAATTTCATCGCCGACTTTAAAGAGTTCGGAGGGATGTTTGACCCTTCCCCACGAAATATCGGTAATGTGAAGCAGGCCGTCAACGCCGCCCAGATCCACAAATACGCCATATTCGGTAAGGTTTTTTACGGTTCCGCTCAGGATTTTGCCTTCATGGATGGTGGTCAATGTTGCGGACCGTTTGGTTTCTCTTTCCTGCTCGAGCAGGGCGCGTCTGGAGAGAACGATATTGCTTCGTTTTCGGTTGTATTTCAGCACCTTAAAATTGAAGGTCTTTCCAACCATTTCGTCCAGATTGCGAATCGGGCGAAGATCCGCCTGAGATCCGGGCAAAAACGCCTGGACACCGACATCGACGGAAAAACCGCCTTTAACGCGTGCCAGAATAATACCCTGAATCACCTCATCATTATCATGGGCTTTTTTGATATCGTCCCACACCTTGACCTTGGCGGCTTTTTCCTTGGAAAGAATGACGACTTCATTTTCATCATCCCACCATTCCACCATGACCTCAACCGAATCGCCGGTCTTGACGACGATGTTCCCATTCTCATCCCGGAATTCGTGAATCCGGATCTGGCCCTCGGATTTGTATCCGATATCCACCAGCACGTGATCTTTGTCTACCGAAATGATACGACCCGTAACCACTTCGCCTTCGGCAAAGCGCTTGAAGCTCTCCTCGTACATTTCCATCAGGTTGTCCATGCCTTCAGATGCCTCCTGGGCATCATCAAACGTGTCCACCTGGTTCATTGGAATAACTACCGGAGTTTGAATTGTTGGTTCTGAATTGATTTCTGTGTCATTTTCCATGAAAGTTAACTATCCCCCTTAGCCTTATTTTACCTGCTAAACCATATACTGTTGCCAGTATATCTTTTCTTTTATATCAGACTGTCTTTAAAAAAACAATAATTATATTTTTTAAGAAAAGTCAGAACCAGACTGGTATTCTTTGCGTTATCGCGGGAGACAATTTTTACACATCATTGCGCTGAAAAAAAATAAGGGATTAACAATAAATCGAAGATGAAGGGTCTTCTGACTCCTGTCTACCGACTCCTATTCTTCAACATTGAAACGATGCAGGCCATCATCTGCCCGACCACCGCCTGAGGATCGATATGGGTACAGTCAATCCGAATGGCGTCGCCTGCGGGTTTCAGCGGGGCAAGTGCTCGCCGGCTGTCATTTTGATCCCTTTGAAGCATGTCCCTGGAAATATCCTTCAGGGTGACGGCCGTCTTGGGCGGCATTTCCTTGTACCGCCGACAGGCTCTCACATGCGGGTCGGCGTCCAGGAAAAACTTGATATCCGCTTCCGGAAATATCACCGTTCCCATGTCGCGGCCTTCACACACCAGGGCTTTGCCGTTTCCCATTTCCCGCTGCATACCCAGAAGAAAGTTTCGCACAGCGGGTTTGGCGGAAACAGCGGACGCCATCATGGAGATTTCGGGAGTTCTGATTTGATCCGTGATATCCCGATCCTTCCAAAGCAGGCGAAATCCATTTTTATCCGCGCGATGGGTCAAATCGAATTCCTTTAGATGCGCGGTCAGTGCCGCATCGTCCTCAAAATCAATGTTGTTTATGAGGATGCTGTAAGCAACCGACCGATAAAGCGCGCCGGTGTCCAGATACCGGTATTGGAGCTGTTCGGCAAGAAGCCGGCTGACCGTTGTCTTTCCGGCGCCCGCGGGCCCGTCTATGGTGATCAACAAGGAAGTTGCCGCCGAACGGGAGTCGTCAATGGAGACCGGGCGCATTCACAGTACCTGCTTTATGGCCTGAATCAGCCGTTTGTTTTCTTCCGGAAGGCCCGTGTTGATCCGGATGTATTCCGGATAGCCATAGGAAGACATGGAACGAACAATCACGCCTTTTTTCAGCATGTTTTCAAAAACCATATCCGCGTCCTGCCCGGCATCAATTAGAAAAAAATTGGCCTGAGTGGGAAAATACCGGACTTTTATCCTGTCCAGTTCCACATACAGGTAATCGAGACCTTCATGCACGGTTTGTACGGTTTTGTTTAAAAACGCCTCATCTTCCAAAGCGGCAACAGCTCCGGCCTGAGCCAGCAGGCTGACATTGAACGGCTGACGAATCCGGTGGAGAATTCCGGCAAGTTCGGGCGCCATGACGCCATAACCGATCCGAAGCCCGGCCAGGCCGTAGGCTTTGGAAAAAGTTCTTAAGGCCACAACCGGCTTATTGCCCAGAATGTATGCCATACTTTTGAAACAGTCCGGATCCCTGACAAACTCCATGTACGCCTCATCCACCACCACGATGATACCCGGTGGAAGCGCCCCGATAAATTTTTCGAAATCATTCCGGGACATCACCGTGCCGGTCGGATTGTTGGGATTGCAGATAAAAACCATTCGGGTCCGGGAAGTCACCCTTTCCAGAAGATCATTGGCGCAAATCGACAGAGACCGCAGGGGCACATGAACGGGAATGGCGCCGGCGCTTCGGACATCAATGTCATACATTAAAAACGAAGGCGTGGGGATAATAGCCTCATCCCCGGGCTGAAGCAGAGCCCGGGTCAGCATGCCGATCAAATCGTCGGAGCCATTGCCCAGGACGAAATGATCCGGAGAAAAACCCAGACGACTGGACAGCTTAACCGTCAGGTCATGCCCTCTGCCGTCCGGATACCGGTGAAGGTTGGACAAGGCAAGGGTGATCGCCTGAACCGCCAGGGGAGAGGGCCCTAACGGGTTTTCGTTTGAAGCCAGCTTGATGGCGTTTTGAATGCCGTATTCCCTGGCCAGCTCATCAATGGGCTTTCCGGGCTTATAGGGCTCGATAGACTGAATGTATTCGGGGATCTTAATAATCATCATGGACTCGATATTTTAGCGGCCTTCTGTCCTTCATCCACCGCCTTCATGTTCAAGGGAATGAGTTTGGCTTTACTGGAAAACTCTTCCTTGACGCATTCGCGCAGGATATCATTGTCCACCATTTTGCTCCGGGCCGCAAAAGCGGACAGGGCGACAATATTGGCGGATCGGATGCTTCCCAGGCCAATGGCGATGTCATTGACCGGAACGATGAATTCGTCCACATCGGTTCTGCCGCAGCCAACGGTTATCAGGGAGCTGTTGATCAAAATAACGCCTCCCGGTTTGACCACGGGAGCAAATTTTTCCAGCGAGGGTCGATTCATGGCCACCAGGTGCGTGGGGTTTCGAATGATGGGGGATCCGATGGGCCGATCGCTGATGACGACCATGCAGTAAGCGGTTCCTCCTCTCATTTCGGGACCGTAGGAAGGTATCCATACGACTTCAAACCCTTGTTCCATGGCGGCATGAGCTAAAATCTTGGCGCTTAATAGAATGCCCTGGCCGCCAAAACCGGCAAACATGACTTCACTTTGCATCTGTCCCTCCGCTCATGGGTTCGGGTGTTTTGACGTCTCCCAGTGGATAATAGGGAAGCAGGGTATTCTCCGACCAGTTTATGGCTTCCATGGGCGTCATCCCCCAGTTGGTGGGGCAGGTGCTGACCACTTCAACCAGGCTGAAGCATTTTCCTTCCATTTGATATTCGAAGGCCCTTCGGATGGCTTTTTTGGCTTTCACGATATATTTGGGCCGAATGACGGTTTGCCGGGTGATGTATGCCGGTGTCTGCAGGGCCGCCAGAAGCTCCGCCACCTTGATCGGCATGCCGACGTCCGCGACATTTCTGCCAAAAGGAGATGTGGTGGTGCGCTGATTGGGCATGGTGGTCGGCGCCATCTGGCCGCCGGTCATGCCGTAAACCGCATTGTTGACAAAAATGGTGGTGAATTTTTCACCCCGGTTGGCGGCGTGAATGATTTCGCCCATGCCGATGCTGGCCAGGTCGCCGTCCCCCTGATAGGTAAACACCATCAGATCGGGCCTGACACGCTTGATGCCGGTGGCCATGGCAGGCGCCCTGCCGTGAGCCGCTTCCTGAAAATCACAAGTGAAATAATTATAGGCCAGAACCGCGCACCCCACGGGGGCGATACCGACGGTACGGCCGCGGATTCCCAATTCATCAATCACTTCCGCTACCAGTCTGTGAATCACTCCGTGAGTGCATCCCGGACAGTAATGGGTCTGTTGACTTGAAAGGGCTTCGGGTTTATGAAAGGTCTTTCCCATTAGTTCTGCTCCTTTCGCTCAGGCGTAACATAAGATTGAACCACTTCCATGATTTCCTCGGGCGTCGGGACTTCTCCCCCGCATTTTCCATACCATTCAACCGGTTTTCTGCCCTGAACGCTACGCTCGACATCTTCAACCATCTGACCCATGCTCATTTCGATGCTGATCACCGTCTTACAGCTTTCCTTGGCAGCGGCTTCTCGAATGGCCATTTCCGGAAAGGGAAAAAGGGTTTGCGGCCGGATCATGGCGATTTCAACGCCTTGGGCCTTTAAATTGTCGATGGCGGTTCGACACACCCGGCTCATCGTGCCATAGCTGACAATCAGCACCTGGTAATCCGATTCGATATTATAGGGCTCAAAGCGGATTTCTTCCTTTTTCATCCGGTCATATTTGGATTTCAACCATAGGTTGTGGGCGTTAAGCTGGACCGGGTCCAGATACAGGGTTTTCACAAGATTCCGCGTGCTGCTGTTTCGGGTGTCCATGCCGCTGGTTGCCCAACTGTCCGTATTCATCTGCTGGGTCTTGAGATGATCCGGAAAAACAACCGGCTCCATCATCTGCCCAATCAGGCCATCGCCCATGATCATGACCGGGTTGCGATATTTTTCAGCCAGGGGAAAGGCCATCATCACCATGTCAACGGCTTCCTGAACGCTGGCAGGGGCAAACACCAGAAGCCGGTAATCCCCGTGTCCGCCGCCTTTGGTGGCCTGAAAATAATCGCCCTGGGAAGGCAGGATGCCGCCAAGACCCGGGCCGCCGCGCATGATGTTGACGAAGACCGCCGGACACTGGCCGCTGGCAATATAGCTGATGGCCTCGCTCATCAGGCTGACACCGGGACTGGATGAGGTGGTCATCACCCGGGCACCGCAGGCGGAGGCACCAAAAATCATATAGCCGACAGCCACCTCGCTTTCACCCTGCAAAAAAACGCCTCCGACCTCCGGCATCCGTCGGGCCAGATATTCGGCCACCTCGGATTGAGGGGTGATGGGATAGGCAAAATAATTGAGGCAACCTGCCCGAATGGCTGCTTCCCCGATCGCTTCATTTCCTTTCATGAGAACTTTGCTCATGGAATCCTCCGTAATATCTTCATGGCTGCGGGTTTAAGTTGTTTCCGTTATGGACATGGCCACATCCGGACACATTATGCAGCAGGTTGAACAATACACACAGTCTTCAGGCCTGGCCTGATAGGCTGGGAAATAGCCTTTGGCATTCACTTCGCCGGCGATTTCAAGTACTTTTTTAGGGCATACGGCCACACATAAACCGCATCCCTTACACCGATCCACGTCAATTTGATGTTGGTAGGCCATAGCCAATGATTCCTCTTTTTTATGATTCGTAAAGACCAGGTCGGATTGATATTTATTCCTTCAGCCGGACAGCCTGCTTCCAGGGCGGAACCAGTTGCCGCTTGATGGGGAGTATTGGACACGAAAACGGTTCGGTCTTCAATCCGGACAGTAAATAGGCCGGAGCCGTAATAAACGATAGCGGCAGCCCGGTGGATTCGGAAAGTTCCCGCATGAATGCGTATCCGGAAAGAATGGATTCCGTCGTGCTTTCATCGATCAGGTTGGCATTTCCAATCCAACCGCTGATGGTCATTTTGGAAGCTGTTTCGATTTCCTGTTTCATCTTCAGCACCCCTTCAAGAGTCTGGGTGAGAGGGCGAAACGGGTTGACCACCTGAAGCATGGTATAGGGAGCATCTTGAAAAGCATCCGCCAGGGATGCCAGAACCATCGCGCCGACATTGTTTCCGCCGACATCCAGTATCGTCAGTGCTGCCGGATGTCTAATTAAACCACTAACGGAACGGCTTAAAATAGGCAGATCCGCCTGCATGTATTGTTCCGGAGGCAGAACCACCTCGATTCCAAGTTCAGCCAGTTGGCTTCGGGCTTCCCGGGTCCGGAAATAGGGATTGACGATATCCAGATCCGCCACGCGAACATCCATGCCCTGATTTTTTCGATACACTGCAAGGTTAATGGCAACTTCTGTTTTTCCGCTGCCATAATTCCCGGAAATGATGACAATGCCCTTTAAAAGAATATCCATTCGTGGAAAATCCGTAAAACGAGTTGAAAATCATTCATAAATAATACAGAAAACGCAAAATATCGAACAAGGAATGTCGATGGAAAACTGCTTCATTCGACATTCCTTGTTCGATATTCAACTAAATTCAAAACATAAACTTTATTAATATTTTTAATGGCTATCAATGTCAAGAATGAAATTGATAAAAAAATGCCTCCATGAACGATCCATGGAGGCATTTTATGATGAAAAAACTACATTGAGCCGCGGATTACATCATGCCGCCCATTCCACCCATGCCGCCCATGCCGCCGCCACCACCCATGCCGCCGCCGTGCATCGGGTCAGCCTTTTCTTCGGGCTTATCGGCAATCATGGCCTCAGTGGTCAGCATCAGGGAAGCGACGCTGCCGGCGTTCTGAAGCGCAAAGCGGGTAACCTTGGTCGGATCGATGACGCCTGCGGCAATCAGATCTTCGTAGACGTTGGTATCTGCATTAAAGCCAAAAGCACCTTCACCTGCCTTGACTTTGTCGATAACCACAGAGCCTTCATATCCGGCGTTGTTGGCGATCTGGCGCAGGGGTTCTTCCATGGCGCGCATGACCACCTTGACACCCAGTTTCTGCTCGCCTTTCAGTTTCATTTTATCCAGGGCATCCAGGCAGCGAACCAGGGCAACGCCGCCGCCAGGGACAATGCCTTCCTCGACTGCTGCGCGGGTAGCGTTCAGAGCGTCTTCAACTCTGGCTTTTTTCTCTTTCATTTCGGTTTCGGTGGCTGCGCCGACATTGATGACCGCAACACCGCCGATCAGTTTGGCAAGGCGTTCCTGAAGTTTTTCACGATCATAATCGGAAGTGGTTTCATCAATCTGAGCGCGGATCTGTTTGACACGACCCTCAAGAGCAGAGCGGGAACCGGCGCCGTCCACGATGGTGGAGTTGTCTTTGTCGATGCTCATCCGTTTGGCTTTTCCCAGATCCGAAAGGGTCAGGTTTTCAAGCTTGATGCCCAGATCTTCGGAGACGACCTGGCCGCCGGTCAGAATGGCGATATCTTCGAGCATGGCTTTTCTTCGGTCGCCAAAGCCCGGTGCTTTCACCGCCGCAACCTGCAGGGTGCCTCTCAGCTTGTTGACCACAAGGGTGGCCAGAGCTTCGCCGTCAACATCTTCGGCGATAATCACAAGGGGTTTTCCCATTTTGGCGACCTGCTCCAGGATGGGCAGAAGGTCTTTCATGCTGCTGACTTTTTTCTCGTTGATCAGAATAAACGGATCATCCAGTGAGGCAACCATTTTTTCGGGATCGGTCACAAAATAGGGAGAAAGGTAGCCGCGGTCAAACTGCATGCCCTCGACGACTTCCAGGGTGGTTTCCATACCCTTGGCTTCTTCAACGGTGATTACGCCTTCTTTTCCGACTTTTTCCATGGCTTCGGAAATGATGTTGCCGATGGTCTCGTCGTTATTGGCGGAGATGGTACCGACCTGGGCGATTTCGCGTTTGTCTTTGGTGGGTTTGCTCATCTTGTGCAGTTCTTTGACCGCAACTTCAATGGCCTTATCGATGCCGCGTTTAATGGCCATCGGGTTGTTCCCGGCGGCAACCAGTTTCTGGCCTTCTTCGTAAATCGAGCGGGCAAGAACGGTTGCGGTCGTGGTGCCGTCGCCGGCCATATCGCTGGTCTTGCTGGCCACTTCCTTGACCATCTGAGCGCCCATGTTTTCGAATTTGTCAGCCAGTTCGATTTCTTTGGCAACCGTAACGCCATCTTTGGTTATGGTGGGGGATCCCCAGGACTTGTCGATAACCACATTGCGGCCTTTGGGGCCGAGGGTTACCACAACTGCATCTGCAAGAGCTCTGACACCATTCAGCATGGCCTCGCGGGCTTTCATATCGTATTTAATGATCTTCGACATTATTCATTCCTCCATATCTGTAAACATCAATCCGTTATTATTCAATTACGCCAAGGACGTCATCTTCCCGCATGATCAGGAATTCTTCACCGTCAATCTTTACTTCTGATCCGGAATATTTGCCAAAAAGAATGCGGTCTCCGGTTTTGATCTCAAGGGCAATCCGTTTGCCGTCGTCTGCAACCTTGCCATTTCCAACTGCAACAACTTTGCCTTCCGCGGGTTTTTCCTTGGCAGTGTCTGGAATGATAATGCCGCCTTTGGTCGTGGTTTCTTCTGCAACGCGTTTAACAACAATGCGATCCTGTAAGGGTCTGAGTTTCATGGTTTAATTCTCCTTTTAATTCCATTAGTATAAAAAATTTCATTAAAAAAACTGAAAACAATATATCATATATTTCAGAAGCGTATCAGCAGGATATGGCCACCTCCCTTCATGATAAATCTCGAAATATACAAGGGGTATTGCTCGTGTTATGAATCGGAGCTATCGGATGTTTTTGAGCTTGCTGCGGGAGTTTCTGCTGACGGCGACGCGGAAGTATCCTCGGATTTTTTTGGCGCGGATGCGGCGTTATGATTTTTCCCGGCATAGTCCGTTACATACCAGCCAGTCCCTTTGAGGTGAAAGCTGCTCTGGGAAATCAGTTTTTGAAGATGACCGGAACAATTTTTGCATGCAGTAAGCGGTTTGTCAGAAAAATTTTGAATGGCTTCTTCCACGGCGCCGCATTGGGTGCATTCATATTCATAAATTGGCATGTTGCTATCCTCCTGAAATGATTTTGGGAGCAAATTATCTGAGAAATCTCTGTGCCCGAATCCATCTAAACATAATGTAAGAATTGTTCTTGTCAAGAATCAGGCGGAATATTTTTCGAGCGAGTCTGTCAAACTATCGAGAGGAATTCGCCAACTCTTTGAAAATTCAAATACTTCCGACATTCCATATAGTTTGATGTCACTGAGGATTTCATGTGTTTTATCGTGTACCCGTTTTTCTTCAGCTTGTTTTTCATCCGGTGATGCATGAAAATTTTGAAGAAATTTGCGGAACCGGACAATATGAATCAATTCATGCGTGGCAATATACACAACGAGTGAAAATAGCATAATGGAGGGGTTTTGGGCAAGAAGTTTTACGATGGCATGATCTTGAAAACATATTTTATAGAAATCATAAGTCGAAGAGTTCAGGCATGCGTGTTTGGGTTTGCCCTCGTACCGGATGATCTGGGCCAGAGGCCCGTCAATGATTTCATCGGGATCAAGATCCGCCAGGGTTTTAAAATCATAGCGGGGTCGTTTCCACTCGGTCAGGGACATTTTATAATGGTTGCTGACCAGCTCTTCGGCCATGGCTGCCGCCTGATTGACGATCATGATCTGTTCCGGACTGAATGCGTTCATATTGCTTTAAAAACGCCAAAAAAGTCGAAATCTGGCTCCACAATCAATTAGCAGCCCCCTGATTCCTCACAAGATAATACAACCGAAGCAAATAAAGTTCATCATAACACACTTTTTCATTCAAGGCATCGAAAACAGGTTTTAATTGTTCGGCACCCAGCCTTTCGTAAGTTTCCAACACCACGGTCTGCTGATCTGAAGTCAGAGCTGAAAGGCCCAGAAATTCATTGCCAGGCCGAAGGGAGAAGCCTTCGGAAATATAGTTGCATAGATGATTGATGATGGTGCTCCGTTTGACGTCATAATCCGCGGATAGTTCCGTGACGGTCTTTCCCGAATTATAGGCTTCGCCGATAATGATGAATCTGCGTTTTGCGGCCTTTTCAAGGATGACGGCTTCAGGATTCAAGATGCTTTTTGGTTTTTCCGGAATGTGTTGAGCCTTGCAGTACCGAGAGATGATTTCAAGAAAATAATGGCCGTATCTTTCAGATTTTATGGCACCCACACCATGGAGATGCCGCAGACTCTCCGGCGATTGCGGAAAATATATCGCCATCTCAATGAGGGTCTTATCCGGAAAAATCACGTAGGGTGGAACGTTGGTCAGATCGGCCAGTTCCTTTCGCTTTTCCCGAAGCAGCTCAAACAGGGACTGATCGCAGCCGTTTTCGATCTCTTTGACCGGGGAAGGGTCCTGCGGTTTAGCATCCATTTTTCCCAAAAACAGTTCTTTTCCCCGCAGCACTTCCCAGGCCTTTGGCGTCAGCTTAAGCGCGCCATGCTCCATGTCCTGAATCATCAATCCTTTTTGCAGCAGTTGCCGGCTAAAATAAAACCATTCCTGTTTGGAATATTCTTTCCCGATTCCATAAGTGGACAGATCCTGGTGGCTGAATTTCATAACTTTTTGCGTTTTGCCGCCTCTTAACACATCAATGATGTGTTCCGCGCCAAACATTTCCTCGCAGCGCTTCACGCAGGACAGAAATTTCTGGGCGGGAATCGAAAGATCGCAGAGCGTTTGTTCTCCGGATGCGCAGTTATCGCACATCCCGCATTCGGGTTTGGCGTATTTTTCCCCAAAATAGGTCAGCAGGGGAATGCGGCGGCAGTCACCGGTTTCGGCCATTCCGATCAGGGCGCTCAGATGCATAATGGCGGTACGTTTCTCTTTATCCGCTTTCTGGTTGATGAAGTATTTGATTTTATGAATATCGCTGTAACCGAACAATAACAGGCAATGGGCCCTTAAGCCGTCCCTTCCGGCCCGTCCGATTTGCTGGTAATAACTTTCAATATTCTGGGGCAGGTCATAGTGCAGGACAAAACGGATATTGGGCTTGTTGATTCCCATACCAAAGGCGATGGTCGCCGTCATGATCTGAACATCATCACGGATAAAACGTTCCTGGTTCCGCCGGCGCTCGTTATCCGACAGCCCGGCGTGATAGGGTTTTACGGAAAAACCTGCTTTGGTTAACGTTTGGGTCAGATCATCCACCTGTTTTCGGGCCAGGCAGTAGATGATCCCCGGCTGATTCGGAAACTTTTTGATAAATTCAATGGTTTGCAGGACCGGACTTGTCTTTTGCACGATCTGCAGAAAGAGATTCTTTCGGTTGAAACTGGCGATAAATGCATTGGTGGCTTCAAAATTCAGGCAATTCTGAATGTCCTTCTGGACCCTTGGCGTTGCGGTTGCGGTCAGCGCCACGCAGACGGCCTTGGGGAACTGGTTTCTCACCTCGACCATCTGACGGTACTCCGGCCGGAAATCATGTCCCCATTCGGAGATGCAGTGCGCTTCATCGATGGCGATGCAGTCCACGCGCCTTGAGGACAGCATCGCAAGGGTTTTTGGCATCAAGAGGGTTTCAGGGGCAAGGTACAGAATCCTGACGTCATTTCTCAGAATGCGGGAGATGTTTTGTCCATATTCTTCAGAGGACAGCGTGCTGTTTAGGACCACAGCCCCGACTCCCAGCGCCGTCAATTGTTCCACCTGGTCTTTCATCAATGATATGAGTGGAGAGACCACAACCGTCAGCTCTTCAAATATCAGCGCCGGAATCTGGTAACACAGGGATTTTCCGCCTCCGGTCGGCATAATGACCAGAGTATCTTTTCGTCCGAGAATATTTTCGATGATCTCCTGCTGAAGCGGCCGGAAATCCTCGTATCCAAAGGTGTTTTTAAGAATTGATTTTGCCTGATGTATCATTTTTACACTTATAAAACACCTCTTCATGGATTACTTCTGCGCAAATCCATACCGGGTACGGAGCGTCATGGAAAGATTGCGCAGCAGATCGAGCACGCGTTCCGCCAGCAGTTCGGTAAGCACGCCGCCCGCGCCGCAGCTCGGGGTGATCAGCGCCCGCCGCCTCAGCAAGTCCCTGTCAAAGCCCCTGGCAACGAATTGTTCTATCCCTTCTTCAAAACGCTCCAGAAGGGATTCGACCGTTTCTGTTGCAGCAGCGTTTTTATCCAACGTTGGAACGATACCCCAGCCCAGGCATCCACCGCGCTCAAAGAATCGGGTCAGCTCCGCGGGATAGAGGGTAATGCCTTGAATGTGGTCATAGGCGTCAAAGTCGAGAACATCCAGATCGGTCTCCATCAGGAGCGACCAGTCGGTGTTCTCTTCGCAGTGGACGCCGGCAAGCCCGCCCTTGGCGTGAATGGCCGCAGCCACTTCGTTGATGTCTAGGATGACATCTTCGCGACTGATTGAAAGAAACGTCATTTTCCCGAACCCGAGCAGAGACGGCTCATCGATAAAAATCATCACGGGCAGTCCGAACGCGCCCAAACGTGCCATCTGCCACATGGCTTTCATCGTCACGGTCTTGACGATGACGTCGCGAAGCTGTTCATCGTAATAGGCGCAGCGCCCGTCTTGATCCACCAGGTTCGTTCCCAGGGTAAAGGGCCCCGTGACCTGGCCTTTCAGCATCACTGCGGAACCCAACACCGACGGTTCCGCAAGCCGGGCCATGAATTCGGAAAAACCGATTGCGTACCGCGAAGACAGGGAAAAACTGTCCAGGGCCTCTGACCGATTTTTTATATTTTGGCCTTCTTCGGTTGCGGCCAGATAGCGTTCGTAAAAATCGGTCAGTTGTTCAGCAAAGTTCTCGGTCAGGGTGGAAAAGGAGATGCGATCTCCATCCTGAACAAGCGCCGGCAGCCCTTCGGTAAACTGCATCATCATGTTCTCATGGAAATCGCGTTTGGGAAACTGAACCCAGGAAGGAATTTCAGGCGTGCTCTTAAGCATCAGCCGGGTGGCCCGGGCCGCATCCGTATGGGGCAGGCTACCGATGGTAGTAGCCAGACAGCAGGGTTCAAACTTGTGTTTTAATGTCTCTGTATTCATCGGTTAGGGTGTCCTGTCTCAGAAACTGAGGGCGTTATGTTGAGTTGCGCTGATACAAAACAAGTGATTTACTCTTTTTATCACATTTCAATCATTTGGCAACTGCTGATGTTATCCTTTCCACATTCTGAAAATCAGCGTTATCAGAAGAATCATGAACACGGCAAGGATAAACCCCTTTATGAGTTTTTGCCCTTTTCGGATGGCAACGATGCTTCCCAAGTATCCCCCGACGATGTTGGCTGCCGCAATCGGGATTCCAATACCAAAGGAAACCTTGCCTGCGATTAAAAAAGTGAAGAAGGCCCCAATATTGGAGGCCAGGTTAAAAACTTTGGATATGGCGGATGCGTTGATCAGGTGCATGCCAAGGAAGATATAAAACCCGAAAATAAGAAAGGTTCCGGTTCCCGGTCCGTAGAATCCGTCATAAAAGCCGATAACCAGACAGAGCAGTGGAATGTAGGCATACAATTCCCTGCTGGTGAACTCTGCCGAAGAAGTCTTCAATTGCCTTTTGGGAAGAAACGTAACGATGGCCGTGACCGGGAGCAGCATGATGATGATTTTTGCAGTCGTTTGCGGATCAAAAAGCAAAATAGCCTTTGTTCCAATCACCGAGCCCAGGCATGAAAACCCCAGACCAAAAACCGCGATTCTCCATAACACCTTTCCATTTCTCACGAAATTCGTCAACGCAGCGGAGGTGCCAAAAATCGATGCGAATTTATTGGTTCCAAGGGCTACCTGAGGAGGTATCCCTGCAATCAGAAGCGATGGCAGCAGGATGAGTCCCCCGCCGCCAGCGATGCTGTCGATGAATCCAGCGATAAATGACATCAGGCAGAGCAACAAGACAATTAACGGTTCCAGTTGAATCACGGTTCCCTCATTTTTTCTGCCGATGCTGGTCCGCATTGGGCTTATCTACCGGCCAGACTGTCCTAACGGATGATTCTCTCTTTTTCATCTGTGGGTCTTTCATACCACAAGCGGCATAAAGGACGGAAGCGGACCGCAAAAGGGAAGAAACAGAAGACCATAAGCATCCCGAACATCCCAAGCAGCGAAAACCACTTCAGTTTCCGGCTGGATGTTATCAGCGGCGGGCTGCTGATAATCCGAAAATCCATATGCCGCTGTTTTCCCCATGCCCGCAATTGCCGGGAAAACCAGATTTCTTCACTGGCATAGACGTTTTGGCTGAATCCGCCAACCGCATCGAAGGCTTCTTTCAAGCAATAGATAAAACAGCCCGCAGCCATCCTGAATTTATCGGAAAAATAGTTCCAGAGTTCAGTCGCGCCTCTGACAAAGCCGGGTAGCTCTCCTTCATAAACCACTTTAGCGCCGCCTCCACAGCAGGCGCCGTTTGAAAGATTGCCCAACGCTTTTTGCAGCAGCTCGGCGGAAAGAATCGTGTCCGCATCCAGGAAAATCAGATACCGGCCCTTGGCGGCTTTTGCGCCGGCATTGCGGGCCCTTGAAATCTGATTTATCGGCTCAAACACGACAATGGCACCGTGTTCTCTTGCAATCTCAGGCGTTCTGTCCCGCGAATTGTTGTCCGCGACAATCACCTCTCCGACCATGCCAATCGCTTCCATGGCCTTTTGCAGCGCATCGAGCGTGGCAGGCAGCCACGCCTGTTCATCATAAGCGGGGATAATAACGGAATATGAAATTGTCATGTTATCCTTTATGCTTTTCCTGCCTAAAAGGCTTCGCACAATCCTTTGTCTTCGCCAATGGTGATTATTTTTTCGGGGGTTTGATGTAAACCATTCCCTGGAAAACGGCGACCGTGTCCTGCTTATCATCGGTAACAAGAATGGTATAGGTGGCCAGTTTGCGATTGCGGGAAACCTCTTTGGCTTCGGCAGTCAGCACCGCGCCTTCGGTGCTTGCCTTGACAAAGGAGATGCTGGCGTTAATGGCCACGGCAACCGGTCCATAGGCATTGGACGCTGCGGCAAAGACCAGGTCTGCCAGGGTGAAAACAACGCCGCCTTGTGTCAGTCCCACTCCGTTCAGGTGGTGTTTTTGTATTTTGAGCTTTGCCTTGGCGCTTCCTTCGGCCATTTCGATAAGCTCAATTCCAACATGCCGGGCAAAGAGATCTTTTTCGATAAACATTGATCGTATCCTGAAAATTGAGAGCTGGATGAAAGAGGTCAGGAGTCAGATAACTCCCTTCCGATCGTAACATGATCCGTGACCCTGGCGTCATTGCGTGGGGCAATTTTTATGGTACGCTGTGATTGATAGATCAAGGATGGGTTAAATGCATAGATATTTTTGGCGGATGGGCTCGTTTTCCATCAGTTCCTGAATGGTTCCGCCAAAACGGATCACGCCGTTGTCGATCACATAGCCCCGATCGCTCAGCCCGAGCGCAATGCTTTGATTCTGCTCGGCCAGAAGAACGGTCAACCCGGTGTCCTTGAGTTTTCGAATCCGCTGCTCCAGCAGTTTCACCACTAGGGGAGCAAGTCCCTCAGTGGGTTCATCCAGAAGGAGAAGATCCGGATTGGTCATCAGTGCCCGGCCAATGGTCAGCATTTGCTGCTCACCGCCGCTTAAAAAGCCGGCCCGCCGGGCATCGATGCTTCTTAAAAGCGGAAAAAAATCGTAAACCGCATCCTTATTCCATATGCCGGTTTTTTGATGCTTTCGCTGGACGATCTCAAGATTTTCCCCGACCGTCAGATCGGCAAACACCCTGCGGTCATCCGGAACATATCCCATACCCATTCGGGCCAGAAGATAAGGTTTCTGGCCGGTACAGGTGATGCCTTTAAAACGGATGGTCCCGTTTTGCGGCGGAATCAGCCCCATGATGCTCCGCATGGTGGTGCTCTTTCCCGCGCCGTTTCGTCCCAGAAGGCAGACGATCTCTCCCTGGTTTACCGTAAGGGATACACCGAAAAGGACGTGGCTCAGGCCATAGTAAGTGTGAATTTCGCTGACCTCCAGCATCATTCGGCCCCTCCCAGGTAGGCTTCCTGTACCTGCCGGCTGGATTTGACCTGATCCGGCGTCGCCTGAATCAGGGTCTTTCCCTGCTGCATGACCATGATTCTCCGGGCAATGGAAAACACCAGTTCCATGTCATGTTCACAGAACAGAATGGTCAGCCCCATATCCCCGGAAAGCCGGTTCATCAGGCCAATGGCCATTGCGGTTTCTTCCGGGGACATGCCGGCTGTGGGTTCATCCAGAATCAAGAGTTCAGGCCGGTTCCCCAGAGCAATGGCGATTTCAAGGACTTTTTGATCACCGTGAGACAAGGAGCCGCTGACCTGATCGGCTTTTTCCGCCAGTCCGACACTTTCCAGAATACCGATGGTTTCCTTTATCAGCAGTTTTTTGGCCGGCGAGAGCAGGTTAAAGGTCATTTTCCAAAAGGACATCAGGGCAACCTGGACATTTTCAAACACCGTCATCCGGTTGAAGATATTGACCACCTGATAGGACCGGCAGATTCCTTTCTTGCAGATATGATGTGGAGCCAGACCGGCAATGTCCTGGCCTTTAAAGAGGATACGGCCCTTGTCCGGGCATACCTGTCCGGTAATCAGATGAAAGAGCGTGGTTTTCCCGGCACCGTTCGGGCCGATTACAGCCACCACCTCGCCTTTATTGACCTCAAGATTGGCGTCGGAGACCGCCATGAAGCCGTTAAAGGATTTTTGGAGATTTTCAACTTTCAGCATGTAAAAACTTATCCCATCAATACCGAAAAGGCATTTTGATTGGCTATAACGACTCAGGCTTTTGGGCTGAAGATTGAGGTGTCTTTCCGGCTCCTGATCCCTGACTTCAGAATCATTCCCAGCACCCCATCCGGCATGAAAAAAATCAGCAGCATCAGCACGACCCCCAGGATCAGGGTCCAGTACTCCGTATAGATTCCCACAAAGGTTCTGAGCGTGACCATGATGGCGGCGCCCAGCATGGGGCCGAAAAAGGTGAACCATCCGCCCAGCAGGCACATGATCAGGATTTCAAGGGAAAGGGTCCAGAACATCAGATCCGGAAACACGGAGGATTCAACCGTCACAAAAAGCGTTCCGGCAACCCCGGCAAAAAAACCGGCGATCACTTCTCCCACGAGTTGATGACGCCGGACATTGATGCCGATGGCCTCGCATCTTTCGGGATTGTCGCGAACGGCCTGAAAGGTTCTGCCAAACGGAGAGTGCACGATTCGATACATCAAAAAAAGGGAGACCACGGTGATGACAAGGGTAAAATAATAGGCGCCGTGAGAAGCAGACAGCATCTTTGGCAGCGGGATGCCGTGAATGCCGTCATCGCCGCCGGTAAAAGAGTACCACCGGAACACGATGGCCCAGACCAGAGATCCCAGGGAGATTTGAAGCATGCCGAAATAAAGTTTGGACAGCCTTACGCAGATCAAACCGATGACATATCCCATTACCGCGGAAACCAAGGGCGCAACAACAAATCCGGTCCAGGCCGGAAGCCCTGATTTAGTCAGCATCAGGGCAAGGGAATAAGCACCGATGCCATAAAACACCGCATGGTGGAACTGGTACATACCTCCAAACCCCAATACCAGGTTCAGGCTGGTTGCCAGCAGCCCTGTCAGCAGGACCAGCGCCGTCAGATAGACATAGAACCGTGGCAGGAACCGTGGCAGAAAAAGAAACAGGAGCCCGAGCCCCATCGCCCACAACACCATCTTCACATTGATTTTTTTATCCGGCAATACGCTTTTCCTTCTACCAGGTTGATTTAAGAAGGCCCTTGGGGCTGATCATCAGGATGATTACCACCACGGCGTATGGAAACACAATGGCAAACTGGGGCCATAACAGGATTCCGACGGCATCCGTCAGGCCAAAAATCAGTGCGCCCAGCAGCGCCCCCCAGATATTGCCAAG
>CAIVVZ010000295.1 GCA_903909505.1 uncultured Desulfobacteraceae bacterium
AGCCTTTCCAGCGGCATCCGGGGCGTTTCAGGATGCCGGATTTGCCGGACAGGACCGCTTCCTGAAAGTCTCTTAGGGTTTGAAACCTTCCAAAACAGGCATCCATGCCGACAATGGCGATATCCAGTGACGGATGACGGACGGATGACGGATGACAGTTTATTGTTTCTGTCATCTGTCGTCCGTCGTCTGTCGTCAGATATTCGTTCGGCTGGGACGGCGCCGGGCAGGTCTTTTGGGAAATTGCGGAAGCAGCAGGCGGAAAAATATCCGGTGCCCATTCTTCCAGAAGAACATGGCCGTTGATGCCGCCGAACCCGAAGGCGCTGATTGCCGCGCGCCGGGGAATGCGGGGATCTCTGCGATGCCAGGGTTCAGCCAGGGTCTGCACGCGGAACGGGCTGCCATGAAGCGGGCTGTTTTCAGCAGGTGCGGTAAAATTTAAGGACGGCGGCAGGGTTTGGTGCTTCAGGGCCAGAAGGGTTTTGATCATTCCGGCGGCTCCGGCTGCGGTCAGCAGATGCCCGATCATGGATTTGACGGAGCCGATGGGATACTGGCCGGATTTCGATCCGGTGTTCTCCCACAGCAGTTTCAGGCTTTGAAGTTCCGTGGCATCCCCGACCGGCGTTCCGGCGCCGTGACATTCAATGATGTCCACATCGGAGGGGCTCCATCCGGCAGCCTGGTAGGCCGCCTGCATGGCCCTTACCTGTCCTTCGGTATCCGGAGCCAGCAGGTTTCCCCGCATGTCATTGGAAAGTCCGATGCCTCGAATGACGCCGAACAGGGTATCGCCGTCGCTTAGCGCGTCTTCCAGCCGCTTCAAGACGAGAAGTCCTGTGCCCTCGCCGACCACGAGTCCGTCTGCATGAGCGTCAAACGGCGCGCAGCGCCCGGATGGCGACAGTGCCCTCAATTGGCTGAAACCGACCTGGGTATACAGACAGTCGGGCCGGGACACCCCGCCGGCCAGAACCGCATCGCAGCGATGGGAGCTGAGCATGTCGCAAGCCAGTTTTACAGCATAAAGGGAGGATGCGCAGGCGGCATCCAGGGTAAAGGCCGGGCCGCAAAGTCCCAGTGCCTGGGCCAGAACAGCGGCGGGAAGGGCCGTAACCTGGCTGGCCAGACATTGATTTCGGGTCAGGGGGGATAAAAGGCCAGTGTCTTTCCGGAAGAGGGCGTTTTTAAAGGATTCTCCAAGAATCTCTTGCGCCAGACGAGAGGATGCCTCTGTTGGAAGCGCGATTGCCGCCAGGATGACACCGATTCGATCTTTGTCCATGCCGGCGGACTGAAACGCTGAAAAGGCCTGCCTGCCGGCGTCAAGGACCAGGTGAACCATCGGATCGAGAGCACGCAGCCTGTCCGCGGGAATGGCAAAGCCATTGGGATCAAAATCAAAATCCCGAATCAGGCAGCCCCGCCGGTGAAAGGCCTTGTCCGGTGCGGGCAGGGGAGATACCATGTCCTCCGGCCGTGCGACCCACCTGTTTTCTGGAATATCCCCGCAGGCATCCTTCTTCTCAACGATGTTGTGCCAGAACTGGTCCAGGGTGGATGCGCCGGGAAAAACACCGGCCATTGCCACAACAGCAATAGGGGAATAATCTTTCAATTGGGTCACGAAATCTTCTTTAAAAATGGGTTAATGATGGGACTATATACCCTTTTTCCGGTTTTAATTGCAATACCCGATGAAAGGCAATTACCGAAAGTGCGTTGTGTGACAGC
>CAIVVZ010000296.1 GCA_903909505.1 uncultured Desulfobacteraceae bacterium
AGGTGGTACTCCCTTTGGGGAAAAGGGAGAGTATCACCGATTTCTCACGTCGATATTAATCATACTGACGCAGCCGGGACGCCATGTATGCCGCCATCGATTTTCGGGCACAGATGTAACACTCCGTCCGCGGATCGTTTACCTGTATGACGGACTGATGCTTTTTTCGAATATATGCAAGATATCCGGCAGTCCCCATGACCGCGCCGCAGCTCTCGCAAAGGATTAATTCCTGCCGGTTCAGAATCGTCCCGCACAACGACAGCACCCTTTCTCCATTGGAATCTTCCATTCTCATGGCCCCGGTGGGACAGTTGGCGGCACAGGCGCCGCATAAAACGCATCGCGATTCGGCAATGGAGAAATCGGTTGGGCCGGGACGATCAAAATCAATATAACCCATCTTTAGGGCTTCAACCCTTATCTTATCCCGGCAGATTTCCACGCAGCGTCCGCATCGGGTGCAAATATCACAGCGAAGGCATCGGGCGGCCTCTTGCCGAACCCTTTTTTCCGGATAACCGGTTTCGACCTGCTGAAAGGTTTTTCGCCTTCGGTTGATGGGCAGCAGGGACATGACGGGCCGCTTCAATTCCATTTTGACCTTGGCCGGCACTTCTATCCAGTCGATTCTGCCCCTTCGAACCGGAACCGGCGGCGTCCTGGGCTGCGGAATCTCCGACAGATAACGGTCAATGGCATCCGCCGCGCGTTTTCCGCCGCCGATGGCCTCGATCACGGTTGCCGGCCCCGAAACCGCGTCTCCGGCCGCGAAAACTCCGGGAACAGAAGTTTTCATATTGACCGTGCTGGCAAACAGGGTATTTCTGCGGGTCCATTTGAGCTTCGGGATCGATGACAGGCAGTCCTGATCCACCTGCTGTCCGATGGCGGGAATCACCGCATCTGTTTCAATCAAATAGTCGCTGCCGTCAATCGGAACCGGATTTTTTCGGCTACTGCCTTCCTGAACGATCATTTCCGCGCGAACACAGCGAAGCGCCGTCACCCGGCCGCTCTGGCCGACAATTTCCGCGGGAATGGTCAAAAATGAAATTTTGACCCCTTCTTCCTCGGCCTGCTCGACTTCCTCGACATCCGCTGGCATTTCATTGCGTTCTCTGCGGTATGCCAGGATCACTTCCCGGCAGCCCAGCCTGATGCAGGTTCTGGCGGCGTCGATGGCCACATTTCCGCCGCCGATGACCACGACCCGCTCCCCCGGAATTTGCCAGTCTCCCATGGCCACGCGGCGCAGCAGATCGATGGCCTGCGTGACCTGAGGGTAATCCGTTTCACCAGGGATATTCAGCTTGAACGATTTATGGGCGCCGATCGCAAAAAAGAAGGCTTCAAATCCTTCGGCGCTTAAGGAATCCAGGGTAACGTCTTTTCCAAAACTTGTATTGAAGCAAAAATTTACGCCCAGTTCCTCGAGCATGGCCACTTCAAGGTCTATAACCCGGCACGGCAGCCTGTATCGGGGAATGCCAAGAAGCATCATTCCCCCGGCCGTTGACAGAGATTCGATAATCCGGACTCCGTATCCCATGAGACTCAGGTAATACGCGGCGGTCATGCCAGCCGGCCCCGCGCCGATGATACAGACTTTCTGTCCTTTATCCGGTTCTTTAACCGGATTGAGATACCGCCCATCCCGCATCGACTTCTCCGCGGAAAAGGCTTTTAAATATTTAATGGAAATCGGCTCGTCGATTCTGGCCCGAACACACATGAATTCACAGGGCCGGGTACAGACAAGCCCGCAAACCCATGGGAACGGATTGTCTTTTCGGATCACTTCAATGGCTTCCGCATCCCGTCCCATGCCAATCAGGGTGATATAGGTCGGGATATCCATACCTGCGGGGCAGGCCATCTGACATGGAGCAGGCGCCAATTTAACGCATTCACCCGTTGCGCAATTTTTGGTCCGCACATGGCTGACAACCGCCTCATGGTGTTCGGACAGCAACGATTCCACGAACTGCCCGGTATTTCTGCTGATATCATCCGGACCTTCGTTTATGATTTTCCGCGCAAAGGATTCCATGGACGGCAGGTGGTCTGAGCCGGCCCTTCCCCAAGCCACATCCCGCATCATTTCGAGGATTTTTCCAGTTCTTCGCCGACTTTTCGGATCGATAAGATTTCCGGTATCCAGGATGCGCTCCAGTTCGGCAATTGCGGCATTCACCGGACACCCCGTTTTAGGAAGAATTTCAGCCTTCATTTCTTCCAGCGTGGGTGCAATGGGGGCAAGCGGTTTTTTCCGCAATCCCGGCAATTTTTGTTCGGTATCGCCAAATTCCAGGCAGTGAGAAGTGCATACCGTCACACAGGCCGGTTTCAGTCCCTGATCGATTCGGTCCATGCAAAAATCGCATTTTATTGCCTGGCGTTTTTCCGAATCCCATTGAACCGATCCCCAGGGACAGGCAGCAATACAGGTTTTACATCCGATGCACAGCAGCGGATCGACATAAACGATACCGTCCCGGAGTCGCTTTTTCATGGCGCCAGCCGGGCAAGCTGCCACACACCAGGGCGTCTCGCAATGGAAGCAGGACATCAATACATGGGATACCCTGGGCAAACCGTCAATGACATTGGGACCGTCAGAAATGATCTGACAGAGTTTTGGGCCGGACGGAAGGAATTTGTTGCTTTCACACTGAACTTCGCAGCTATGACAGCCGATACATTTCTTTCTATCCTGAAACAAGTAGTAGTTGCTCATAATCTTTCTCCCCATCAGACGGGTTTCAGAAAACGAAGAACTCGCGCAAGAGGCTTCACCCTGCCCGATCTTCGAGATTATGTTCAAGCTTGCTATCCCACACTATCCATATTTCTAAATAATCCTTAAAAAACAGCTTATCGTAGGATTTATATTTTATCAAGCACGATGACCGCTTTACCATTCCGGATTGTCACGCTGCATCTCGATGTGCTCGCAGATTTCCTTGAGTACAAAAAACCGGGTCAGCGCCCTTGCAATCTCTGCCTCGGTGGGCGCTTCGCCGGTTATCTCCGAAACATACCTTCGGATGGCGTCAATGGCAGTTGCAATTTGATTCCCACATTCCTCATGTGTCATGAAGACTCCTTTTGCCATTGTTGAAAGCCTATCTGATACAATTTCATGATCGTGCCCCCGGATAGCGCGATCCCCCCGCTGGTCATAAACAGGGCATGAGAGCCGATGGTTTCATACAGATATCCGCTCAAAAAGAATCCCGCCATCAATCCCAAGCCGTAGCTGACCGCGTTGTTGACAGCCTGACCAAGAGTCTTGGATGCCTCGGAGGACAGGGCATCCACATATAAGAT
>CAIVVZ010000297.1 GCA_903909505.1 uncultured Desulfobacteraceae bacterium
GCCCCGTCAATGGTCATGGCGGTGCCGATTCCTACTCCGGCGACCATGTATCCGACCTGAGAGACGATATGGTAGGCCAGAATGCGGCGGGCATCGTTTTCGATGGTCGCATAGACAACCCCGTAGAGGGTCATCAGGGTTCCCATCACGCCCAGAATTTCAAAACCGGAGAACCCGCGAAGCAGCACATATACAGCCGTTTTTGTGGTAAATGCGCTCATGAATACGGCGCCGGTAACGGTTGCTTCCGGATAGGCGTCCGGCAGCCAGGCATGAAGCGGAACGACAGCCGCGTTTACGCAGAATCCAATCATGATCAGATAGTCATAAAACTGAGCGGAAGCCGGTGATATCGCCTCAAAAGCCCAGGAGCCTGTGGCCTTGTACCGCAACAGCAAGCCGGCCAAAAGCATCAGTCCGCCCAGCGTATGAAACAGGAAATATCGAAAACCGGCCTTTGTTGAGGCGGGAACACGTCTCAACCAGACCAGAAACGTCGATGAGACGCTCATCATTTCCCAGAAAATGAACAGGGTGGGATAGTCGGCCGCAAAAACCGATCCGAACGCTCCGGTAATATACATCAAGGCGGCGACATGCTGAGCCCTGTCCTTGATATGAAACGCGAAGATAAATCCGATGACCGCCTGAATGGCAAATACATGGGCAAACACCAGAGACAAGGCATCCACACGGCCCAGGATCAATGTCATGCCCAGATAATGCAGTGTGGCGTGAGACCCCTGGGGCATGGTGAGCACACTCAGGACAGCCAGAGAGGCGGCTATGGGCGGAAACCATCTGCCGATTTTAACCGGCATGAAGATGACAATCAGCGCGCAGCCGGCAAACAGGATGGAGGGATGAATAAACGCTGTCACTTTGCCTCCTTAGGGGATGCAGATGAATTATTTCTCATGTTTTTCATAAAAATCCACGTCTTTCCCCAGAAAAGTGTGCGCAGCACCCTTGGCAAGCCGGGCTAAGGCCACAGCAACGCCCAAGCCGAAAATGGCCCAGAAACCGGGAATTTTTTCCGCTCCAAAATGAGGATGCGGCGGTAAAATCAAAAAGTTCAGCACGACCATCACGGCCAGAACCGCATACATCGCTTTTTTCAAGAAAGGCGCTTCCATAAACTGTTTAAAAAAGGACATGGCTGATGACTCTCGTTGGTGTGGATCGCATAACTCACGCTATCGTTAAGTAAACCTTAAAACCCTTTGATCGTCTGAATAAACTGAATAAAGACCTGGGGATACAAGCCCAGAAACACCGAAACAATGGCGGTGAAACAAAGCGGCACCACCATGGTCATGGGCGCCTCCGAGAAATGGGAGTGATCCATGCCGGCAACCGGGGCCTCGAAAAACGCCTTGAAAATGATCGGCGTAAAATACGAGGCGTTCAGGATCGTGCTGGCCAGAAGCGCTGTCATGAAAATCGTGTAATTGGCGCTGACTGCGCCGTTAATCATATACCATTTACTGACGAATCCGCACACCGGCGGCACGCCGATCATGGAGAGGCTGGCCAGAGCAAACGCACCGAACGTCCAGGGCATCTTTCTGCCCAAGCCGGACATCAGGCTGATTTTTTTATTATGGGTCGCCACGTAGATCGCACCTGCCGCAAAAAAGAGAGTGATTTTGCTGAAGGCATGATGGGCGATATGGGCAAGACCGCCGGTAATGGACGAGGGTGTCAGCATGGCCACGCCCAATACCACATAGGAGAGCTGGCTGACGGTGGAATAGGCCAGCCGGGCTTTCAGATCATCCTTGGTCAAGGCGATCACCGATGCCGCCACAATGGTGAAGGCAGCAAAACAGGCGGTCACAAACCCCAGATTCAGGTCCGTCATGACATTGACCCCAAATCCGGAAAGCAGAATCCGGCTCACGGAAAACACACCGGCTTTTACAACCGCCACGGCATGCAGCAGGGCGGAAACCGGAGTGGGCGCGACCATGGCCGATGGCAGCCAGTTATGAAAGGGCATGATGGCGGCTTTAGCAAGGCCGGCAACATACAGAAAGTACGTGATCTGGACCAGAACCGGATTGGCATCCGCCGGAAAAATACCGGTCATCATATCGCCGAGCTTGAAATCCAGCGTGCCGCAAAGGACATACGTCATCACCATGGCCGGAAGCAGGAAGAGCTTGGATGTCCCCATGAGATAGACCAGGTATTTCCGGGCGCCGGCAAAACCTTCTTCATCCTGATGATGGGCGACCAGGGGATAGGTAAAGACGGTAATGACTTCGTAAAACAAATACAGGGTAAAGATGTTTGCGCTCAGCGCAACCCCTTCAGCCCCAAAGATGGCAACGGCAAAACAGAAATAGTACCGGGTCTGGGCGTGTTCCTTAAGAGACCTCATGTAGCCGATGTTATAGGAGGTGGCCAGTATCCAGAGAAAGGATGCGACAATGGCGAATATCATCCCAAGTCCGTCCGCGCAGAATTTGACCTCAATTCCGGGAAGAATCTCAAAGAGCTTATAAACCAGGATATTTCCCTTTAATACTTGCGGCACAAATGTCATCACGGATGCAAAGGTCAGAATGCCGGCAACAAAAGAGACCGCTTCCCGCTGATTGATGTTTTTACGAAGCAACCAGATAAAAAGCGGGGACAAACCGGTTATAATAATCGGCAGAAGAAGAGTTACGCTTTCAGTCATCATCCGTTAGCCCTTTAACGTTGAGATATCGGCAATTTCAGTGGTTCCAAAACGCCGGGATACGATCAGGATTATGGCAAGCACCAGCGTGGCTTCGGCTGCGGCCAGCCCCATTACCAAAAGCGTGCCAAGCTGCCCCAGTTCATCCAGGGCCGGAGTTAACCGGCTGCTGGCAACCAGCGCCAGACCGGCGCCGTTCAGCATCAATTCAACGGATATCAGCATCCCGACCAGACTCTTGCGGCAGGTGATGCCATAAAGACCCAGGCCAAAGAGAATCAGCGCTGCAAGATGATACCATACCAGATAATTCATTTGGCTTTTCTCCTCTCAAACCCCAGAAGTACGGCCCCGGCCATTGCGACAAAAAGGACAACGGAAATCAGTTCAAAGGAAAGCGAATACGGGCCGGTCAGGAACTCACCCAGTCTGCCCATGGTAACTTCAGGTTTCAGCGGGATGGCTTTGGGCATATGACGAATCACCACCGCGGCCAGAACCAGGGTCGAGAACCCGGCTGCCCAGATACCGAGAAAACCGCGGCCGATTCGTCCGCTTTCGGAACCGGATTCGCCTTCGGATGTTCGGGTCAGCATGATGGCGAAAAAAATCAAGACCGTTACCGCACCCACATAGATCAGTATCTGCATGAGGGCAATAAACGGAGCTGCCATGAGCAGATACATTCCCGCAACGCCGAACAAGGTGAC
>CAIVVZ010000298.1 GCA_903909505.1 uncultured Desulfobacteraceae bacterium
AATGGAATTATCGGAGTAGCGCTTGTTTGTCTGGCATTTTGGATTTTCAAGTCCGGCAGCATGCCCTATTTCGCAGGAGGAGCCATCCTGCTTGCTGGCGGCCTTATCTTCAAACTGCCGCTGGATATCGTTACCAAGGGATACACCAGCCCCGCCGTATGGGTATTGGTTCCGGCGCTGTTTTTCGGATTCACCCTGATAAAAACAGGTCTTGGAAAACGGATTTCCTATTATGTTCTTAAAACTTTTGAGCCAAGCTATCTGACCATATGTATCAGTTGGTTCATCATTGGACTGGCCCTTTCGGCCCTGACGCCATCCATTACGGTAAGAATCGCCATCGTGATGCCCATTGCCATCAGCCTTGTGGAAGCCTGCAAGCTGGAGGATCGGTCCAAAGGCTCGGCCCTGATCTGTTTTACAGCCTGGGGAACGGCGCTTTTGCCGGGTATCGGTTGGCAGACCGGTTCTTTGTGGGGAATTTTCATGATGGGATTTTATCCGCCTGAAATGAAGGTGCTTGCCACGCCCGGCGCATGGTTTCAATACATGGCATTTCCCTGGTTTTTCATTACGATCCTGTTTCTGGTGCTTCTCTATATCTTCCTTAAGCCGGAGCAACCCCTTCAGCTCAGCCGGGATGCTTTCAAAGAGCAGTATGCGGCACTCGGTAAAATTACCAGACAGGAAGTCATCTGCGCTACCATCCTCATTGTTGCACTGATTCTGTTTTCAACGGAAAAATATACCGGCATCAATACAACGGTGGCAGCCCTGATGGCTTTTGCAGCCCTGATAATTTTTGGCATCATCAATCTTCCGGATATTTCAACCGGCGTGAACTGGGACATCATCAATTTTTTTGCAATCGTCATGAGCCTGACAGCCATGTTTGTAAAGGCCGGAATCTCGGATTGGTTCAAGCCCATCATCGAGCCCGGCATCCTTTCCCTGGCCGGGTCTCCCCTGACGTTTCTGCTGGTCGGCACCGTTATCCTATGGTGCATCCGATTTGTCGATATCCCCTGGGGCTTTACGACGATCGCCCTTCTTTCCCCCGTTTTCATCCCGCTTTATCAGAAATTCGGGCTGCATCCGGTACTGGTTAGTGTTGCTGTCATTGCAGCGGGGAATTCCTTTTTTATGGCCTATCACCAGCCGTTCATCACGATCGCCGACTCCGTGACCAAGTCAAGGGGGTGGTCGAACAGTCATGTGACACTGGCCGGCGTGCTTTACGCGGTTGCCGTGATTGTGGGCATTCTTGTCAGCTCCGTTTACTGGAGAGCCATGGGGCTGATGCCGGGTTAAGGCGTTTGCAAGGTAGGACAATCGATTTCGATCTTTCAGACCATCTAATCACTTCAGGAAAAGGTTAAAGTATGATATCAGAACAACCCTATTGGAATCCGGTTCTGGAAACCATGGATCCGGAGAAGCTTCAAATTCTGCAGCTGAAAAAATTTCAGCGTATTTTTCAGTGGGCGTATGATCGTTCCAAATTTCATCGCAATCTATATGACAAGGCTGGAATCTGTCCCAAAGATATACGGTCTCTTGAAGATATCCGTCATGTGCCAACCGTTGAAAAATCCATGATGCGGGATATTCAGCGAAAAGACCCATTCCCATATGGGGATGCCCTCTGTGTGCCGCTGGATGAAGTTGTCGAGTTTCACCAGACCAGCGGAACAACCGGCCAACCCGTTTATCAGCCCGATACCTGGCAGGATTGGGAATGGTGGGCGGAATGCTGGTCCTATATTCTCTGGTCGCAAGGGTATCGCCCCAAGGATCGGGTGTTTATTCCGTTTGGATATAATATTTTCGTGGCATTCTGGGCCGGGCATTATGGCGCGGAAAAAATCGGATGTGAAGTGATCCCCGGAGGAGTTCTGGATACAGCCGCCAGAATACTGAAAATACAGGAACTGAAGGCCACGGCCCTGATGGGAACGCCGACATATATTCTGGGGATGGCGGAAACTGCCCGAAACCAACTGGGCATCGATCCGACTTCATTGGGCATTGATAAAATCACCTGTGCCGGAGAGTGCGGAGCCAGCATCCCGAGTACCAAACACCGGATGGAAACGGCCTGGGGGGCCAAGGTGTATGATCATGCCGGCGCGACAGAAATTGGGGCATGGTCCTATGAATGCCAGGCCCAGCCCGGTGGCATGCATGTTAATGATGGGCTGTTTCTGGTGGAAATCCAGGATATTGAGACGGGCGAAATCATTACCTCTCCGGGCCGTAAAGGCAAGATGTTAATTACTGCCTTTGACCGGTTCGCCCAGCCATGCGTCCGGTTTGATGCAAAGGATGTGATTGAATGGGCGGATTATGCCTGTCCCTGCGGCAGAACGTACCGGCTGATCAAGGGCGGTGTCGTGGGCCGGGCCGATGACATTACCAAGGTCAAGGGCGTGCTGCTGGCGCCGTCGGCCATTGAAGAAGTGGTCCGAAGTATCCGGGGACTGGGAAACGAGTATGAAGTCCTTGTCGAGAAGTCAGGCGATACGGATCGGATCGCGCTTAAGGTGGAGCTATATCCGGATGCAGAGAACAACCGTACGGAAATTGAACGTGAGTTGACGGATCAATTACGGCTCAAGACCAACCTGCGATATAATCTGCAGTTTTATTCAATTGGAACATTGCCGCGATATGAAGTCAAGGCCAAGCGTTTCAAGGATTTGCGCGCAAAACCCTGAGCAGAGGAGGTTATAACGATGAACCAGGAATTTGATATCAAGGCACTGAGTGAAAAGATATCGGCGATGAAACAAAACGCCATGGAACTTCAGGCAACTGGGGCTTTCTTTCCGGCCCTGGACCGGAATATCGCCCGGATTCTGGCCAGCCTTAAGATGCTGGAAATCAATATCACGGACGCCGCAGAGCTGGATACTCGGAGCGCATAACTTCAGATTGGTCATGAATATCCGCAGGGGCCTGCCAAGAGATCTTTTGGCAGGCCCGCCCCTGCCGAGGCGCCATCCTGAACGCACCGTGGAATCGGGATTCGTTGGATGGAAGTTTCAGACATTTACCGCAAGTTGCCGCCAACATGACATTGACAAAGAATTCCCCCTACTATAGATACTATGGGCGATCAACCGGTCAGAGGCTGGGAAAGGGGACCAGCAACAACCATGAAGCCTTCCGAAATCATCCAATTTGATTGGGCCGATTTCTTACATCGATATCGGGATGCCATTATCCGCGAGTGGGTCAAGCGCCTGCGAACGGAGATCAGCGAGCGGTATTCCCAAAGACCGGAATCTGAACTCCAGCAAACCATCAGCGCTTCCTTTGAAGCCAACCGCCGTTTCCTGATTTTTGGTGAAAAGGACGAGCTCGACCGCTTTATCATGCATATATCCAATCTGCGTCTTGAAGGGGGCTTTCCCCTGGGTGATGTTCAGAAAGCATTTGATCTATTCCGCCACATCGCTCTGCCGCTTCTTGCCAATTCCTGCGGCATCGAGACTTTCCATCAGGCAGTCGTGGATCTCAATGACTGCATGGCCTACACCATTTATCAGTTCAGTGATCTTTTTCAGAAGCTTCATCGCCGGCGGCTTATAGAATACGCCCGGAAACTGAAAACGGAAGTGTCGTTTAAAACCGCCGAACTCCGTGAATCCGAACTTAAATACAAAACACTTGTGGAAGATATCACAGATGGGTATGTTGTCATTCACGAGGGGTTGATCGTCTTCACCAATCGGGCTTTCAGCGCCATGCACGGATATGGCGGTTCTGATTTGCTGGGGAAAACGTTTCTGGAATTTATCATCCCCTGCGATCATGAATCTATTTTAAGCCGGTTGCATCAAATCCCTGTCGACGGAGAAGATTTCCCAGCTCTGGAGTATTATAGAATCACCCGGACCGGAGAGATTTCCCCCACGGAGATTAAATTCAAAACCATCCATTATGGGGCCCGATGGTCGCAAATCGGGATTTGCAGAGACATCACCGAGCGGGTTGAGCTGGGAAAAAAGATGCGGGAGGCCGAGCGTCTTGCGGATATTGCTCAGATTGCCACATCGCTTTCTCATGAAATCCGAAATCCGCTTTCCGCCATCAAGATGAATCTCCAGATTCTTCAGCGCCATCCGGAGCTTGTCGGAAACGATCGCAGGCGGGTGGATATCGCTGTTCATGAAATGCATCGGATAGAAAGCATCTTGCAGGAAGTGCTCGATTTCGCAAAACCCGTAATGCTGGAAAAAACACCCTGCAGCCTTAATCCGATCCTCATGCAGACCATTGAGCTTCTGGAAATGAAGTTTGCGGAAAAGCGCCTGGACGTTATTCTTGATCTGGACGAGCTTCCGGACCTTCTGATGGATGGGCGCAAGATTGAGCAGGTTGCGCTGAACCTTCTCCTCAATGCTGCCGAAGCTGCGCCGGATGGAACAACCATCCGGGTCAGCAGCCGCCGGTGGAAATCCGCTCACAAGATTCCGGAAGCGATTTTTGAGGTGGAGGATGAAGGCGAAACCATTCCGCAAGTACTTTGTGAAACCATTTTCAAGCCTTTTTTTACGACCAAAAGCCGGGGCGCCGGTCTGGGACTGAGCGTGGTACGAAGGCTGGTGGAAGCCCACGGCGGGCGCGTATCCGTAACGGGCCGCATTCCCAGGGGATCAGTTTTTACCGTTACCCTGCCTGAAGGAGATGTCCATGCGAACGATTCTAGTGGTTGATGATGAAACCCCGATTCTGGAATCCCTTGAAATGTTTCTGGGAGAGAAAGGGTATTGTGTCATCACGGCAGCCACGGGTGCGGAAGGCTTGATGAAATTCCGGCAACATCATCCGGATGTCGTGATGCTGGATATCCGGCTTCCGGACAAAAACGGCCTTGAAATTCTAAAGGAAATGCTGGACATCGCCAATCCGCCCAAAGTCATCATGATGACTGCCTTTCAGGATATGGAAACCACCATTGAAGCCATGAAGTCGGGCGCATACGAATACCTCAACAAGCCTCTGGATGCCGGGGAAATAGAACGCACGGTCGATCGCGCATTTCGAATGAGCTGGCCGGTGGGCAGTCACGAAATTCTGACCGAAGACCCATTGCCAAAAGGGGTGATCATCGGAAAAAGTCCACAGATGTGCGAGATTTTTAAGACCATTGGGATTTTATGCCGGAATCAGGCCACCGTCCTGATCCAGGGCGAAACCGGCACCGGAAAAGAGCTGGTTGCCCGGACCATTCATCACAACAGTTCTTTTTCCGACGAACCCATGATGACGCTGGATTGCTCCGCCATTGTCGCTACCCTGCTGGAAAGTGAACTCTTCGGTCACTCGAAAGGCGCGTTTACCGGCGCTGTTGAAACCAAGCCGGGTAAGATTGAGCTGGCCGGCAGGGGAACGCTTTTTCTGGATGAAGTGACGGAGCTGCCGATTTCCCTGCAGTCCAAATTTCTTGGGTTTCTGGAGCGAAAAGAATACATGCGGGTGGGAGGTCAGCGAGTCCACAAATCCCGGTGCCGGATCATTTCGGCTACCAATCAGAATATGGCGGATCTGGTGCGCCAGGGCCGCTTTCGGGAAGACCTCTATTACCGGCTGAAAGTTGTCTCTATTTTTGTTCCGCCGCTCAGAGACCGCATCTGTGACATTCCGGATCTGGCGCGGTATTTTCTGCAGAAAGCCGCCAGAGAGCACTGCACGGAAGCATTGCAATTTGAAGACGGCGTGATGGATCTGCTCTGCGCTCAACCCTGGATCGGCAATGTTCGGCAACTGCAAAATGTTATCATGGCCGCATCGCTGCAATCCAGGGGCAAACGGGTGCTTCTGGAAGACATCGAACGGGAGCTGGCTGCTGGATGCGGCAGGACGCTTTCGAATACGGTCGATTTTTCCCTGGAGTCATCCGAGCAGGCTCACATTCTGAAAACCCTTGAACATACGAAATGGCATCGGTCGCGCGCCGCCGATCTTCTGGGGGTTTCCCTGCCAACCCTTCGCAGCAAAATTCATAAATACGGCCTCCAGCCATCAAAGCCATTCCGGATGCCAGTGGATTCCAGATGAAAAAAATTTTCACCTTCTGACATTTTTTTTCAATAAGCGGTTCTTGCCTCCTTTGTTATTTCTAAACAATATTCAGCAACTTGCCTCAATTCAAATTAACAATTGCACTTATTTGATATGTGATGAATAATATATACAAAAGGTTAACTTGATTGACTGTTCTCCAGTTTTGTGCATCCTTTCTTTATATGTCTCCCCCATGAAATCCGGCATATCATTTGCACATCCCAGTCAACAGAGCGTCCTGCACCGGGACGTTGACAATGGAGAAATATAACAATCGAAAAGGCTGGGCAAAGGAGATGTGCAATGACAACAAGTTTAAATCTTCCTGAAATTTTTAATGCTGCGGACCATTTTGTCGACCGGCACATTCGCGAAGGCCGGGGCGGGCGGACAGCGATACGCTGCAATGATCGGTCTTACACCTATGCCGATGTTCAAGCGGGAATGAATCGGGTCGGGAATGGCTTAAAATCTCTGGGTGTGCGAATGGAAGATCGGATTGCGCTGCTGCTGCATGACACGGAGATCTATTCTCAGGTTTTTTTCGGCGCCATCAAGACAGGCGCTGTTCCCATCTGTCTGAATACCCTGATGCGCCCCAAGGATTACCAGTATTTCCTGAACGACAGCCGGGCACGGGTACTGATTGTCGAAGCCACGCTCTGGGAGCTTGTGGCGCCGCTTCGAAACAGCTTGATGTTTCTGGAGCATGTCATCGTGACCAATGGTCCCGCGCCAGCCTCAACCCTTGCATACGAAGAATGGGTCTCCGGCCAGTCCACGGACCTTTCTCCGGCGGCCACAACGCCGGATGACCCCTGTTTCTGGCTTTACAGCTCGGGCACCACCGGGCAGTCCAAGGGGACGGTTCATTTGCAGCATGACATGATTTATGCAGCGGAAACTTACGGAAAACAGGTTCTGGGCGTTCAGGAAAACGATGTTTGCTTTTCGGCGGCCAAACTGTTTTTTGCCTATGGACTGGGAAATGGGCTTTATTTCCCCTTCCATGTCGGCGGAACCGCGGTATATCTTACGGGTCGGCCGACTCCGGATGCGGTTTTCGGTATTATTCAAAAATACCGGCCCACGATTTTTTTCGGCGTTCCCACGCTTTTCAGCAACATGCTGGTTGCCGAAGAGGGAAATCTTGAAGGCGTGCGGATTTGCGTGTCAGCCGGCGAGGCCCTGCCTCCGGACATCTTGAAACGATGGGAAAAACGCTTTGGCGTCACCATATTGGACGGGATCGGATCAACTGAAATGGTCCATATCTTTATTTCCAACCGGATCGGGGAGATTCAGCCCGGCAGTACCGGACTTCCGGTGCCGGGGTATGATGCCAAAATTGTGGATGAAAATATGAATCCGGTTCCGGACGGCGATATTGGCACACTTCTGGTCAAGGGGGACAGTGCCGCGGCATATTATTGGAACAAACACGAGAAAACCAAAGAGACCATGCTCGGGGCCTGGCTGAACACCGGGGATAAATTCTATAAAAACGAACAAGGATATTATTATTACGTGGGCCGCACCAACGACATGCTGAAAGTCGGCGGCATCTGGGTATCTCCCATCGAGGTGGAGGCTTCCCTGACCGAGCACCCATCGGTTCTCGAATGCGCGGTTGTCGGGGCTGCGGACGAGGAAAATCTGATCAAACCCAGGGCTTTCGTTGTCCTGCAAAAAGGATATACGGCGTCAAAAGATCTTGAAAAAGAACTCAAATCGCACGTGAAGGGAATGCTGGCCCCTTACAAGTATCCGAGATGGATTGAATTCGTAGAGGATCTGCCGAAGACCGCAACCGGAAAAATCAAGCGGTTTGAACTGAAGGAATAAGACAGGGATTTTCAGTTTCCGGAGCCACCGTGAATCACCCTGAACGATGAACTGTCACATGATAAGGAAAAACAGATGAATCCCGCAGTCATTGTCGTAGATATGTTAGAAGGAAATTATGAGCACATCCAGGCAGACGAGCGGGATGAAATGAAGATCATTCCCCTTGTCCGGGATTTTCTCAAACAGTGCCGCGGTAAATCCATTCCGGTTATCTTTGCCTGTGACAGTTTTCTTGAAAACGATTTCATTTTCAAGAGCAGGATGAAGCCTCACGCCATCCGGGGAACTTCAGGCGTTAAACCTCTTCCCGCTCTGGATATCGAAAAAACAGATATCATTCTGGAAAAAAGGCGGTTCAGCGCATTTTTTAAAACAGATATGGATCAGACCCTGAGAACAATGGGTGTGGATACGGTGGCGGTATGCGGGATTCATACCCATTTCTGTGTCCTGGCAACGGCCCTGGACGCCGTCTGTCTGGATTTCAACAGCATTATTCTTGAGGATTTGTGCGCAGCCTATAAAACGGAAATTCATGAAAACTGCATTGAGTCATATCGGAAATCGGCTGTTTATCCCGTGTTGAGAGTGATGCCGTCATCGAATTTTTTAAGTGAAATAAATGAACCGATCTCGTAAAAAGTCAAAATTGATGAACTCGTAAAAACTCAAAAACAGAAATGAACGCTATTTAGTAGTTACGGATAGTTCATAACGAAAATTTGGCTCAAAGAAGCAAAATAGCTCTTTCACAATTTTAGAAATTCGGTTTGGAGAGAAATAAGTGT
>CAIVVZ010000299.1 GCA_903909505.1 uncultured Desulfobacteraceae bacterium
ACGTGTGCTGAATAGTTACGATTTGCTCTAATATGATTGACATAGATACAGCATATCTCTATAATAGATAAATAGTCAAGTTGTTTTGTAATGCATCCTTAATCGGAAACTCGTTGGGGTGTGGGAGATTGTCAGTGATGATTCTCCCACGACTGCCGAGGGGTATGCCCTCAGTTTGGAAGGATATTTTCTTGAGATTGAGACAATGCTCGATGTATCTGCCATAGGTATCGAGTGTGGACACTCCCGGACTGATTTACCCCTGGATGAAAGACCAGGCTGTTCCTACCATGAGGTATCTCATGATACACCCTACTCGCAGTTCCTTGGTAAGCGGCTTTCAAAATGGCGTTTGCTGGTGGGCGAAGGAGACAATTGGGAGGGATTGATGCTAAGCTTTGGCACATCCACAGGGCTCTGCTTTATCTCAGTGGATTGCTCAATCTCAGCTCTGACGTTGAATGGAATTCAATGTTAATGCAGGCGCTGACAAATCATTGGAGAGGGATCGGGAACGGCAGGGGCTTTTTTCAGCGGTATCGTTTAGCGTAATTTTGGGGCTTTTCAATAGTCTCCAGGAAAGCGCTTCTTGGCCCATCGATTCTATCGTTAGCCCAACAGAACAAATATGGACAACTCCCACAACACCCTTCCATAATCTAAAAGGGCAATTGATATGCCGACAGTCAGCAACATAATAGGAGCATACCGGTTTTTCTTTTACAGTTTCGACTGCAACGAGCGAATGCACGTCCATGTTCAAAGAGAAAGGATGGTGTGCAAATTCTGGATCCAACCAGTGGCTTTGGCAAGAAATCAGGGCTTTGCGTCGAGAGAGCTCAATATCATACGGGAGATAATCCTAAAGAACAGAGGCAGGATCAAGGAGGCTTGGCATGAACACTGCGGTGCAAATACAGGAAGTGAGAATTAAGGAGATAATCGTCACCGAAGACACCATTACGACTGAACTCATGGATGGACGGACAATCAGCGTTCCCCTTGCCTGGTCATGGCGGTTGTCGGAGGCAACACCCAAACAGCGGGCAAACTGGGAGATCATTGGAGACGGTCATGGCGTGCATTGGCCTGACATCGATGAAGATATCAGTGCTGAAGGCATGCTTTACGGTATTCCTGCTCCAAGACAACGAATGTCCTCCAAGTTCAATTTGAAATCAGAAAAGAAGAGAACGGCGGCTAAAAGGGGCATTCCGCGGATCGCCGATAAAGCCGGCTCTCGTTGATGCCCGCCGTTGAGCATTAAGAGGAGATTGCGAAGAGCGATAAGCAGTCGAAGCAAAAAAAATCCTCATGAACTGTTCAGGAAGATTGATGGACTGTGCGAAGAGATAGACAAGGCAATTCAAAAGGCTTGACCAATGAAAATAGCAGAAATCTCTCCACAACCAAACTGGGTATTGTCCATCGTTGCAGACGATGGTCGTATTGGCAATTTTGATGTCAGTCCCTATCTGGAATATGAGGCGTTTGAAGCCCTTCAGAATTACAACGAATTTCTGAAGGTTTCCAATGGCGAATACTTTGTCGAATGGGATTGTGGTGCTGATTTGTCAGCGGATACCATTGAGACACGATGGCAGATAGTTGGCAAATCAGCCCAGCAGGCAACTGCCTGAAAACCGCAACGAGGTCGACGCCGGGAAGCTCGGTGGCACTTCGTGGCAATGTTTTTGCCGGCGCGGCTTATGCGGAGCGTTCTACAGGGCAATCAGCGGTGCGTCGCAGGTAGCGAACAAACTCCGGAAAACTCTGGATCAGCAGGCGGATCTTGGGGCCGGGTTTTCCGTTTCCGATAACGGTGTCATCCACCTCTTCCGCTTCGCTCCGCCTTCGGACGGTTCCTCACGGTTCCGCCCTTGACACCTTTGGTACGTTTGTGTCAGTAATAATACTTGACAGGATTCACATACAGGGGACTTTCACCCCATAAGTTCACGCCCGTGCCGGGCGTACACAAGGCTAATTCAGCCGACACAAAAAGCCGTGCGGCTGATTAGCGGCGTTATGCCATTTATGAGCAGCATTACAGGAGGAGCGAAGAATGATTTCCGGTGATGAATTTTAAGCCCGGAAGAGGAATTATTTATTAAGAAAATAAATAATTGAAATAATACAGAAGAGGTGACTGACATGATAAATGCAGACGAACTTATATCAGTGGCGGAATCATTGCCGATAGAATTAAAAACAGAACTGATAGAGAGACTTCTTTACAGCATAAGTCCATCTCGGAAAGATATTGACGAATTATGGGCGCAAGAGGCTGAAAAGAGAGTAGAAGAACTGAGAAGCGGTAAAGTGAAAGCGATTCCCGGAGAAGATGTTTTCAGAGAAATTCGGGAGAAACTGTCAGAATGAAATACTCTTTTCATCCTACTGCCAAAATCGAACTGAGCGAAGCAGTACACTATTACGAGACTTGCCGGATTGGGCTCGGAGCGGAATTTGCAAAAGAAGTTTATTCAACTGTCCTGCGGATTACCGAGTTTCCCGAAACATGGAGTCCGTTTACAAAAAATACAAGAAGGTGCCTGACCAGACGATTTCCATACGGAGTGATATATCAGATTGAAGAATGTCAATTCATCCGGTATCCGCTCAAAGTGAGTGGGCCATTAATATAGATAGCCCAATCGGGTAGCCGGGTGCTTCCAAAGCGACCTTGGCAACAAATACTGTCTATTGGACATTATGAGGTATGAATCTATGAATTTCGAAGGAAAGAGCCGTTTTTTTTCTTTAATCCCTTTTCGTTTTTTCCCGGGTACCGTCAGGTTCATGGCTGTTTATAGCATAGCTGCTTGCATTTCGCTTATTTCGTGTGGATGGTGCGCCGAAGAACCCGGCTCACCGGCCCAGGTATCTGAAGGCGATGTGTTCTCGCGCATTTCCCTTTCCGTAAAAAAGGTTTATACCATGTCGTCGGCATTTGAACAGGAAAGGCGTACCACCATGCTCAAAGCGGCAATGATTTCCAAAGGGCGATTTTTCTTTGCCAAACCGGACAAGATTCGCTGGGAGACAATCGATCCGAGCCTCGCCGGCTTTTCCGTAAATGGCCAGGAGGCCAAACGGTGGCAGGGGACATCTGAATCGCCTGAAAAAATCACTCTATCTGAGGCCCCTTTTTTACAGGTGCTGATACAACAGATTGTTGCCTGGACCAGCGCCGATTTTGCTTCATTAAAGGACCGTTATGACCTTAAGGTGATCAGCGAAGACCCGGTAACGTTGGGACTTATCCCGCTTATGGCCGGTGAAAGGGATTATGTCAGTCAGGTGACGCTGGTCTTTTCACCCGATCTTACGTATGTCACTTCTGTAAGAATTCAGGAAAAGAAAGGGGATGAAATCGTTATCCGCTTTTTTAACGCAGTTATCAACGAACCGATAGCGGATGAAAAATTCTAACGCCATGACATTTACCAAACCTTTTGGAACCCTGTACACCCTGCTGTCCCCCAGAAAAAAAATTCTTTATAGCGTGACATTCCTGTTTGTCCTGATGGGCGCGCTTGCCATGGCCTTTTTGGATATCCACGAGGATATTCAGTTCATGATTCCGGATCGGGACGCCGTTGTCGGCGAGGAGTTTTCCCTGCTTCAGGATTCCCCATTCGCCAAAAAAGTGGTGATCAATCTTCGGGGGGGGGCGGACCTTGGCCAGTTGATGGCGGCGGCGGATGTTCTTGCCGGATCCATGAAGACTCCTTTTTTCACCCGCGTGTCCACAGGTCCCGGCAATCTATTTGGCGCCGAGTTTTTTTCCTGGATGCTTTCGGCCATTCCCAGTCTCCTTTCAGACGATAATTTTGAAAAGCTTGCCTCGAAAGTCACGCCGGAGCAGATTCGGGAGCGCATGCGGGCGATGTACCAGGAACTCATCACACCTGAAGGATGGATAAAAAAAGAGCTTTTCCGAAATGACCCCTTGAAACTTTCCGGCCTGTTATTTGAACAACTGAGATTTGCCAATCTCTTGTCCGGAATGCGCATCGAGAACCAGCACTTTGTCAGCCAGGACAGGAAAAACGTTCTGATCATCGCCGAAACCCCGATAAATGGAACCGATTCACGGGAAAGCTCGGCGTTGATGTCTCAATTGGATGGCCTGATCCGGGCTTCGATTCAACAACCCATGGAAGCCTTTGTCATGGCCGCGCATCGCTATACTGCCACCAATGCGAATGCGGTCAAGCAGGATGTGTTTGTGGTGATGTGCAGCTCATTTGTGGGAATCGTTGTCATTATCGCCCTGTTCCTATTCTGTTGGGAAGGCCTGTTTGTTCTGCTTGTCCCGGTTTTGGCCCTGAGCATCGCGGGTATTACCGGACTGTTCTACGATCATTTTTCCGCGATCACGATTGGGTTTGGCTCCGTGCTTCTCGGGGTCACCATCGACTTTGCCGTCCAGGTCTATTTTGCGCTGCCCGGGGGCGAGAGCAAAAAGCCGGCGGTTTTGGATGAAGTGACGGTTCCCATTGTCTTTGGAGGACTGACCACTCTGGCCTGTTTTGTCGTACTTCTTTTCTCGCCGCTTCCGGGCCTCAGGCAGGTATCCTCATTTTCGATCGTGGGAATATGCTCAGCGCTTCTCATCTCTTTGATAACCTTTCCGCACCTCATCGGGGTTTCGTCCAGAAGGGGGATTTTCCAAAAACAGGTGTGGACAATCCGCCAACGCAGATCCGGAACGGTTGTCATCATTTTCTGGGCATGTCTTCTTTTGCTGTGTATCTGGAAAGCCCAGGGGATAACTTTTGATGGCGACATGCGATCCCTGAACCTGACGACTCCGGACCTGAAGGCAGATGAAATCTATTTTCAGAAGACATGGGGCGGGGGGGGAACGGCCATGCTTTTTGCAGAAGGCCATGATCTGGATCAGGCGCTTGAGGTAAACGATCAGCTTTTTGGTCAGTTGACGAGTCGCCTTCCAGCGGATCAGATCGTCAGCATTTCTTCCCTTCTTCCTTCTGTCTCCAAACAGCGCCTGCGGCAGGCGCGCTGGAGGGATTTCTGGTCCGCGGAAAGAGTTTCCCAGCTTAAAACACTCGTGGAACAAGAAGGCGGGGATGCGGGCTTTTCCCAGGATGCGTTTACACCTTTTTTTGACGGCATCGACCGGCAGTTGCCTCTTGTGACGGCAGATCTTCTGAGGTCCAAGGGTCTTGGCGATATGATCGATGGCATGATCATTCAAAAGAACGGGATCGTGCGGGTGCTCTCGCTGGTTCCAGACACTCCGGAAGTATCCGGCCTTTATCAGTCGGATCTAAAAAATATTCAGGGAGTGCGTTTTGTTTCCCAAACCCGCTTTGGGGACCACCTGAGCCATCTCATGGGAAAAGATCTCTTCTGGATGATCCTGGGGGCCGTGGTTCTTAATTTTGCACTGGTTTATCTTCTCTACAGAGATATCATAAATGCCCTGCTTGCCATGATCCCAGGATTTACCGGGGTTTTTGTGATGCTGGGCGTTCTGGGATGGCAGGGACATCCCTTAAATATTTTTCATATTTTATCCGCGATTTTAATCGTGGGGCTGGCCGTTGACTATGGAATATTTATCGTCTGCAAGCTGACCGGGGGATATACCCATGAAACAGAGAAAGCCGTGCTGGTATCCGGCCTTACGACCATGGCCGGGTTTGGCGCGCTGAT
>CAIVVZ010000300.1 GCA_903909505.1 uncultured Desulfobacteraceae bacterium
AAACCGTTCCTTTATATCGAACAGGCGGTGCATCGGCAGGTTGGATCAGGACAACCGCCATATCCTGTCCTTTAAGATGTCTTTTTTGCACGGTTAATGAAGGAAATGGCAGAATGTTTCCATCGGCACGCATGGATGCCAGATTCTGGAGTAATTGATCGGTGATGGACTGTCCGGTTGGAATTCCCGCATCATTGACGCCGACAAAAAGCACGCCGGGTTGCTTATGATCCGCCAGATCATTGGCAAAAGCACATATTGCCTGGCGGATCTTATCACCATCTGCAATCGATTCCTTCCGCTCCACGCGGTCGGACTCAATGTCATCAAGAAGTGTGATTAATGCATCATCTCTCATTTTTTACCAACCTCCATAATCTGGTTATGAGTAATCCGCTCGCCACTCGGGTCAGTACCGCAGACCGTGCGTTCAACCGTTTGAGAGAATCAAGTTTCATAACATAGTATTAACATTTCATGATTGTTGAAAGAACCTTTTGTCAAGATGATGATTTGTTACCATTTCCAATTCATCGGTTAGCCCAACCACTTTAAGCAATTGCCTTCGTATCTCACCGGCTTTGGCTCCAAGATCAACGGTTGCGAACCGTATTTCATGTCCTTGAATCACCACGGACTCATTGACCATCTCATCAATGGATGGGTGCAAAAGAAGGCCGCTTGCATGGGTCGATAGCGGGTCGCCGTTACCCTCCTGAGATCTCAGGTAAGCGTAAATCTGGTACAAATATCCGCTGCGCAAAGTCTCTTCCCTGTACCATCCCCGGGTAACGATAGAAGTGAATTTTGTATCGATGACGATGCGCCGGCCAGCCCCCGTGTTGTCCAGAACAATGTCTGTACGCATTGACGGGAGGATTCTGTCAATTCCGGAAGTCTTACTCTCGATACGCCAACCGATGGTTCGTCCTGCATCGACACGCCATCCGGATCCAGACAGAACAACGTCATAGAAACCTGCGACAGCCTTCTCGTATAGACGCCTGACCCATGTGATTTCCCGGTCCGGCGAGGAAAGAGGCTTTGTGTCAGCCGCTTCAGTTGGAAGCGCCAAATTGAAAGCAAGATGCGCCGCAGCCACCATTTGCTGATCGTCGACATCGTGGCGGCCAAATCGATCCGCAGACACCTCGGATCGACCTGGTGTCTCTCCATTGACCCCCATCCGCCTCAAACTCGCAGCAAGAGAGCGGCATCGACGTGCAAGATCCGCACGTCGAACAACTTTGGCCAATTCATCCAGCGCGGCTCGAACAAAACGGTTGCGCACCGTATCAACCGTAAGCTCCGCAAATCGGCAGGAAACCATACCTCGCGCTAACAGTTGATGCCGTTCTGTGTGCAAAAGGTTTATGCGTCCTCGAACCCGACCGAGGACTGTCTCTCTATCCTGGTATCCGAAGCTCAAATTCCGCATCAGACGGCGTTCAACGAGCTGCGTCAGAATTTTCGCCACCAGATCAGGAATGTTCTCCGGATTTTCTTCAACTGCGATTTTTGCACCGCCGATCTGTCGGAATAGATCAGACGCATAAAGCATCAGAAGCCAGAGATTACGCACGGGAATCCGGCCAATGTGGCCGGATTCCCGTGGTGGTATCGAACTGGTCCCGGTTGCCGCGAGCGTATCCATCAGAATCCTTCGATTAAACGCTCCCGTGCCTTCTGGGCCTTGTCAAGTGCATCAAACCAATATTCATCAAGAAGCGGGCCGATTTCCGTTTCCACCACTTGCCTGAACCACTCTCGGGCATCACTGATAGGGATACCAAAGGGCGGGGTTACATAGCTGTGACCAACTCGAAATTGAGGACCCAGACTCGTATCCGCTGAAATTTGATCGTTTAATGATTTGATTCGGCTCTCAATCTCCAAAAGAATCTCGGAGTCAATCCCACATTGGCTGTGAACCCAGTCGTGCCAAGGCTTTCCAAGTGTGGGTACCAAGTCTATGAACGCGAAACGTCGCCGTAGAGCCAGATCAACCAGAGCAAGCGAGCGGTCCGCAATGTTCATGGTGCCGATAACGTATAAATTGTCGGGTATAAAAACGCGCTCATCATCAGATCTGCGATAACATAGCTCCAACGCTTCATTCGGGGTTCTCTTGTCAGCTTCCAAAAGCGTGAGCATCTCGCCGAAAATTTGTGCCGGATTTCCACGGTTAATTTCTTCAATGACGACCACATGCCTGGCAGTCGGATCTTTGGCTGCTGCCTTAACCATCTCAATAAATGGCCCATCAACCAGAGCCAGCCTGCCATCTCCTGCTGGTCGCCATCCCCGCACGAAGTCTTCATACGACAGGTTCGGATGAAACTGCACAGCTCGTACCTTGCTGTCATTTCGCTGCCCCATGAAAGCAAAGGCCAAGCGTTTGGCCAGCCACGTTTTACCTGTGCCGGGTGGCCCCTGGAGTATCAAATTCTTCTTGGTACGAAGGCGTTCGAGAATCTTTTCCAGTTTGGCTCGCTCGATGAAACAGCCATCGGTCAAAATGTCGTCTACAGAATAAGGCGTAATAGAGGCAGTGCCCACTGTTCCCATGTCTAAATCATCATCATTCAAATCTTGTTCGATCGATTCAAATTCAAGCCACCGGTAGTTTCCTCTTGTGAGAAATTCAATCTTCCCTTCATCACGTAGAATTTGAATGTTCCGATCAACTGTAAATTCTGGAGTATTGTTATTTGGGAATTCATTTCTTAATTTTGGCAAATACCTTTCCTGAAACTCTTTCCTAGAAAATTCTGCCGATTGTTTTTCTCGACAGTACTCTCGGATGAATGAATAAACCAAATTTCTCCAATTACTATTTTGAATTTTTTCAGTATCTTCAGGGTCTTGAAAACGCCATGCTTCTAATGACAGCTCTGGAAAGGAATGAACCGAAAAAGCATCCTCTTGGAAACGAGCTTCCAGAGTATCCAGAACAGTCAAATAGTCGTTTGCGTTACAACGGCTTTTGGGGCCATTGAGACCGATTGAGATTCCGAGCTTCTTGCTGATGTAGCGCTGCGACAGCCCGTCCAAAGTTGGGAAGAGCCAAGGGCGAATCCAATAAAGCCCCATTGTGAGATTCCAGCCCACTCCGAACCGTTGAGTGGCATAGTCATAGGCCTTAATGAATGTGGACCGATTATCTGCGTCATTGGAATCGGCAAAGCGAATTGCTTCGGAGAAGATCTCCCAAAGTGTATCAATGTCATCCGGTTGCCGTTTGTTATCAAAGCCGAAGAACCAGGATTTTTGATTGTTTAGAATAGGTATTCCTTCGAAGGAGTCAGGTACCGGCTCTTCCACACCGAGAAATTTCGCCAACTCCGAGGCAATGGTTTTTCTGTTGGGATCGGTAATTCCACGATTGAAAATGCCCATGGTAGTGAATGGGCATATATCTTTCAGCGGTCCCGTAGTGCCATCCTTGAATTGGTCCTGCAGATTAGATAGACCATCCACACGGGCAGCAATGGCATGAATTCCAGCAACCAACTCCCCTCTTTTATCTCTGAAGCTGATCAGCTTATTTGCAACAGCCTCATAGAAACGTGTCCAAATAAAGCGCCGCTTGTCCACCGTGCCATCGCCGAACCGTTCCCGCCAATAAGGCGCATTTCTAAAACGGTTCATATCCTGTGGCTTCTCGTCAAAGGTAAAGCCAATCAGCGCGTCGGTCATCCAATCTCCCGGCAATACTCTCCAAACAGTAATTATGTGTGTATAGAAGTACCATTGGCGAGGAGGGTTGATGCGGGTCCAGTCAACCTTTAAGTTACAACCATCACCAAGGTTTTCTTTGACAATCCCAATGGCTTTGATCGCCATTACAGAAACCGTTTGTCCTCGGTTATCAAATGGCAGATCGTGTTTCCGAGTATAGGAGGATTTGATTGCAATGCGGTCACCGGGCTTGATGGACTTCACAGCATCCAGGTACTTGTCTTGATAGCCATTTTGCCAGATCCCTTCTTCGAGAAACCTGGGTGTCTGATCATCTGTCCCGCCGTATGAGGCTCCAACAAACCAGCACGCCCGGGCTCCGGCTCCTTCTGGTCTTGAATTCATCGTTTATGCTCCTCGCACATGTTTTCCTCTGCTATGTCTTGCAGCCGCCATTTTCAATATAAAGGCAGAAGCCGATCGTATGCAATTAACGCACATTTCCTTCGTGGATTCTTGATTTCATTGTAGCTGCTGAACTCCCGTTTGTGACATCGGTGGAAAATTTGCCAGACATGCCCTGAAAGATAATGCCGCTTTGCCCTTGGCATCAGTATTTCGCAAAACTCATCTTTTTACCCTCAAAAAAGCTATAATTATGCCAATATTCGATTCAATCTATGAGCGATTTCCAGAAATGTTAATTTGTTACCATGGCCAGTTTCCGTCCATGACCTGGCAGGTAGGCCCTAACGGTCGGCTGAATGCAGAGATTAGGCAGCGCATGGATCTGCCAAGCAGGGAAACCCCTTGGCTCACGGCCAGTCCCATTGCGCCAGGAAATCTATGTTCTTTATAGACGTGCCCTCCAGAATGTCATGATTGCACTTGATCTGGTTCAAGACATTGCATTGATCGCGTTCCATAACGGCAAGCTCACAATAGGGAATATAGAAGAGGTGACCAAGATCACCGAAGTCAGACAACTTCCTCGGCTCGCGGTTCCCAAGATAGTACTTGTAGAAAAGAACGTGAGCGTAGAGGCGAATTGAGAGAAACACCTCGGGGTGAAAAGCAGAAATATCTGCTCGCATCGCCTCGAGGAATCCTCGATGATCCCCAACAAGCCACTGCATAACCTGGATGTCAGCGAACTCGTTTGATTGTTTCCGAACGTATTTCCCAGATTTGGTAGGGGGAAAGTTGCCCTTCAAATGAGCGTGGCGAGCACCCATCTGTTGAGCGAACAGCAACTGCTGTCTCCTGACATCGGCGAGCTGTTCCGAGGACAAAAACTCGTACAGCTTTCCGATGCCGCCGTCTTCCAGCAACATTGCCTTGACGGAATACATTAATAGCGGCTGAGTTCGCCGCTGAGGATGTGACTCGACTTCTTCCGCAATGATTACATCCCAGGTCTTCAAAAAGGCAGTGGGGACGCTGAAGAAAAGGTCCACGAGCGATGAATGCAGTTTTTGCGCAGCCGCGAGCTCGGCCACTTGCCCGGTGCTGAGGCCAAGGGTCAGATCATGCTCCCCAAGGAACGCATAAAGGCTATCTCGAAACGACCGGTTCTTCGCAATATCGCTAATGATGTTCGTGTCAAAGTAAGCAAACCGCGAAAAAGTGAACGGTGTCATAGCAAAACCTTTGGCATTCAACGAACTGCGCTGCCTAACAAGTAAATGTATAGTTTCCAGTTTACTTCACGAAAGTGAAGATTCTGCGTGCTTTTCACGGCAACAGGCTTTATTGTTTATGGTAGCTCGCTTGCTTAAGTTTCTCCAACATCTGATATTTCTTATGTATTGGCAAGTATTATTTGGACTAATTTGGCATTAAGGGGGTTGCGGCAGCATATCAACCTCATCGAAAGTGTATACGGGTTGTGGAAATTTTTGAAAGATTCCTAAAGACTTACTGGAATGCGGGACGTTCCGAAAACTTGACTTTCATAAGGATTGCATATAATTAGAAGCCATCCCTTGGGGATTGGGTATGGCCTTCTGGCGCGAGTATTTAAATCAGGAAATGATTTGATGATATTGATAAAAAATGCAGAGATCTTTGCGCCCTGCGCAATGGGCCGATGTGATATATTGACGGGCGGCGGGAAAATATTGGCCATTGAAAAAAGCATTCAGGCCGGCGTGCTGCCCGGCGAGGTTGAAATCATCGATGCCAAAGGACTGGCGGCGGTTCCGGGCTTTGTTGACGGGCATCAGCATTTCACGGGCGGCGGCGGCGAGGGGGGCTTTCACACCCGCACGCCGGAAATGCGGCTCAGCATGAATACGGCAAACGGTGTGACAACGGCGGTGGGGCTGCTGGGAACCGATTCTCTCACCCGCTCTGTGGAAAGCCTGTATGCCAAAACCCAGAGCTTTAATGCAGAGGGCATCACCGCCTTCATGCTCACCGGCGCCTACTGGTATCCTTCGCCAAACATCACCGGAAGCGCGGCCCGCGACCTGATCTATCTTCAGCCGGTCATCGGCGTTAAACTGGCCCTGTCCGATATGCGCGGCCCTCATATCGAGGCGCGGGATCTGGCGACGCTGGCCTCCGAGATCCGGGTTGCGGCGCTGATTGCCAATAAACCGGGAATCATTACGGTCCACACCGGCATCAAACTCGTGGGCCTGGATCTGATTTTTGAAATCGTTCAAAAACACGGCATGCGGGCGGATATGTTCGTCCCCACACATATCAACCGCAAAAACCCGATACTGACGGATCAGGCGCTGAATCTGGCCAGGCAGGGCGCGGTGATCGATGCCACATGCTGGAACAGCCTGCCTGCCGAAGATTCCGTTCACATGTCCGCCGCCGACTTTGCCGTCATGGCGGACGACCAGGGCCTGTTTGACCAAGTCTCCTTCAGCTCCGATGCCGGGGGCTCGCTTCCGGTTTGGAACGCGGACAAAAGCCGGATTGTGTCCATGGGAATCGGGGCACCGGACTCCCTGCTGTTTGAACTCTCCCGCCTGGTCAATCAAATGGGAATGAGCCTTGAAAAGGCGCTTTGTCCCCTGACCACTACACCCGCCCGAATTTATGGCCTTAAGGGCGTTAAGGGCGAGTTAAAGGTGGGCGCCGATGCCGATATCGTGGTGCTTGACCCGGATAAGATGATCATCGAAGATGTCATGGCAAAGGG
>CAIVVZ010000301.1 GCA_903909505.1 uncultured Desulfobacteraceae bacterium
ATCCTGAGTTAGAGGAAAAGTACGGCCAGGTATACGCAATCGTCCCTTTAAAACATCCGAAAATAGGCATGAAGGTCAGAATTGATGGAAGAACATTCGTGAACTATGCTCAGTATGATTCCGGAATTGTCGTGCCCGGTTTTATGGCTGATGAGGCCGTTCAGCCGTATAAGCCATATATGCCGAACGACAGCATGATTCTCAATTGTGCATGACGCGGCGAATATGATCAGCATGCGGGGCTGTGGATCCACCCATGAACCGAAGGTTAAAGCTTTTCATGCAGCTTTCATACGTTTTTGCCCGCGGATCATATTTCTTGACGTATCTCATTGAAAACAATAAGACATATGGAATGAAGTTTGGGTGATGTCACTAATTTGCGGAAATCGATATCACCTACAAGTGCAATTTAAAATGTATCAACTGCAACCGTTCCTGTACGCAGGCCCCCGGCGATACGGAGATGCCGGTTTCAATGATTGAGGCGTTTATCCGGGAAAGTGTTGAAAAAAAAGCGGAATGGAAACGAATCCGAATCCTGGGCGGAGAACCGACCCTTCACAGCGGTATTTTTGATATTATTGAACTGCTGGAGGATTACCGGTCGGTTCATAATCAGGGTGTCAGGCTGGTACTTTGCACAAATTATTTTGGAAGAAAAGTTCACGAAGTATTAGAGAAGCTGCCAGGCGGCATAGACCGTATATTTCAGTATCATCTGGGAAGAGAAAGCCTCACCGACCAATCAGATATCATGGCAGATCAGATGTCCGCGTTTTGCCGGTTGTGCGGACATTTTGGTTTTCATTGGCCGGTAAGAAAGGAAAAGATATCCCTTTCCTGGCAAAAAGCATATTTGAATTTTCCGATTCAAGTTGATGATGCCGAAGTCAAGAAGTTCCGGCTTGCGCCTTCTTCCAAATGAACCGTCGGCCCGAAACATTCCCGGTTGTTTCCCTGATGGGTTTGAATCGTCATCCTGGTCCATGTTCTCCTTTGCATGAATTGATATAAGCTGATAGTATGACCAGAATATTTGAAGACCCACGTGGATGTCAACTCCTGTTCTTCTTTGACACTCTGACGACATACATGAAAAAATAACTTTAGCGCGGTGCTGAAAAAGGATTTTCTTTCACTACAACCGGAATGAAAACAAATCACGGAAAGGTTCCCATGGATAAGGATCTCAGCAAACTCAAGAGGGACCTCAGGAAGCTATTGCGCTCCCAACTTCTGGCCGTTCTTGCCACCCAGAACCAGGGGCAACCTTATGCCAGCCTGGTAGCCTTTGCCTCCAGCGACGACCTAAAGTCTCTCTATTTCGCCACCACCCGGTCCACGCGTAAATATGCCAACCTATCTGGCGATTCGCTGGTGGCGATGCTCGTGGACAATCGATCCAACAAGACATCCGACTTCCGCTTGGCCATGGCTGCAACCGCAACCGGCACGGCCGAGGAGGTGGATCCCCGCGAGAGGGAACGCGCGCTGGATCGATATCTTGAAAAGCATCCCCATCTGAGTGACTTTGTCCATTCGCCCACCTGTGCCTTCTGCAAGATACGGGTCCGGACTTTTTTCGTGGTCACTCGTTTTCAGAGCGTGGTGGAGGTCCACGTCAGACCATGAATCGGAAAGTATAGTATCTTGCCAGTCGTGCCTCAGGACGTGAGCCTCTTACCTCAGAAACGATGGAGAACCACAGAGATTGAAATCAACGCGCCCAGTGCTGTTGTTTGGAAGGTCTTGACAGATTTTCCCCGTTACGGTTCATGGAACCCTATTATCAGACAGATTGAGGGAGAGTTGATCGTTGGAAAACGCTTGAGAGTCTTTGCCTGCCTGCCTTGCGGGTTACCGATGGTACTCTGGCCAAAAATCCTGTATTTCGGGATCAAGCAGGTAATCAGGTGGCTGGGAAACCTTCTTGTTTCTGGGTTGCTGGATGGAGAACACCTTTTCATGCTGGAGCCTTTAGGAGAAGCTCAAGTCCGATTTGTTCAAAGAGAGGCATATAGTGGGGTATTGTTGCCGATCATGTGGCCTTGGCTCAAGGGCCAGGGTTTCGAAGCATTCGGGATGATGAACCGGGCGCTTAAGGCGACTGCGGAGCGTTTGTGTGAGAGCCCGTTTTGATTTTAGCATCGATGTTGAAAAACCCGACAAAAGGATAAAGGCATGCTTAATCTGTTGAAACGCTTCGAGCACTTCATCGTACTGACGCTCATGATGATGATGATGATTGTCGTGTTGCTCTCCACCATCGAGCTCGGCTGGCTGCTGATAAAAGACATCATCACTCCGCCGGTTGTGTTGCTGGAGATTGGTGAGCTTCTTGAAATTTTCGGCTTCTTCATGCTGGTGCTTATCGGACTTGAGCTTCTCGAAACCATCCGGGCCTATTATGTCGAGCATTCCGTGCATGCGGAAATCGTGATCAAGGTGGCGATGATCGCCATCGCCCGAAAAATCATCATCCTGGATGTAAAAGACCTGCCGAGCCTTACATTGATTGGTATCGCCGCCATCGTTATTGCGCTGAGCGCAGCCTATTATGTGATCAATCGCCTGAGACTCCCGGCCCGACCTGAAAAAGACTTCTAATGCCATCATTATTTCTGATTCATTCACGCTTTGCAGAGACCCGACAGTATGGCGCTTTAAACAGAAGGGAGATGAGTTTGAACTATGGTTAACCCTGTCATATTTTGCATGAAGGCAGCGATGATGATGATGTTAATGATTTCCGGATGCTCGGCAGTGCGCGCTGAAGATGCGGGCTCAACACCTCTTTCGAGCTGCCCCGAAAGCCCCAATTGCGTATCGACGGAAGCGCCTGATAACCAACACAAAATCGATGTGTTTCGTCTGAAGGGGGATTTCAGCAAAAACTGGCCCGAAATACAGCGCGTTGTGGCGGCACTTCCCCGAAGCGCCGTTGTCAAAGCTGATGAAACATATCTCCACGCAACGTTCAAGAGCCGGGTATTCAAATTTGTTGATGATCTTGAGCTCTTCCTGGACCCTTTAAGCGGAATTATTTCAATCCGTTCGGCGGCTCAAACCGGATACTGGGACTTCGGCGTTAACCGTCGTCGCGTAGAGCAGCTTCGGCATGGGCTTCAGGGCAGAGATCTCATTCACCACCCGTAATCCCGAAATTGTTTACCTCACGGTGGTCAATATTCCCCTGGAACCCCCTGAAACTTTTCTTTTGTATCGTGCGTATTATACTGTTGCCTGTGAATAACCTCAACTAAACCATCATGACCAAGGACTTTTGCTCGCCCCCGTGCATGAAAATGGATATGCATTATTATTTACAGATATCTGAGGCGGGTGTCAATTGGTCGAGAAACATTATAGAGATGAATGTGATCCTGAGAACTAAACGGACCAGGGAAATTCCGTTTCGAACCCCCGACTGTTTCATGCGGTATTTTTTGCATTGGACGCACGGTAAAAAGGCTTTTCGGCCA
>CAIVVZ010000302.1 GCA_903909505.1 uncultured Desulfobacteraceae bacterium
CGCGGACAATACCCGGTGCACTGCTGAAAAAGGGATATGGCTTGCTCCCATTTGCTATTGTTCATAGCCTCGAATGCCTGTTCAAAAACATCCTGTCCTTTTAGATACGAATCCAATGTGGTGTTGCCATCCTTTAGTAGATGCCGTTCAAACCCCTGGAGGATATCTTGTGCGTGTTTGACAGTATCATCTTGGGGGTCGCCTATTTCAATGACCGTCTGATAGGCATTGAGCATGCGTTTGATATCCAGTTTTTTCTGAAAGACCGTTCCCTTATTAAAATGGGCTTCGACAAAGTATGGAAAGATATCAGTGGCCCGATTCAAGTAAGTGAGGGCTTCATCATAATTTCCTTGAAGGGCGTGGTAGACGCCCATTCCATAGTATACTTGGTGATTGCGCGGATGTGCGGGTAAGAGTCCCTGAAGGATGGGATATGCCTCTGAAAATGAACCTTGCTCGCATAATATTAATGCGCGATCAACCTCCTTGAAAACGTCATCATTGATTTCCGCTATAAAGTGCTTGGAACCGACAGGATGCGCTTTGGATGCCTGATACTGTTGAGCAACTGCATAGTGCCGACATCCTCCACACGTTTATTGTCGAGTCGTGGCACAGCAAACGGGACAGATCGCTTCGTTCTCATGAAGTTGACATGTCCGCTTCCCTTTCGTGTTTCCGCATATGATACAAGTTTTTTTCATAACAATTCGGTCCTTGCTAATCAGAAATAAATATATGTCAAATCGAATCAAATGGAATAGAGAGTAGTTTCATTCTGAATTTGATTTTCAACTTTTCGCCTCACACGGCTGAATCGATTAATTGCATCAAGGATTCAGCCTGTTCTGGTGTTGATTTCCCAATGATTGTGCCGAGAATATTGATCAGATCGTTGATGAAAAGCCTGCGCCTTGATAATTCGCGATTACGCATCAGGTCATTCAGGACGACATGCGCGAGTTCCGGAGAATGAGCAAGCTTCGTGGTTTCGATGAAAAATTCAGAACCATCGATAGATCGGACTTCAAGCACGTAATAGCCTGCGAGTGCAATAAGACAGTCTCTTCTCCCGGATACTTGTGCTGCGTATGCAATAGTAAGCAATGCCGTCCGAACGTTCTCTTTATCATCTGATAGTAAGTTTCGCAGGTGAGCTTGAATGTCAACTTTACTGAAGATGTCTTCAAGCCGCATATTCTCTATGATTATTTTTTGTTTTTTAATGCTGTTCGAACTGCGTGTTATTGGCTTTTTCATATTCAATATGCTCCACCGGATTAATTAATACCGCAAAGAGTTAATCAGACAACCGTACCAAAAAATCAATCCATTATCGCCTTCAGCAAGGCATCCCTGGCATCTGAGTAAAACTGAATATCGATCTTGGTCGCCATGTCGTCTGAGAGGTCGAATAACTGGCGACGGCAGGCAACCGGCATCAGAAGCGCCGTTGCTCCTTTTTCAACAGCGATTTCGGCAAGGGTCACCGGGTTGTGAATTGGCTCTATCGAGCCGCCCAGGTTGATTTCACCAACAATAATGAGGCCGCCACGCACGCTCTTTTTCAGAAGGGAGGTGCATAGTGCTACCAGTGAGGCGATCCCTATCTTGGCTCCGGATTTTGATGTATCGAAAGCACGGAGCTGGGCGGTGAACTCATGGCGACGCGGATCTTTGTCTCCGACCAGTTGCATCGAGCGGGCGTATAAATTTTGCTCGGCGTATCCGATGCTTTCTCGAAAAGCCGGAGGAACGGGCTTATTCAGAAGCTTGACGCCGGAGCCTGGACCTTCGTTGACTTCAATACGGTAAAGGCCCGGGTGTTCGTCACCACCGCCCGGACTGATGGTCCAGACCTGGCCGGGTTCAAGCGGGTCTCCGCCGATGCTGTTGTCACTCTGAAGTTCTGGTGTGGAAACGAATTTTTCGATCCCATCGGCCCCCATCACATAGCTGAAATGGGTATTGCGGAATTCAGCGGCTCCGATGCGCTTTTGCTGTTCTTTCACTCGGCGCCTGGCTTCCATGGCAATCCGGACAGCCCATTCCAGGTCTTCATCCGGAATGTCGTTCCCGCCCCCCGGATAAAGGAGTTTCATCAGACCGCTCACGGTTTTATTCACCGCATTGGTGTCACGACCGGAGAGTGCGCCACCGAAGAAGACCCGGTTCTGAAGCAGGTTGACACGGCTCTGATTCCGGATCTGGCTCCAACATTCGGATATAAAGTCACTCACCAAACCAAAGTGATCGGTCAGCATTTCCTTGCTGATCTTGGGCACATCCCAGCCGGGCAGAAAGGCGTGAATACGGTCCATGAATGCGGTGTCATCCCGCATCTCGGGTGGCATGGGGCCAAAGAGATGGCCGATCCGCTGCTGATATTCGACATCTACATCGAAGTTGCCGACCAGCACGATGCTGCCGTCGGCGCGGATGCTTTCCTTGCCGCGGCTGAATTCTCCGGACTCCATGTATCCCTTCAGGATGTTCACCCCGTCCTTCTGGTCAAATGAAACGCCCGATATCTCATCGAAGCATATCACGTCGTACTGACAGACCAGGCCGCGCTGTCCGGTGCCCATATGAACGAACATGCGGGCAACGGTGGCTTTGCCGCCGGAGATCAGGTGGGCATAGGGCGAGATCTGCTGGAAAAGGTGGCTTTTTCCCGTGCCCCGTGGGCCAAGTTCCACCAGGTTGTAGTTTCGCTCCACAAAGGGAACCATACGGAGAAAGAGGGCATTCTTCTGTCGCTCGGAAAGACCGTTCGGCTCGATGCCGATAGAGCGGAGCATAAAGTTCTTCCACGCATCGGTGGTAAAGTTCTTCCGGGATTCCGCCAGTACATCCAGCACGTCCCGCTTTGATAGCTGTATCTCGCGCAGGGACTCAACGCCGAAAGGACGGCCATTTTTCTCCTGGGCGATGATTGAGTCGTAGCAGAGGGTGATTTCCGCATAAAATCCCCCCGTGAGCATTCTTTCGTGCCGGCTTACCAGCTCAGCCTCAATTCTTGCATCCTGCAGTCGTAAACTGGGGAGAGTCGCCAGATAAGAATCGGTTTTTGCATCCAGCCTGGCAGTGATCAGATCGATGATTTTTACCTGCCCTTTTTCTCGGGCGCGTGACTTGAAAAGTTCTTCCTCGCCTGCTTTCACGGTGCGATCAAGAAGTTGGCGTCCGACAATCTCAAGGCCTTCGTCGATTTCATCTTGATCGATGCTGGCGCAGTAGCGCCCGAGAAGAAACTCGACGACATATGTCGGCACCGGAAATTGACGGCTGAATGTCCGGACCAGGTCTTTTCGGACCAGATACCCATCAAGCGATGAAGCCGCCAGTTTGTCGAGCGCATCCAATTCCATCATTTGCTGCCTCCACCGATAACCGTGGCAACTTGTGCGACCAGCCCATTGTTTGCGTCAATCAACACCAGGGTGGCATCTTGCCCTTCCAGATCTTCATTTTCAACAACCACGGAGGCTGTTCCGTTGTCTTTCAAAGTCTTGACACCCACAACCACACTGGTGAGTGAATTGCCGGGCTGCAACCGAACATCAAGTGATAATCCTTTGCTGCTGCCATCGACAGCCACGGTACAGCGCAGTCCTTTCCAGACGACATCCGTGAACTCAACCGAAACCACCGGCCCAGTTCCCTTGTCTTGGGTAACAACAAGCTCAAGCATCAAGCATTCCTGAAGGCTCAAGCCGCCGTGGGTATATTCCTCATTCTTTTTGAAACAGCTAATTCCATCAGCCAGGGCGAAATGCTGATTCGGGTTCCAGTACCAGGGGTAGAGGCGCCCCTCTATGAACGCCCCGGGTTTTAAGGAAGCACACCTGCCCCATTTACTGTCGGCAAGACATGCGGGCATGTCGATCTTGGGCAACCCGCCAGGCAACAGCAGCCAGCCGTGATCCGTTACCACACGAACACTTTTCCATCCTGCGGCAAGGAGTGAGGAAATGCGGTCACGGATTTCCACCAACAGGGAATGGATGTGTTTGGCAAGTTTCCAGCCCCGGTCATGACCTTCATGGTCGAGGTCCCCGAACTCCACCCAGAGTTTGTTAACCACGGGTGCTGCCACGGAATACCCAGATGATTTTGCGATGATGGGTGGCGGAACGGGATCTTTGGGGCGAATAATCAACCATCCGGATTCTTTCAGCGTCTTGTCAAACTGGTAGGGAGTCAAGACTTGAAATTCGGAGGGGTCGGGTTCTTCAGATACCGAGCAAGCGCTACTCAGAGGGGCAACCGCTGGTTTTCCCGTTCCCGTAACACTGGGAAGAGCTGCCCATCGCTGGTTTTCAGTAACCGTGCAGCCGTTTTTTTTCAGCATGTCCACAAGGCGTTTGGCGGTATCGAAGCGCAAGCCATCGACAAAAAGAATGCATTCATCTTCCTGGTGAGACATCAATTGTGAAGATGTGATGATGCCGCCAGGATAAGAGCCGCCATCGACGACCTTCTGCAAATGGCGTGCAGATTCCTCAGCCCAGGGTTTATAGACCGAACAAATGGCGGTTGAGATGGCTTCGAGGTCCGCCGGTTTCCCAACCAGCGAAAGCGCCAGGATGACGGCGTCGTCCGCCTTCCATCCATTACCGCCGTATCCGGCAGCGAGGTCCTCCGCTGTTCCGGCAGACAGGCCGTTCTTTGTCGTTTCCGCCAATACGGATAGGTGTTCCAGCGCCTGAGCCAGCGGGGCTTCACCGAGCTCCGCCCACACCAGCGTCCGCCGGCAGCCATGCCGCTTTTCCATTTCCAGCAGCTTGTTCCGGGCTTCATGCGCGGGAAGCTTGTCAAGGGCCTGTAGATCCCCGTGCAGGCTCTTTTCCTGTTGCTCGTTCCATTGCGGCCAGCCACCATGCGTATACTGATTCGAAAACAAGTCCAGAGAAGCCATTTTGCACTGCCGTATCCGTCCGGGAATATTCGGATACCGTTTAGGAGCTTCACTAAAACGTTCCCAAACAGCAGACCACGAGCCTTCATGGTTCGCCAGCTTGGCAGCACATGCCAACACTCCTTCTTTTTGCGGATTGATGGTAAGCAGCGATTTGCAGACTTCAACAAATGCCTTCCATTCGTTCTCGCCACGGCTTACTTGGAATGTATCTCCCTGATCCAGCCATTGCAACAGATCGCGAACCGGATCGCCACCGGTCAGCAACATATTGAAATAGTCTTTGTCCAGCCGCTTACCCTTAAGAAGTTCCACCTCTTCATCAAGCAATCGATAGAGCGCCAATTGCATGGCATTCTTGGCGTCATTATCCAAAGCCACATCTAATCCGAGACCACCTTGATCCGATTTGAGATAGGCCAGGATGGTCCAGTCCTTGGCATTGATCTGCGACCAGATCACACCCCGGTATTGTAATTCGGCGAGCGGCTTCAGATAATCCGGGCAGCTTTCAACAGCACGCAAATCCTGGCGGCTGACGCCGGGCAGGTAGAAAATCGGCGTGTGCATCACTGGAAGCGATTCATCATCCATCTTGCCGGAAATGACGCAGCGCAGCCAAATTGCCGGTCCGGATCGTTTATCCGGAGTATAATCACCAAGAATGAAAAGCTCTGGCAATTCAGCTTGCAGACGCGGGATAACCGCTTCCCATTGCCGATCACGATCCGGCCATAGGATACATGCCGGAGCCACCTGAACTTCCGGGTTGAATACAGCCGCATCTCGCACAGTCTTGATAAGATGTTCGATGATTCTCATAGAAGCCCCTGCCTTTGTGCTTCAAACCAGACAAACGGGGAAAGTTCTCTTAAAGAATCTTCATCCTTTTTTCGTAAGTATCGCCCATAGTGCTTTGAGCGCATCCGGTTGTGCTCCACGCTATTGAGCTTCAAGCGGATAATCGTTTTTCGGGCAGATGTTTTCAGGTCTTTGTCCAGCGCTGGATTTGGGCTGATTTCTCCCGTTATCAGGTTCAGAACAAATGTGTTCGGTTGCAAACCGATAGGATCAAGCACATCATCAAATTTGCCTTTAATCCGGTTCGGCCCCAGACACGAAAGTCGATAGTTGCGCCATTCATAGGCATCTCCGGCATTTTTGGATTTCGCAACAAAATGGTCTGTTGAAGCTGCCCCGGTTACCCACTCGAAGAAAATTGACAGATAGGCGCACACACCGGAGTAAGCCCTCCAGAGTTGCTGATTGGAGTGCGTCCAGTAATTGGGCAGATCAGAAGCTTTGGGAGGGGCGGAATTCAGTGCAATCCCTTTGCCTTCCAGCCATGCCCTCCCTGGTTGACGAACCTTTTGGTGAAAATCGGCAGGTTCCGGCTGAAGAATAACAGGGATCATTTCAACCACCCCTTTTGTTTGCAAACATATCGCCAGTTGAAAAGGAATTCATCCTTCGGGTTCAATGCGGCGACGAGTTCCTGATTCATTTTTTTGATTTGTTCGGTGTCCGACTTCTCCATTTCGAGGAGAGCGGCAGCTTTCTCTACCAACTTTTCGTATGTCACGGATCTACCGCTCTTCAGATCAAAAGCCTCACTGATGAGCCAGGTTGCGGCTTCTCCATGTTTTTCATACTCACGGCGCCTCAGAATGACCTTCTTTTTTTCAAAATCCAGATCAAACCAGGCATCTTTCTCGGCATCGAACAGCGGCTCCACCGATGCCATAACCAAGGGCGAATGGGTTGCCGTCAACAACTGAACGTTGGCGCTCTTCGCCAATTGGCCCATAACCGATAACAGGGCGGGAACGATGCTTCTCTGCCAGCTTGGATGAAGATGGGACTCGACTTCGTCAATCAAAAAAACAATCTGGTTGGTGCTGGGTTCCTGAAGCTGTTTTGCGGCCTTTTGGTGTTCATCCCATGCCCAGACGAGAAAATAAGCCAGAGCGATGATGCGCCGCATCCCCGAAGAGGCGTGAACAACCGCTACATCCAGGTTATATGGCATGCGAATGGTGGGCATATCCCGCACATCATCCAGGCTTATGCGGGTTAATTCTCCAGGCTGGAGGGTTTCCCTGGAAGAAGGCGACAAGACCTTCAACACATCCTTGAGATACTTGAAGGGCTGCCCCTTCTCCTTTTGCCACCCTGCCCAGTCGCGAATCAGGCCGTTACAAAGCCATGTTCCGTCAGAGGCAGGCAAGCCATCCCAGACTTCATTCGGACTGAACACATAGGCGGGGCGACGATCCTGAACATCCAAGCCATCTTGGGTTCGCCAATAGTTGCGGGCAGGGTCCCATACGGCGAAACTTCCGTCTGCCATGGCATAGAGCACCAGTCCCGGGTTGGTCGGTCGACCTGGCCTTCCCGCCCATGCTTGTTCTTTGCGCAGGTAGGAACTTTCATAACTTTCTTTTTTGCTTTTTCCGGTGAATGAAAAGCTGATTGTTGCATCACCGGGGCCTGCAGGCAGGGCTTTTTTCCCCGCTGTCAATTTCGGGTTGATTTCCGCAGGCCACTTTCGGGTCAGCGACCACCAGGCAATATCCAGCAAAAAGCTTTTTCCAAGGCCATTATCACCGGTCATCAGATTGAGGCGTTCTCCTAAATCAAGCTCCATGCTCGGCGAAGGGCCGACATTGGTCATTTTCAGATGTTTAAGCATATTTTTCCTCCACGAAAGGACTTAGGACGCAACTCAAAAATCAAAAGCCCAACTAATGAGGTGATCGATGACTTTACTCATCTGACTTTTTCCTGGGCAGTATAGTCTTCAAGTAGTCATCTGTTGCCTCAAAAACCGGATCCACTTGATTAACCATCCTCATCAAAGGAATAACCTTTGTTCTCACCCCCATACCTCGGAAATCGACATAACCATAGTCACGCATAATTTCCATGATCAGGGTATTTCTTGGCGATCTTTGCCCGGCAATCATTTTTCTGATTGTCATTGTATTCTGGAGTTTACCGGGGCTGATTACTTCCAGGCGATCAGAATAGTTTGTTACCTCTATATCGACCGACCTTGTCCAGTCCCTGTGAACCAAGGCGTTGATTACGGTTTCCCTTATGGCTTCCCATGGATAAAACCAAGTCTTTTCTCGACGCATATTTTCATCGATTTCAGATGCTTCCTGAGTTATAAAAGGTTCAATCGTGGAAGAAAACTTTTCGATCAAACCTTCATCAACCAACTGTTTTTGCCCGGCTTCAGTGACTTGCCATCGCCCGACCAAAGGTGCATCCAGTACCACATCAAGCAGCGCCCGATACTCTTTATCATTACCGGCAAAGGCCATCACACGCAAACCTGCTTGACGTAAAAAACGCCTGGGGTTTATTCCGAAACAAATCAAACCTGCAACCGAGCATACGGTGTTCCCCATTCCATCTTCAGCCATAAGACCCAGACCCAGTAAACGATCTATCCACTCAATGTCAGAACTGGGGATTTCCGGATCTTTGATGATTGACCTTAAGTAATAATCCAGCCGAGTTAAATCAATATTGGACAATGACGAGCCTGTGACCGGCAGCATTTCAACATGAAGCAAACCGCCGCTTTCGAAAAGGCGCAGTTGCTGTTCCCGGGTTGCCAGCTCAGACCGATCACCCATGCGGATATAAACCTCTTCCCGGTTATTGTGGCGCAGCACATAGGGCTTTGATATTCCCTGTGCAAGCGTTATCACCCCGACTCGAACATTCTGTTCAACAATTATTTCCTCGTAGAATGGAATAATCTGAGGATGTACTTTGTCCCTAAAAACATTCAAAACCCATTCTTGGGTCTCGGCACGCTGAAGGCCGGTAACCTGGCCATTATCCTCCACCCCTAAAAAAATTCGTCCTCCCTGCACATTTACAAAGGCAACGATTTCTTTGGCCAACTGCTCGGATCGGATGTCGTCCCGTTTAAATTCCGCTCCGGAATTCTCTCCGTTGGCGATTATTTCAAATAATTCAGATTTCAGCATGAGTCACCTCAAAATCCATACTTCGTTTGACGTTGCGTAAAAGCTGTCTTTCCGCCTTCAAGAATAATAGCGGCCTTGTCTCTAACGCTTCTCACATCGATAGCACCCTGCATCTCGGCAGGCATGTGTGCCTGGCCTTCCGAAGCTTCAAATACACCGATCCATTCGGCATCACCGAAAACCGGTATGTTTGCGTTATGAGTTGCAAAGATGAACTGGCGGACAATTTTTGCAGATCTCAACTCAGCCACAATGCGGTCTGCAATGAAGGCGTTGTCGAGATTGTCTTCAGGTTGGTCCATCACCAAGGGATCAAGGTTCTGCAAAAGAAGCAGATGCAATATTGCCGTGCACTGCTGTCCGGTCGAAAGTTTTTCCAGAGGCCTGAAATTCTCCTGACCTTCATGGGCGGTGTTCAACTCGATTCTGATCAAGTCGGGCAGTTCGAGCTCCTCTATTTTCAGAATTTGCTCTGTTGTCAGCCTTGTCAAGGCTTCGGCTACAGTGGGGGTCATCCCCCAATCGGCTTTGCGAAGTGCACCTGCACCCTCACGTATCAATTCAGCCAGCCTCACAGGAGAGAATGGATCGGCGTCGTGAAGCCAGGCAAGCCTTGCTTCACCGACATTAACCAAATTGCAGTCCAACAGGAATTGAATGACAGGAGTTCGGTCGGATTCAGACTTAACTATAAGCTTAAGTTTTCCGTCAAGTCGTTCATTGAGTTTTTTCATTGATTTCGAAAACTGCGCCGAACGTTCAGCGCGCGTCGAGGATAATTCATCCAGGTTCAATTTCCGTTGTCTTTGAAGCTCGGTGACCAGTTTTATGCGGGTGTTAATCACAGTTTTTTTGGGACGAATCCGTTCGATTTCCTTCATCAACCTTTGGAATTCAATGCCGATCTGCTTACCGATTTTCCCTTCATAGGCTGGCAGATCCTTGAAGGTTTTTTCAAGAGCCGCTTCTTTCTGTTGAATTCCAATATTCAATTCTTGACCAAAAGATTCGAGATTCGTTTTCGCATCCGCATATTTTCCCTGCCATTGACCCAATAATACTTCCGCCTGATCACGGAGATTGTCCAGGGCAGACCGAATCTTGCGCAAGATTTCAGTATGGGGGAGACTGCCAAGAACCGTTTCACTGAGAAATGCGGTATCAGGCAGGCTGTCCCGTACCGTCTGGAACGCCTGGTCAAGATTCGGGCCTTCCTCCTCCAGCGCTCGTTTCAACAGGCGCTTTTCCGTTTCGAGCAAAGGAACGATTTTCAATTTTTCTTCCAGGCCCAAACTTTTGAATTGGCCCACCTGCTCTTCCAGTTTGGGAAGGCGGGCGACCTCATCTTCCATGGCGGCCACATTGTTTTGTGCTTCTAATAATTTCTGTCTGTTTTCGGCCAATTTGTTCAGCACTTCCTGAATGAGTGACTCGCTGCCCAACTGGCCCGATTCCAGAAACCTGGACAGCAGTCGACGTTGACTTGACTTATCCTGTGCAATTTCATAGATTTCATTTTGACCGTATATTTCGCTCTCAGGCAGAAGGTCGGCAGGCATGAACGAAGACAGGTTCCCTTGCTCCTCTTTGACGCTTATGCTCTCCCCGTAGCGCCTGGCAATCGTAAAGCGTTTGCCATTCATCTTGGATGAGCGAATGACAAGCTCAACTCGAGCCCTGGATTTTCCCATGTTTTCCTTGATTATCTCGTCGTGCTGCTTCTGTGCGTTTTTGCCTATGGGCCGCATCCCTAAGGCATAACGAATGCATTCGAGCAATGTCGACTTTCCGGTGCCGCGACCACCAATAACCGAATTCAGATGTTCGGAAAAATCAATCTGAACCCCATCAAGGTATCCTCCAGTCACTTTCAAACTTTCAATGCGAGAATAATACTTCTCTGAAACGTCGCTGTTGAGACGCACCCGGGATTCCGGATCTTGAAACGCCAGCTTGAAAGATGCGAAGCAAGGCGTCGTCATTTTTATCAAACAGGATGCTTTCGGGTTGGTCAGATCTTCGGGGACTGCAACATCCTTGGCATTGATGATACCTATGGGAACATCACGCCTATATTCTGGTGTCTTATTCAGTAAAATCAGCCTGCATGCATTGCCTTCGCCATTCTTCAGGTCGTCCAGTGTTCCTGGGATTTGAGCACCTTTAAGCAACGGGTTCTGCCAGATATGAACAAGTTTCTGACGTAAAATGCCGCTGTCATCTGTGCAATGCGCGGCATAGACAAAACCGCCGAGTTCATCCACTTTGGTAAGCAGATCATTCCCCCCAAGGTTGGAAGGCCAGACACCGTTTGCTGAATTGGTCAACCCCAGTGCCCCAAGGTAACGATTGAGTTGGTCTTTAGTGGTGATTTCGGGAAACAAACAGACAAAATGGGCTTTTTCCGTGGTGGCGATTTCAAATCCTGGGAACACGACAATCCCACGGTCATTCAGAAGGTTGCGAACGGTGTCCACAGCATCGACATTTCCATGATCGGCCAATCCGATCACCTTGATATCATTTTCCAGCGCCACATCAAGGAGTTTCTGGTTATATTGCTCCACCGTCATCCCATGGTCTTTTCCGCGATATTCAATATAACCAGAAGAATTCACCTGAAGAGCGCATTTCCAGAATGTTGCCTTAGTAAATATTTTAGTCATTCTCTGCCTCCTTCACTCGAACTTCCTGTGCGGCACGTTTTTCTGCGAGATGTAAGTGGTAGTCGTTGATCCGGTCGCCGTTAAACAGGTGATGCCACGGGGTGGAGGCAACGTCCTTGCCCCGGTCTTTTTCCCATTTGATGTTGGGTTTGTCGCGAAGGATGCCGGCGCCCCTTTTACCCACATCGGGCACGGAGAGAAAAGGCCGGATATTCAGGCGGACGCCATCGTTGAGATCCGGGTTCCAGCCGATAGGCTGCTTTTCGATGGGCTTCCAGCGAACGAAGATGTCGTAAGGCGCTTCGCCAGCGAGGATCAACTCCAGATTCTTCTTTAGGATCTCGGCGACGGCCAGTTTTTCTTCTGCGTCGTCAATGCCTCTGGCGATGTCCTGTTTCTGATGGCTGATCCAGTCTCCCAGGTAGGTGTAGATCAGGGTTTCCAGCTTCTTATAGTCGAGCTTGTGGTAATTGACCAGGGCGGCAAAGCCATCACGCAGCCCATCCCAGATATGCCAGATGAAGGGACGATGGTGGAAGAGCTTGCAGTGTTGGGTGAAGAACTTTTCCCGGAGCCAGGTTTCCAGGGTCTTTCCCGCATGATCCGCCTGTTTGAGGAGTTGTGCCAGGGTGTCGTTTGACCAGGCATCGCCATAGGATGCGGCCAGCAGGTTGAGAAGGCGGTCAGCAGCTCCTGCCTCTCCCCGCACCGGTGGGATGCAGACAATGCCGTCCTCATAGGCGTAAGGAAGCAGTAGTTCGCAACGGTTAACCCGTTCACGCTGTTCATTGGCCAGCTCCATGTCCGTATTCAGCTCTGCAGGCCAGCGATAGCTGAGCAGCCGGGCGACCGCCACTTGCAATACAGTTTCGTCAGTGCGAAGTGGGCCGTGAGCAGTCCATTTCTTATTCTCATCCCAGAGCACCGAACCGCAGGGATGGCCGTGGAATATCCATTGGGTAGGGTCATCGGAATAGGGTTTGGGCAAGCCGTTGGGGTATTTTTCTGCAGCGACTTTGTTCCAGAGGCCAAGGTTGAAGGGAAGCTGTTCGACCAATTCTCGAGTAACATTCAATTTCTGATTGATTCGTCTTAAGTCCTCGTTGAATCTTTGGGAAAAGCAATAAGCAAAGAATGCGGGAAGATAATGTTCTTTTACTGGGGCAATTACGTACGTATTGTCGTCATAGAACTCCCCGCAGTACAGAGAAGCAGGCAAATGTCGCATTTTTGCAAAGGCAATACCTTTCTTGCCCCATGCATTTTTCCCTCGAACTCCAAATTCGGTGATGCCTTGCTTTTCTATTGCAGAGAGGGATAAACAGACTTCTGATTTTCCACAATAAGGCCGATCTCCACTTGGGGATGATTCCATAAGAATCCAGTCGCTACTTAGAGGGAATATTATTTCCCAGAAATACCTCGTAACGCGTGATGTCTGCCCTGGTTTAGATCCATACCCAACAAATGCATATTCACCGATAGAAGGGGAAATATTTAGTTCCTCAAAGAGAACTGCACAATCAGGGTTCTCCAACTGTTTAGCTTGCTCCACGCATTTAATTTCGGTGGTGAGGAGATTGGCGGCTTTTTCGGCGGTAGTGCGGAATTTGGAGACATCGATACCGGAAATGAAGGTAGCCGGAGGATCTTGCTCCGGAAAGAAACCGGAGCAAGATCCTCCGGCTAATTTGCCCTGACTGAGAGTGATGAGAATCGCCTTGACCACTTCGCCGCTGATGGTTTCAAAAGCGCCCGGTCCCAGCCGTGCAACCAAGTGCCAGGTATCATTTTTCAGCAGTTTTTCCCGGAATTTCCTGTAACTGGTTAGAAACAGCCAGTTCTGAGGCAAAACGAGCGAGACGGTACCCATGGCAGCCGGAACATCTTGCTTAGTATTTTTTCCGAGGCTGGAAGCTCCAGTTTCACATAATTCCAGACACCGATCCAGAAACACCGTCGCCAGATCGTTTTTGGCTTCAGGATAATATTTTTCACAAAAATAGCGCAGATCTTCACACTGTTTTCCCCTTGCCAGGTAGGGCACATTAGTGACAATCCAGTGGTATTTCCCAGCCAATATCTGCGCGGCTTTGGATAGTCCCTGGGCTGTCACCCCGGCTTCGTGCTCTTCATCAGCCCGGTCTTTTTGGAGTGCTTTTTCAACGGCATTGGCCAGTCCATCCCATTGAATCGACTTTGCCGCTGCACTTCGAACCGGATCGATCAGGCTGCCCAATACCGGTGCATTTTCAAATTCCTTATGGAGTCCGGTCAACGCCACCCGAAGCTGCAAATTACCGTTGGCAAGTTTTACCAACTCGGATCGGGTAATGCTTACAGACAATCCCGAGCAGGCCACATTAAGTTTGGGCAGGGGGCGGTAACCTCCGGCACCAGGATAGCGCCAGGCTTCCAAGGCCAGCGCGAAAGCGGCAATCTCTACACATCGCTTATCAATTTCCAAACCATTTATGTTTTCCCGCAACACCGCATCCACGGCATCCCGGGCCGACAATCCTTCCAGTTCCATGCGCATGGCCACGAGCATCCGGAAAACAGCCACGATAAAATGCCCTGATCCGCAGCAGGGGTCGAGGGCTTTGAGTTCGCTCAAATGAATAGGCCAGCCGCCAAAGGTTCCTGCGGCAGGTGTCCAGATTTCAAATTCACCCTCTGGAGAAGGAATCTTTATAAAACGCAAAAAAGCCAGCGGCATACCGGGTAGGGCAAAAAAATCCCGGAGTTCCTGTTCGGATGTGGTGGTTTGAAGCTTCGTTTTGGCGCCGGGTTTGCGCTCGATACCGTCATGCAGTCCGGATATGTGAGCCACCCACCATGCCCCGAGGGAGTTATCCAACAGAAAGGCCACCATGTAAGGCTCAGTGAAAAGCTGAGTGACCGCCGGAAGTTCCCTCTCACCGATTTTTACTTCTGAGGCGTTTACCTCTTCCTTCTTCTTGGCCTGCCAGAACTGGTATACCCAACCCAATGCGTCGGAAGCGGTGAAGATCTCCAGCGGCAGATCCGCTACCTGCCGTTCGAGCTTCTGCTGATGCTCCGGCGGCAGTGCGAGCAGAAACACCGGCGAATCTTTGCGAAATATCTCCGGGAGCATTTTTGTGGCAAACATGGAGGCCAGTTCCCAGCCGTTAGTTGCCCCTTCATCAACAGCCAGATCCTCGCATTCTTCCAGGCTCACCGGCACCGGTTCAACCGGGTCCGGATACATGAGCAGATTATTTTCCGCAAGAAATCGGGCAAAGAGCATCCGATGCCAATGTTCGTAGGCCACCTCTTCAACCAGCCGCTCGATCTCCTGGGTTTCCGTGTTGTCATCCCGGACATCTCCCAACTGTCGGCCATGCGCCCGCAATTTGATTCTTATATTCCGATCTTCTTCGGTAAGATGCGAGTAGGGTTTGGCCTCACCCACTCCAAGCTGATCCAGGGCGGCTTTCGCAGCAGCCTCGGCAATGGCCCTGGCTTCTTTTACTGTGCGTTCAAGTTGATTGCGTAATGTTTTTTCCAGTGGTTTCATGTTGTCGTATATGATTTTTTAATGATGGTTTCACATTAAAATCACATTAAATCAATTTCAATGTTACATTCAATGCGCATTCATATTCCATAATTATTCAATCCCCGTGTTCGGATGCTTCATAGTAAAAGGCTGCGTCAGCCTGTTTACCTCTTCCTGTCGTTTGTAAAGCTCAGGCCACATCATGTTCCGCTGCCACAGCAGTGCGGCTCACAGGCCATTTGGGAAAATTGTTATTCCAAAGATCGAGATTGACAACAACGCAAGCTCTGGCTAATTCGCCTGTCCATCGTGGGCCTGCGATCCCCACTGGAATTTGTTTGCGGAGTTCTTTGTTCATTACTGAGATCAATGCACTGTCCAGAGTCAGTAAACACAGGTAACGAACAGGCTTTTCAGTTTTGTTTTCAGCCCATCGGTATAGCCAACTGTCACGAAATTTGTGTTTAAGCACGTTGCGAAGATGACTAAAGTATTCCTGTCGTTGTTTGCCCTCGTCTTCAGTAATTGCGTTCTTGAAGTTGTAATCATCAGGTGCATGAAAATCTTTTACCTCAACGAAAAGATAATTGTTTTCCAGTTCTACTATTAAATCTACTGCCTGCATGGCATGAGACAGGCCGTGATACCTCGGATTTGACTTGTCTTTTTCGTCAAAAATGAACACATTGCTCGCATCGGTAAAATCAAAAGAAAAACCATCTGCATCAATCTTCATTTGCCAAGCCCCTCCATTGATTTCTTTATTTCTCGATCCACGATGTCGCCGAATGTGTCATCAATGGCGTTGGGCGAGATGCTCAGATAGTTGTCAATGGATGATACCTCAATTTCCTCGGATTCTTTATTGCGATATAAACTGTGAAAAAGAATTTTGTCATCCGTTACTGTTTGAAGGTCGAATTCTTTTAAAATCACATAATCGTGAGTGGTCAGAAAAATCTGGACACCCAGGCGCTGAAGTTCGATCAAAATGCCAACGACGGTTTTCATCAGTCGTGGGTTGAGGTTGGTTTCAGGCTCATCCCAGAAAAGTGCCGATCCATTTAAAAGCGTTCCATTCTGGATCAATATCCAAAGAAGTCCCAACTTTCGGTATCCTTCAGCGAGCAGGGTAAACTCCAGTTCACCGAGCTTGCTGCGTAGGAAAAACTCTTCATTTTTCGCCACCACTTTTCCGTCCATGGCCTCCTGCAAGCTCTCCAGCAGTTGCTTTCGTTGCTTGTCTGTTGGGCCTTTTAGTATTGGGAGAAAGGCTTTGTCGATGATATCCACATAGATTTCTTCAAAATGAATTTCGCGCTCTTGATATAACGATCGGAATCCCGGAGCGTTGGCCATCATATCCTTTACAGGGATATAAGCTGCTTCCATTGGGGTTTCAATCCACTGCTTTGTGGCGCCGGATACAGTTGCCTTGTCTGGTTTGGTGGTGTGGTTGGAAAGAGAGAGACGTAAAAATATTTTTTTGTCATCTTCCAGCTTACGTGTAACCTCCAGTGCCCCTTTGCTACTAACCGATGAACGCTTGACAAGGCGTCCTATTTGCTTGCCGGACGGGTAAAAAACATTATTGATTTTTTCTGCAAAACCGCCTTTGCTTTTTGCAATATCACATGCGGCATATGCGGCCTTAAGTATATGGGTTTTACCCGTTCCATTTTCTCCAACGAAAATGTTGATGCCTGTTGAGAATTTGATTTCGAGTTTTTCAAAGGCTGTGAATTTATCGAATCTTATTTTATCAAGCATTTTCAGCCTCCTAATTATTTGATGATTACAGGCCCGTATTGCAGGGCAGCCTTTAGTTGCTGCTTGACATCCTCAAGCCAGGTATCTACATCAACTTCCGTTTTGAGCGTACGACGAGGTACTTGGATAAATTGCGCCTGTGGCTCACACATTTCCGTTGCACCACGAGCAACGTTCTCAAACCGGCCAGGCATGGCAGCCACCCGGTCGGCAAGCATGGATAAAGAAAATTGATTCAGTGTTTTTAAAATATCTTCGGTTGTTTCAACATTGATTTTCGGCCGTGAGCCTTCAGTCAGCATCTGTTCTGAAAGGAGTTCGTTTCGCTGCTCCGGTTCAAGCTGCTTCAAGTTGGCGTCGTTTCTGAGTCGCTCCATCCCTTGCTGGTGACAGATCTGATACTGGGCGTCCATCTGATTTAATGCATCCCGCAGCAATTGGGCGACATTGGCGGAAAGCGGGGCGATTTGATCCGGTTCCGACAACAGCAGGCGCTGTTCTGAAATATTTTTGGCCTGAGCCATGTAGATATCGGTATCTTTCAATACTTTGACGTGTTTCAGCAGCCGCTGAAGCGTCTCCCATACCGGCCATCGGATCGTTATGCGTTTTGCCAACTCGCCCCAATCATTGATGGATTGGGTCAGATCCTCACGCTTATTGTAAATGGCCAGTAATTGTTCATTTCCGGCCAACAGCCGTATCTCATCCAATGACGCGGTATCCGGACGGTTCGGTTTGGGGGCGTCTCCTCCGGCTTGATCGGCCAGTTCCATGACTTTATGCAGGAATGGGGTCGCAAAAACAAGTTCTTCTCCCTGTTTCGCCTGAAATCCCATTTTTTGAAAGAGTTTGCGGATCTGGATGCGCTGGGCGGTGGTGATGGTTGTGGCGACAACCTTGAACATGGCCTTGCCAATCGCCTTTCTTTCCATCTCCTTGGGTTCGATGTGCTTGCCGTGTTCATCCTGGGAGGCAACCAGACCGGAAACAAGCAGTGTTTGAAGCGCCCCATCAATGGCGTCTCTTGACCATCCGTATGGTGCAGATTCAAAATTGCCGCGAATGTCCGACCCTTTTTTTCCTCCGGCGATTTGTCCGAGAATTGCTTTACACACAGGGTTATTGGCCGGTTCGCCGTCGTATCCCACGGCTTTGAGGGCATCCGGAGCACCTTGCTTTGCCCGGGAATAGACCTTCTCCCACCCCACATGGTCTGCCTGGGGAAATTGGGGATAGAGTCGTTGCAGTGCATTTTTTGATGCTTCAAGGATCTTGGTCTGTAGGTCGTTTCCGATGATTTCGTTACCACTGCTTTGAAATACCAGCGCTTCGGAAAAAGATTCATCCAACAATTCTTTAATTCTTCCCGCTGATTTTTGCAGGGTCGTTTCCATGGCCGCGCGGGCTTCGATCCCCTCCGGGGGGTCCGGCATTCCTTTAATATCAAGTGTGGCGCTGGCTGCTTTAAAATCGATGATGTTGTTGCGGAGATCATCGGCGGATCGTTTGGGCAGGAAGACAAAGACTGTTGGCGATTGGTTGCCTGCCTGGCGAGAGTCCGCGCGAACCGAGTTTTCATCGATCGTCCAGCCGTCCCGGACCCAGGCATAAATTTTTTGATTGCTGTCCAAAGGGAGTTTTGAGTCAAACAGGGCCTCAATGTCGCGAGTGACTTTGGAATCCCCCTGGGTCAGGGAAAGTTTTTTCGTGATTTCCCCAAATTGAGACCGGATACGATTGTCCCGCTCGGCTTCGATGCGATGGGATTCATTGGCCAACAAGCTGCGCTGACTTAAGAATTCATCATTCCACGCCACGCTTTCTTCGGTTTGAATGCGGTATTCATCCCCGACTCTCATGAGCAGTTCACAGGTGTCCAGAAGACCCGGCAATTTGCCGCGCAATCCGCTGCTTCCCTGCAACAAGTCTTCCACCAGCAAATCAGCCAGAGTGTCAATGGTTGCCTTGATGCCGATTTCATTATTATTGCCCGCCAGTTTATTAATCAGAAACACCAGTCCGCAGGCACGGGCCATGAGTTGTTCTTCTGATGTCCCCTTAATCCAGCTCATGGTTTTTCGGTGGACTTTGCTCGGGAGAATACGGGATTGCAGCAGTCTGTCCGCGGCATCAAAATAAAGGCGGTCTGCCGGCACGACATGACCCAGTGATTCATCCAGGTTGGTCTGGATCACTTTGTGAACCATACTGAGCTGGTTGCGAAGCTGGCTCTCAGTTCCGGTAGGGTCAAGCACCCGCAATGTGTTTTCCCAAAAACGCCGCCGAACCGGAAGAATGGGATAATTCTGGGCAAAGAAAGGGATATCATCCTGCCGGTGTCCGATCGTGGCACCTGCCAGATGTCTGGAGATTTCACCCAGATTGGTCACCATCATTTTCTCGATAGGGCCAATCGCATCCGGTTTTTTGGCAAGGATGACCTGGCGGATGACAACATCGACATCCGCATCGGAAAGCTCGATCCGGATGGTGAAACGGCCTTCCAGTTTTTTCAGATTCGGTGTGCCGGTGACCGCTGTTTGGCCTGTCCCCACAAACAGCAATTTGCCGCCGATATTTTTGCAACATGCTTCAACAGCCTCCTGTATATCCATGGAACGTTCCGTACTGTTTCCGATATATTGCTGAACTTCATCCAGAACGATCAATGTCAGGGGGAACTTACCGTCGCGGGTCAGCGCCTGACGGATGATTTTGACCATTTCATCGCTGCTGACATCCTGGACATACGGGTAAAGGTTGTTGAGGGTTTCGACGCACACCGCAGCGGAGGTGAAAAGCTTCGGCTTGGCTTGAACGAGCGCTTCGTGAAGGCCTTCGGCCACATAGAAATTGTCGAGCTCTTCCTGCCAGGAATATCCGTTTGTCTCCACGGTTTTTTTCACCTGGTCATAAATGCGTTCGTTTTTTAACCACATGACAAAACGCGCCAAATGATGTTGTTCCGGAAGGTTCGCTGATTTAAGAAAAATTCGAAGCAGCGCCAGGCGAACACTTCCGCTGGCGCCCGCCCCCAGCGTGCCCGTAGCAGCATGAATTCCCCCATGACGTTTGGCCTGGGAACTGAGTTCTTTTAACTGATCTTTAATGTTTTGAGGCAGATTGGCCACACCACGGGAGGTTGCACCATCTTCAAACTTTGTATCCACCCATAACGCCCGAAGCATTTTGACCAGGTGTGATTTTCCGGACCCGTAAAACCCGCTGACCCAGACAGCCGGTTGCTGCGCCTGATCGATGTTTTTCAGATAGATCTCAAGAATATGTTCAAGACCTTTCTCATATTGGCCGCCACAGACAAATGTTTCCACTTCATATCGAAGCACAGACAGGGCCTGGCTGGTCATTTCATCGTTCACATTGGCTACGCCTTCATTGACCAGTTTTCGGGTTGACGGGTCTTTAAGATAAATCTGTCTGTTTATCATGATGAGTCCTCATTTAAAACGCAGTGTCAGCAGTTATGGGAACAGCAAGATAGTTCCAGCCGTCATATCCGTCGAGCAGCCTGTAATTATTATCCTCATAGCTGCCTGGAAAGAAAACAAGTATCCGACCTGGGACTTTAGGCGCCAGATTATCAACAACCTCTTTGACTTTTAAAAACCCGAAAAGGGACCCTACGCCCTTTATCGCAACGACGGTATTATCGCCCGCAGCAGGTTGCTTCAGGAAAGCATCAAATTTTTCTGTTATGAAATTCATATAGCCGGGTAATATCGTAGAGATGAGCTGTGGCTTTAAAAAATATTTTTGGGCGTAGCGGTGTCCTGAAAGCCAATCGGCGAATGTGTCCGTAAGGTCAAATACAGCCCATTCATGATCGGATTGTTTGGTGGCCAATTCAAATTCGTCAATTTTCGCCCGCAGCCGCAGTTCTTCATTTTCATTGTAGACACAGAAAATCACCCGTTGAAGCGGCGCTGAATCACTTCGCCACGGAATGGCGATGAATTTTTCATATGACTTGATAAGCCGTTTAATTTTGCTCACGAATCCATTCCATTTCCTGTGAAGTTAAAAGGCTGGGAAACACAACCTCCATCACATCACCGATACGCTTGAAAATGATCCATCCCCGGCGGGAGGCTTCTTCAGCCAATTCAATAACGCGCTGGGGCGGGCAATCGAGCAGTCGGGTGTATTCGGTGGTAAATAATGCAGCGCCCCTTATACCCTCCAGATAGCCCAGCAAAAGCGCATAGGCAGCCGCCCCTGATGTGGGTGTTGTCCTTGATCGGGTTTTTTTTACTTTCCCGATGAGATGGCCTGATTTGGTAAATGATGAATTGATATTCTGGGCGACGGATTTGAGTGTGGCATTGCTGAAACGCCCAAAGTATTTGTTTTCTAAAAACGCTTCAAGGGCTTCACGGGTGACCACTTTTCCTTCGGAAAAATTCAGGATAAATGCGGCGCTGCTTTTCAGGATAGCGTCTCGCGCATATGCGCATAGCAAGGCGATAAGAGGATGACCATCACTGTCTCTTTGCCAAAAAAATCGGAGTGCTCGAAAAATGGTGACAGATGGGTCAAGGACGTACAAGCTTTTTAAATGCCCGGCGGTCAGTTGACGGGTTTTAACCGATCTTTTTTTCAGGCAGTTATGCTCGACAATGGCCTTTACATACTCGTCTCTGGCGACTGCGGAATCAATAACCGCCTCAAAAAGAAATTCCAGATCCTCCAGCATTATTGTTCGAGCCATATGAACGCCGCTTTTCGAGAAACTGAAACCGAATTTGGATAATAATTCTTTATGGGGGTTTTTCATTATATGATTGTGAGAATCAAAGTTATAAATGGTGATCCTTTTGAATACGTCATGTAACATAATTCCCGAAGATGAGAAATCCAGATTTGAGTCAAACCCGGCTTCCCTTATCCCTCCAGTTTCAGCTCGAACTTGTACCCTAAATTTTGACAAAAAAAGGTAATGCCACCAATACAACACCTGAAAAAACAAGGATATACATGTTTGAGATAAAATATGGAAATACCATTAACCCTATGCCGCATAAAAGAGGAATCACAGCTTTTTGTTTTTTGCCATAAACAAAAAACCCTAAACCTATTGAACCAAATATCACTCCCCATATCAAAGTCGATGTACTATCCATTTTTAATCTTTCACATTGTTTAACGTGGATATGAAATTAAGATATTACTCAGTATGAATATCAGCATGTTAAGTCAACAATAATATCCGCTGACAGAAAGATTTGCTTCCTGTGAAGGTTTAACGACAGACCACGCAGAGATCGGATGTTCTGGGGCATCTGGGAGTGGCAAGATAATAAAACTCGGATTTTACTGTTTCAGCCCCCTGAAAAAATATTGACACGGTCCAGGGGGTTGGTTACTGAATATATCATCCCAAATCGCCCCCCCAACTCCAAATCAGAAAGGGTATACCATGCCGGACCGGACCATGTGCAGAGCATTGAGTTTGTCTGAACACCGGTGGTGATGCCGACGGCTGCTTCAACTGCTCTGCCTATGGGCAATTTTACCAAGGCGTTGCTGCCCTGAGCAAGGTGCGATATTAGAACCTGTTGAATGAGATCAGACTGGCGGATGAATCAAAAAAGGACTGCATAACCGAAAGCACCTAACATGTTGCGCCGGGTGGGGACATATCAAGGATTCGGTTGCGGTAAAATAACCCTACAGGAGCGTTTTTCCTTATGTCTGTGAGATTGATCGCACAAGAATTGTATCGTATCATTCGGGAAGTGGAAAAGCTTGAAAAAGAGCTTTTGGCTGCTCCGGCTCAGAATCATGAGATATTGAAAGATCGGCTCAGAAAGGCAAAAGCCGAACGGGACCTGATGCGAAAGTCTCTTGAAGGCAGTAAGGATGTTGCCAGAGCTTAAGAAAAATGAATTGCACCGGTGAATTGAACCACATAAGAATGGCTATGCGCTCTGCCCTGAAAAATCACTCCTGATTTCATTGGGCACAGAAGCTTTGGCGTCTTCTTCGCCGTTAAGGAGAAAACAGCTAAGCACCAATGTTACAAATAGCCCAAGACCATAAATGAGAAATACCGAATCAATTCCAAACTTGCCAATAATCCTTCCTCCGATGGCTGCGCCTATTCCCCCGCACCCCATGAAACTGAAAGCCACCAATGACATGGCAGCTCCCCTTGCTTTGTGAGCAAACCCCGTGGCTCTTGTTACCAAAGTGGAGTGGGCAAATATGAAGCCAAGTCCCAGCGTGGCGATTCCGAGAATAAATGCGCTAATGTTACTTCCAAAAAGATAAATGATAATATTTCCAACTGCTGCCAGTAACAATCCGCTCCACAGTAGCCTCAATGACCCTATGCTGTTAGCAATTTTCCCGCAAAATCTGCCGCCAATCACCGACATGACACCAAATCCGGTCATTATGAATCCGATTTGCAAGGAGTTGTAATGATAAATTCGCGAAATATATGACCCGCCATATGAGAAGCTGCCAACGATAAAGGCTCCCTCCAGCATAATAATGATATAGGTGAATAGGCTCTCAGTGTTTGATAAAAGATGCAGATATGGTTTGAATATCTCGCTTTTGGGATTTTTTTGTGATGGCATTTTGCGATAATTTTTAAGCAGCAGAGCCATCGGAATCAGCGATAATATGGCGTACACCAGGAAGACACCACGCCAATCAAAGAAATTCGAAATGGTTCCCCCCATTGCCATGCTGAGACCCTGCCCCAAGAATGAAATGCTGATAAATGTTCCTATCGCTTGTTGCCGTTCATGCATCGGGAAGAGGTCTCCGATCAAGGCAAATGATATAGGCATGACGGAAGCGGCAAAAATGCCGGTCAGGGCTCGAAAGAACCCCACACTCGCAAGGCTGGTACCAAAGGCACATAAGCCGGTAGCGATGGTAAACATGATCATTGCAAAAGTAATCACCTGTTTTTTCCCATATCTATCCGCCAATGCTCCGAAAATTATCTGAAAGATCCCAAAAGGGATCATATAGGCTGTTATAAGTAGCCCTGCACTCGGAATATCAATTTTCAAACTCTCGGCAATAGCCGGAAGAATCGGTGAGATAACCCAGTTATCTGCAATGACCATAAAACCGGCAAGGCCAAGCAGCAGAATGACACTGCTTTTTCTAATTTGTTGATCCATGAAAAATCCCCTTGGCAAATCTATGTCCTATAATCTCATTTTCTGGGCACATAATAAGGCTATAGCAAACGTATTGCAAGTAAGCATAAAGAAGGCTATACATCAATTAACAGCCCTGCCCTCAAGGTGTGATGATCACCGCAGTCATGGGCTACAAAGTGATTGCATCCAGGATGTCGCCTCAAGTCGCAGTAGAAATTGCCAAAATCCCCATGGAAAGTGCATCATTGTGCACAGAATGCAGGGAATGTGTTGACCGCTGCCCCTATGAGATGCCGATTCCGGATATGCTCAAGGTACATTACAATCTATATGAACAGCATAAGGCCCGAATCAATTGAATTTTAAAGATAACCCATGGGGAGGTAAAGCATATGAAGGTCATGGCATTCAACGGAAGTCCAAGAAAGAAATGGAACACGGCAACGCTTCTAAAAAAAGCCTTGGAAGGGGCCTCATCACAAGGCGCTGAAACCAAACTCATAAATCTGTACGATCTGAACTTTAAAGGTTGCATAAGCTGTTTTGCCTGCAAGACAAAAGACGGAAAAAGCTATGGCAAGTGTGCCGTAAAGGATGACCTGACCCCTCTGTTGAAGGAAATTCTGGATGTCCACTGCATTATCTTAGGGTCACCGTTTTATTTTGGAACTGCCACTGGGCAGATGAGATCCTTTATGGAGCGTTTATTTTTTCCGTTCTATTCCTATACCGACCCACCGGAATCGCTCTTCTCAAGAAAAATTCCGACCGGGTTTATCTACACCCTCGGCGCGACAGAAGTAATGGCAAAAGAGATGGGCTTTGATCACCACATCAGATTGAATGAGATGTTCCTGGAAAGAATATTTGGGGCTACGGAGTCATTGTGCAGTTACGACACATACCAGTTTGAGGACTATTCAAAGATGTTCGCTCCCCGATTCGACCTCGAGAAGAAGGCCAGGAGGCGGCGGGAAGTATTTCCCCTTGACTGTGATAAAGCATTTGAAATGGGGGTGCGGTTGGCCAATAAAGCTTGCAAAATCAGATTATAACGCCTCAACGATCCTCAGTGGCGCATACAAATAGAGGGGGCCTCTCTATTTTGTGGGTAAATCTGAACTCTCATCAAGCTGTTAGCACGCCCTCATTTTCATCCTTCGTTGTGCCCGCCCCAGGCATGGGGGTTAGTGAATTAAATTCGAGAAAGAACATGAATGAATTGGGTTTTTGGATTCTTCGCTACAATAATCAAGTGCTGATCACAACCACCGGTGGCAATATTGTCGAAAATATCTTCCCGTACGGACGCACCTCGGATTTCTGTGATACTCAGAATGTATTGCTTGCCGGTGAATGGTTAGGCCTTCCGTGCTACACGGCTGATATAGATCAACTACCTGAAAAACAGCCGTTTGAATTTATCATGGTGCGTCGCCTATTCGGATTGGCTGGCGCTGAGGCATTTGCTCTTGTTGGGCGCGCCACGCAACTTTTAGACTGGCAAAACAACCATCGATATTGCGGAAAATGCGGCAAACCAACCACGAAAAAAAGTGGCGAGCTTGCCATGTCATGCTCTGCCTGCGGCCTTCTTTTTTATCCACGAATCGCGCCCGCAGTTATGGTTTTGGTGCTTCGAGATGATGAAGTTTTATTAGCTCGTAGTCCTCATTTCACCTCTGGTGTCTTTAGCGCATTGGCTGGGTTTGTTGAAGCAGGCGAAACCTTGGAAGAATGCGCAATACGTGAAGTGCGTGAAGAAGTGGGAATTGAAATCACAAATCTTCGTTACTTCCGAAGTCAATCATGGCCATTTCCAAATTCATTGATGGTGGCATTCACAGCGGACTATGTTAGCGGTATCCTCACCCCTGACCCATCGGAAATCGAAGCGGCCAATTGGTTTTTGCGTAGTGCTTTACCACCGTTGCCCGACCCGGTGAGTATTTCTCGCCAATTGATTGACTCCGTGTGTGATTTATAAACATCTCAAGAATACGGTGACCCCCATTCCACCAAGGGATTCTCATCAAAGTGTTTGTTTATGGAAGGCACAATCCCCTTAATGTGCCCGTTCCCTGAATGCGCAAACCAGTTCTGTTCTCTGCTCTGCTCCCTGAGAGCCACGTGGTGGTGCGATCGGCTCCTTGTCCTTGTCGGAGTATTCCCAAAAATCAAAAAGCCCTCGATCCCCAGGTAGGGAATGAAGGCTTTCAAGTTGTCAGCGCATAGGTGGCTCAAGAGCGCCGATCATAACCGAGTGCTGTCATCTATCCATCCATAATCACCGGCCAGTTTTTTGACGGCATCTTCTGGAGAATAACTGTTCATCCACAACGCCTTGCAATCACCTTTAAAAGATTCCGGATATTCTGGATAAAAATACTTTTGATCCAACATAAGATTTACAACCCAGAAATATTCAGATTCAGTCATAGATCCCTCTTTTAGGCTGTTATTACTTTCCCCCACTGTTGAATCATCACCCCCAGACAACCATAACTGACAGCGCCGGTTGAATCAATAAAAACCCGCCCCCCTCGATCTGAGGAAAGCGGGTTTTTTTTGATATCTTTCAGGCCCGACAAGTGACGATCAGGGTGTGCCATTGTTATCCAGACCAACTCCATGAGTTCTATCTAAAGTTGGCGCAGAGCCTTCTACACCTGCACAAGCGGAAAAAAACATAGCCATAATCATAATAAACATAATTTTTTTCATTTTCATCTCCTTTTTGTCTGCCACGATTGCCATACCATCACCTCGTTACCGGATGATACCGCAGGGCAGGGCCAGAATCAAAAGAAAAAGCTTGCTCCCAGAGAGAAACAGGTTTTTCACTTTTTAAAATCGTGTTCCTTATTTACTGCATATATCTATACCCTATCAATGAATAGGTTCTGTACCCGCCCGGCCCCCCTTGGGGTTAATTTCTTGTAAAGTTGAACAGCAAATTGACTGATATCGAAAAGGGCATCAAAGTAGAAGGCCAGGCGCTTATTGTTCAATTGGAAAAAAGGGTCAAGGATACAAGTGACTGGCTGGAGGATTATGAAATTGATTGTTACATGACGTTCTACCTGAAGGAAGACGATCCTCACTATGATGAAGACAGCGATAATATATTGGTCGAATTATCTACTTGCGTTATACCTACGAACTTAGAAAACGAGGAATAGGGACTATCTGATGGTAACGATCATAATACTCTCCATGGTTTGGTGAAATGATCTATGGGTGGTGCCAGAGGGATTCCCAAGCCCACGCCATCCAGCGCGGCGCTTCCGCCACTTAATGTGAATATCGACTTACAAATATCTCCACCCATCCCGGGCATAGTATCCACGCCGTCTTGACAGGTTGCACAGATAGGATAAATAGAGATCAAGTGAACGGCTCGGATCAAACAATGGCGGTTATTGGCTTCCAACCGGGCTACTCCTGAAAAGGTAGGTGAGGGGGATATAGCCCTTGCATAAGTAATATCCTAGTTTAATGATCTGGGAACCGAAATCTTCCAGAGCATCGGTGGTCTTCCACCAGGAATCACGATCGTCATAAGGAAAGAATGGATATGGGATAAAACGGATTCCCAGCAGATCACCTTGGATTTGATAGGCCAGAAGGCTCCGCCGGGTGTGGAAGCCCTGACAGAGAAGAAAGGCATTACGAATGCCGGCATGATAAAGATGGGGCGCCACATAACAGGCTTCTTCCAGAGTAATGGGATGCCTATCAATTGGGGCTACCAAAACCTGGTATTGATCATTTTTCAGTCCCAAATCTTCCAATGCCTTTCCTATCAGGTTCGGGTAAATGTCTTGAATGGCGAAAAGCTGATCTCTTGGGGAATACCTGTGGAGTACAATGATGATTTGCTTGGCCCGTCCTTCCCGGATTAGCGACACTCCGGCCCTCATCATGCCTTCCTGGACTATCTGTCCCCCCTCCACCACCACCGCATCAGCCTTTTCAGCGCCCAGAGGGGCCAGAAAATGGGCCAGTCCCATCAATGCTGGAGCTGCCGCCAGCAACCCCAGGACCAGAAAACCAAGGAATAATAGAAGTCGATTCTTCTTCAATTTCAGCCCATCCTTATCTTGTTTTTCGTTGACCCAACTTAGCAACCGATAGTCATCCCCGTCAATAAAAAGGAGTCAAGCCCCTCAATTTCCGTTCCGATGGATTCGCATGTCAATCAAATAAAATGTTAGATGGAGCAAAAGATCATGGAAAACCATCATATGGGAATAATTATTCCATATGACAGGCTGAGCGAGGAAGCCTTACATTAAATTAAATGAGGCTTCCGAACCCGTTAGGGATACCCTCAAAATGCTTGGAATCCCTTTACCGTCGGGTGTTTTGGGCCTTCGCACCCTCTCTGAAAGCCAGCCAAATCTGTAGACACACGCCTGTTTTTTATGATCGCTGTAGAATCCCGCATGAAGCGGCTTCGCGCGGAATCGTGTGCTTTCTTAGCCGGAACCCAAGAATTAGACGATATGCCTATTCCCGCTGCAGGTCTGGAAGATATCCCAGGATGCGGCCATACAAATGCACACATAGAAAAATGCGATTTTCGGGATCGCACACCGGTTCAGATGAAGAAACCGCCCAGCTTGGTTTCCAAATACTCATCAATGCCTTCCACAGCCCCTTCACGGCCCAATCCGCTTTCGGCTTCCGTCCACTTGCCATTAATGTACGTGCCTCATCCTTCAGCGGATTGGATTCGGAAATGAAACAGGCAGAAAGATGGGTTCTTTCTGCCTGAAATTGTAATTATTCTCAATAATCGTCATGCTTTTCAAAGCATCAAATCCAGCCTCGATTTTGATATCTGAATGGCCGCTACCCGTCATTTTTCTACAGTGTGTGAAAGCCCAGTCCCAAGGCCTTTCTGCGCCCTTCGATATGCCGACGAATAAGAATCGCTGACTTTTCCGGATCCGGCTCCACCGCAAACACTGCTCCGACAACATCCCTCAGCCCTTCCGTGAGCAGTTTGACCACATTCAGGCTACCGGCAATGGGCGGCATGGGGCCCAGAACCGTGTAAACCCCGGAAGCCACGAAATAAGCGCCGATGGACACGGCTTTTTCGGAATACCATTCGGGCGCGGCGCCTGCGATGGGAAGATCGCTGATATCCGCATTCAGGGCGTTGGCCAGGGCTCCGGCCAGCATCAGAATGCGCACGTTGTCCACGCAACTGCCCAGATGCAGCACCGGCGGAATGCTCAGCGATCCGCAGACTTCTTTCAGGCCCGGACCGGCGAATTGAATGGCATCCGGCATTTTGAAACCGGCCTTGGCAGTAGCGATGGCCGCGCACCCGGTATCCACGACCAGAATGTCGTTTTCAATCAGGCGTCTGGCAAGGGTCACGTGTCCGTAATCGTGCAGGATTTTGGGGTTGTTGCACCCCACGATCCCGGCTGCGCCGCGAATTTTTCCGGCCTTGATGGCATCCAGAAGCGGCGCAACAGATCCGCCGAGCGCTCCGACAATGGATTCAATCGAAAACCCGCCGATGGCTTTCACCGGTTCAACCGGCAGATAGACCTTGCCCCGTTTATCAAAATTTTCGATGGCCTCTCGCACCAGGGTTTTGGCCAGTTCTTCGGCATTTTCCGGATGAAATTCCCGGTGGTCCATACCGGGAAACCGGGCCTTGTCACTGGTACTGATCATGCGGGTATGATAGCAGGAAGCCGTCTTTCCCAGAGACGGCATGATGCACTGATAATCCACGAGCATCATATCCACGGCACCGGTTGATAAAATCAATTCGGTCATGAGGTGATTGCCGGCCATGGGGATACCGTGCCGCATCAGCAGCTCGTTTCCGGTGCAGCAGACTCCGGCAAGATTGATGCCCGTGGCGCCTTTGCTTTGCGCCAGTTGAATCAGATCCGCAGACTGGCTGGCCGTCAGGATCATCTCGGAAACCACGGGATTATGGCCATGGACCACGATATTGACCTGGTTTTTTTTAAGGACCCCGGCATTAACGCTGGTGGGCTTTGGAGAAGGCGTGCCAAAGAGGATGTCGGAGACCTCGCTGGCAATGAGGGAGCCGCCCCAACCATCTGAAAGGGCGTTGCGAAGCCCTTGAAGCAGCAGGCTCTGCCAGCCGTTATCTACGCCCATGTGCGTGCGATGCATCGTTTCCGATGTTTCCCGGTCGATCCCCCGGGGTGTGATGCCCACTTTTTTCCAGATTTCCCGCCGTTTTGCAGGGGCCCGTTTCAGCAGGGCAAGCTCGGTGATTCGGGTGCCATAATCCTCCTGCATGGCATAGGCCAGCTCGCCGGCGATGACTAGCATATCTTTGCCTTGCGTTTCGACGCCATATTCCGCAGCTACGCTTTTCAGTTTTTCCAGGTCCCGGATGGCGTAACCCGGTGCCTGGCCTTTGGCGACATTGGCCAAAACCTCGACCAGATCCCGTCCATGATCCGAATGGGAGGCGGCGCCGGCGGCAATCATCCGGCAGAGATTCCGGGCCACGATAATGTCGGCGTCGGCCCCGCAAACTCCCTGTTGCGGGCCTTCGCCAAAAGGATCCACCCGGCAGGGACCCATGACGCAGTTCCGGCAACTCAACCCCAGTTCACAGTATCCGCACTGGGGGAGCTGGGCCTGATGACGGTCCCAAACGGTCTCGATCTGATCCGTCTTTGCTTTCTTGAGCAGCAACTGCCCATCTTCCGTAATGGTCTGTTGATGATAGGTGCAGGACATTATAACCTCCTTAGGCCGCCTGTCTGGCGGCAATTTGCGCGCGTTTGATAGTATTCAGCAGGGTAAAGCACGGCGAACCCTGGGGAATGTCGATACCCACTGAAATGCTTTGGCTAACCTGGTTGGTTTTCCGCTTCAACGCCTTCGAAGGGTCTTCAAAAGTCAGGGCGCCGGATTTGCAGATTTCCACACAGGCCGGCACCAGACCTTGTTGCTGCCTCTCCATGCAGTTGTCGCATTTGATGGCAACGGCCTTTTTCGGCGGCGCGGAGTTGTCTTCATGGTACCGGATCACGCCAAACGGGCAGGCCATTGCGCAGGATGCGCAGTTGATACAGCGGTCTGGGTCGATAAGAACCGTTTCTGTTCGACTATCCCTGTAGATCGCACCGGGCAGGCATGCCAACATGCAGGGCGCCGGATTGCAGTGCCGGCAGCGGTTGGGAAACCCTTCGTCGTAAAGTCCCACGCCCACATGAATCCGGGGTTTTGGCAAAGGGGTTTCCCGGATCGCCGAAAAAAGCTGACGGGTCCGGGAATGGGCCGTGGCGCAGGCCGCCATGCACTGCATGCATCCCACACACCGTTCCGGATGAACGATAACCTGATTCATAATAGCCTCCTTTCAAAACATCAACGATTTGGGGGAAAGATGGGGTTCCAGCAATTTTCTCTTTGAAACCCGGACCGGGATTTCGTTCTGGATCATGGCCGTCAGAATCCCGCCGGTTTCAATTTGGTTGATGAGGGTGGCGCCGATGAGCCGGTCCCCTTCAAAGACCAGTCGGCGGTAGGTGTTCAGGCGCCGGTTGTGTTCGCTAAGCACCGTAAACCGCGGATCATCCGGCACATTCACCCATCCGGCAGCCAGAATATCCAGGTCAAAGATGCGAATGACGTTCCGGCTCAAACTTCCCTTGTGGGACACGCACCGTCCGGCCATGTTCATGCCGGCGATGCGCCCCTGAGCAACGGCTTCCGGCCAGATCGCATTCACCCAGCGGGTTTTTCTGGTGATATCCATGAACTCCGCCACATCGCCGGCGGCAAAAATGCCGGGGCAGGAAGTTTGCAAGTGATCGTCAACCACAATTCCCAGATCCACCTGTATCCTGTCCCGGGGAACAAATGAGACGGAAGGCAGAACCCCTTTGCCGACAATGACCAGATTGCAGGAAACCTCGGTTCCGTCAGAGAGAAAAGCGCCGGTCACCGTATCGGTCCCCTTGAAGCCCGTTACCTCCACGCCCACCCGAACGTTCAAGCCCCGGCGGGTCAGTTCGGCCAGAATCATGCCGCCGGCGATCTCATCTACCTGAAGGGAGAGCGGATAACCGGATCGAATGAGCATGGTCACATCGATTCCCCTGTGAAGCAGGCTGCTGGCAGCTTTGAATCCCACCAGGCCGCCACCCAGGACCAGGGCACGACGTGTTTGGGGAAGTGCTTCCAGCATCTTCAGCACCTGATGCTGATTTCTCATAAAAAAGATGTTGGGCAGGGAAGCAGGTGCTTTTATGGGCCGGGGATCGGCGCCGGAAGCAATGAGAAGGGTGTCGTAGGACAGGGTTTTTCCATCAGAAAGAAACAGGATTTTTGCGTCCACATCCATCCGAGCGACCCGGTTTCCCAGAACAGGGGTGATGTTGAGGGCCTCGTAAAAACCGGAATCGCGAATGGGAAGTTTCGAGGGAGAAATGACCCCTTCCAGGACAAGACTGATCATGGGGCGGCAATACGGAACGACCGGCTCGTCGCTGATCATGAATATACTGCCGGAACCGTCCAGTTCACGGATGGACTCAGCGGCGCTGACTCCGGCAATACCGTTTCCGATAATGACGTAATTCATGCTATCCTCCTTTACGAATCCGGCTCAAGGTCATGTGTTCATGTGATGTCTCCAGATAATTTTGAATGGGATCGGCAATACGGGGAATGATCTCATGCGGGAATTCCTTTCTGAATGTCGCCGGAGCACCGGCAACCAGGTGAAACGGCCCGACAATCTGGCCTTCTTTCAAAAGGGAACCCGCGGCAACCATGGATCCCTCAAGGACCCGGCATTCATTCAGCAGAAGAGATCCCATGCCGACCAGACAATAATCTTCAATGTAACAACCATGTACCACGACATTGTGGCCGATGGTGACATGCTTTCCGATATGCGCGGGCTTTCCGTAATCCGTATGTACCGTGCAGTTGTCTTGAACATTGGAGTTTTCTCCAACAAAAATCGGGGCCATATCCCCTCTGAGCACCGCACCATACCAGATGCTGGCCCCGTCCCGGATTTCAACATCCCCGACAATCACCGCAGTGGGGGCAATAAAGACATTCCGGCCGATACGGGGTTTTTTCTCACCCAACTCAATGATCATTACAATGCCTTAAATGATTAGTTTATGAATATTCATTCGAAAACGTTACGACACAGGTTAAAGATAAATTGGTGTCCTGTGCAATTGCCTGAACCTTCAAATTAAACACCTGGATTACTCATAAAACAAAGAAGTTCCAGAGTCAAAATAAATGATCGATCCCCTTCCCCTTTATGGACAAACCGAAACACATGGAGTATGATGTCCTATCCATGGCCCTGCGGAAACGGGTCTCGCTTTACCATCAACCCATGATATGATGCCCATGAATGATTATTATCAGGTCCTGGGGGTTTCCAAAGATACCCCCTCACAGAAAATAAAGACCGCTTATCGGGAGAAGGCTTTTTTGTATCATCCGGACCGCTGTAAAGATCCGGCCGGCGCGGACCAGATGAAGGCCGTCAACGAGGCGTATGCCGTTCTGTCTGACCCCCAGAAACGGAAGGAATACGATTTGATGCAGCAGCAGTATGGTGATGGCGCTTATGGCCATTTCCGCAACTCCCATTCGGAACAGGATATTTTCAAGGGGTCCGACATCCAGCAGATATTTGAAGAAATGGCCAGGGGCTTCGGCATTCGGGGATTTGATGCCATTTTCAAGGAATACTACGGCCAGAACTATAAAACATTTGAACTCAAACGGCCCGGGCTGAATATCCAGGGCTTTTTTTTCAGTGGAGTCCGTGAAATGCCTTTTCTAAATAAACAATCCATCAAAGAAAAAATTGGGAACATCTCCCAGCAATTGCTTCACAAAGCAACCTCCGGCCGGCCTCAAAAAGGCGCCGACTATCACGACGTCATTCGCATCGACCCGTCGCTGGCGGATAATGGTGGCCCTTACGCCTACCATCTTCGGGCATATCGCAGAAAGCTTGTGGTGAAAATTCCTCCGGGAACGCGCGAAGGGCAGAAAATCCGGCTGACGGGAATGGGGGAAGAAGGAAAAAACGGAATGCCTTCCGGAGATCTTTTTCTTAAAGTCACGCTGCGTAAATCCCTGTTTGAAAAAATCAAGGCCATGCTGCCCCTAAAAAGCAAAAAAAGCTGAAAAACCGGAGCATTCACCCAGTGGATATTTATTACGTTGAGGGCAAGTTTGTTCCGTCTGATGAAGCGGTGATTCCCGTAAACGATCTGGCCATTCTCCGGGGCCTGGGCGCATTTGATTTTATGCGAACCTATGCGGGCAAACCGTTTTGCCTTCGGGCGCACCTGGAACGGCTTGAAGCCTCCACCCGGAAAATCGGGCTCCAGTTCCCCTGGACGATGGATGCACTGGCTCAGCTCGTCATGGAAACGCTCAGCCGCAATTCACACAAAGAATCCAATGTTCGGATTATCGTTACCGGCGGGTCCAGCCCGGATTTCATGAATCCCCGTGGAAATCCCAGGCTGATCATCATGGTTTCTCCGCTTCCCGACATGCCGTCAGAGTGGTATAGCAACGGCATTCATGTCATTACCCAAATTGCCGAAAGAGCCCTGGCCGGCGCCAAGAGCATCAACTATGTTCAGGCGTCCCTTGCCCTTGAAGCCGCTCGCAAGCGAGGAGCCCAGGAAGCGGTTTATACGATTCCCCAGGGGCTGGTGCTTGAAGGCACCACATCCAATATTTTCGCCGTAACAGCCGGCAGCCTGATCACTCCGGGAAGGGGAATTCTTCCTGGAATTACCCGGCAGGTCATTCTGGATCTGGCACGATCTCTTTTTTCAGTTAAAATTCGGGATGTTTTTCTTTCGGAGCTGCTTGAGGCCGATGAGGTTTTCATTTGCGGCACCAACAAAGGCATCGTCCCGGTTGTCCAGGTGGATGACACCGTTATCGGAAACGGGAAACCCGGCCCCAAGACCCGCCTGCTGATCCAGAGCTTTCCGGAGTTTGTTCGCACCTACGATGCGCCGCTGATTGCCTTGTAACCCATATTCCGGAAAGCAATTCGTATTTATTTTGATATCATTCAGTTATGCCTTATTTTTCTGAGACTACATTTCTATTCTGATTATATCGGATTTTGGGGAGGAGTCCTATATCCTCCTAAAGAGGCCGATATCAATAGATTGTGTAGCCAGTTCTCATTATACTGATATTTATTTAACCTTTCAGCAGGGCTTTGCAAACCATTATGCATATGGATAGTTCGCGGGTTAGAGGAAGCAAAGTTTTGAATAAGCGCCCATCCTCTGATGCTCAGCTCAGCCGCGGCCTTTGTTCCATGAAAATACTGAGTGCTAAAGAAATGCCTATCCATCCTTTGCATTAACCGATCAAGCATATTGCTGGTTCGATGTGCATTGGGATGATCGTAGGCAGATTTATAGTCAGCAATATGTTGGCGCAACTTCATATAATCGGATTTACGAATACATCTGGGGCGTTGTTTTCCTTACACCATTCGATTAACCTTCTTATTCGCTGAGAGAATGCATATTTGTTTTCAGCATGATAGCAATCCCAAAGCTTGGAGGTGGCTTGGATGAAGATGTCTTTGTATTTCTTCTTTGCTCTATCCCGGATTTTAATAAAGACGTGGAGAAAGCAGTAAACAATAACAATTGAAGTGAAGAGGCATGTCCAAGCTTTTCGAGTGGCATTCCAGCCATCAAAATTGACGGTGTCTGGGGCATAAGATGGCTTCAAGCACCGCGCTTCATGTTGAAAGCCTTGATAGGCCTCTTTTAAAGCGTTATCACCGGCATCATTTGCGATCGATGCCCCAAGAATACACTCGTTCCCGACAGTAGTGGCGATATAGGCTTTATTGCCTAAAACCCAGGAATGTTTTTCATCGGCCGCCAGATGCTGTGGCAAATCATCAGGATTTCTGATGGCTGTCCCAACAATACTATTTCGGCCAAGTAATTGTTCGGTTCTATACCAATATGAGGGATCTCTACCAAACACATGGCTCAAAGCCCAAAATGGCACATTAAACTTCCGAAGGAAAAGCGCCTTCTCGACTTCATTCGTCATTCCGGTCATATATGGCAATAAAAATGAAGGACGGATGGTGTATGCAATGCCTGCAATTTCTATTCTACGAATCGGGACAGGCTGCTTTTTGGGGTGATAGATATCCTTCATCTGATATCCTTTTGAGATTTCAGGTGGAAACAATTCCGGAAATAGCGCGATATTTTGGTCTATACATTTTCTGAAATCAATTGGGTCAATTATGATGGTCTCGTAAAAAGTCTAAGAATCTAACTATCTGAAAAAACATATAATAGACGTAAATATCTCTTGCTATTTTTGTGATTTATTGATATGGAACATGCATAATTTCAAACCCTTACGGACAATAAACATGATCCG
>CAIVVZ010000303.1 GCA_903909505.1 uncultured Desulfobacteraceae bacterium
CACCGATCGCATCCCGCCTGGGCATATACTGGATTAAGAATGAACTGGAGGACATATCGTTCCGGTATCTTCAGCCGGAGGATTATGAGAATATCAAGTATCTGCTCAGCAAGGATATGATTGAACGGGAAACCTACATCGAAAAAGTCAAGGTGCTGATCCGTGCAACCATGGCGGATAACAGCCTGAAATGTCAGGTGATGGGAAGGTATAAAAATCTACTCAGCATCCGCCAGAAAATGATCAAGCAGTCCCTGCCTTTTGAAGAAATCTACGATATCATCGCGTTCAGAATTATTCTCGACAACGTCACCCAATGCTATGCGGCTTTGGGACTGATTCACGGCCTGTGGAAGCCGATCGACTCCAAGATCAAGGACTATATCGGGCGGCCCAAACCCAATATGTATCAATCCCTTCATACCACGGTGATTGGCCCGGATGGCAAGCGAATCGAGATTCAGATTCGGACCTGGGAGATGGACAAGGTGGCCAAGGCCGGTATTGCCGCACACTGGAGCTACAAGGAAGGTCAGAAGGCCGATGAGACCGTTACCCGGCAGTTTGCCTGGATTCAAAACCTGATTGAGAATCAGCAAAATATCCGCAACCCCAACGAGTTCATGGAAAATGTCCGCCTGGACCTGTTTCCGGACGACGTTTATGTGTTTACGCCGCGGGGGGAAGTCAAGGCCCTTCCCAAAGGGGCGACTCCGGTTGATTTCGCCTATATGATCCACACGGAGGTAGGCAACCAATGTACCGGCGCCAAGGTGAACAGCCGGATCGTGCCGCTCCAGTATCAGCTCTCAACCGGCGACAGCGTTGAAATCATCATCACCAAAAACCATTCTCCCAGCAAGGACTGGCTTGGCTTTGTCAGAACCGTCAAGGCGCGCTCCAAGATACAACAATGGGTTCGGACTCAGGAAAAAGACCGCAGCATCAGTCTGGGCCGCGAAATGTGCGACAAGGCATTTCGAAAAAACCGGCTTAATTTCAATGAACTGGCCAAGTCATCGGAAATGGATGAGGCGGTTGCCCATTTTGGGTTTAAGGTCGTTGATGATCTGTTCGCCAGCGTGGGATATGGCAAAATAACCCCCTTGCAGATTATCCGCAGATTTTCCATAAAGGCCGATCCGGAAGAGATTCAGGAATCTTTTCTGGACAAAATTATCGGCAAGGTTCGAAAGAAAAAGTCAAGTACCGGTGGCGTGATCGTCAAGGGAATGGACGATATTCTGGTGAAGTTCGGCAAGTGTTGTGAGCCTGTGCCCGGAGATGCCATTACCGGATATATTACCCGGGGATATGGGGTTACGATTCACCGGGCAAGCTGTATCAATGCGTTAACGATGAATCCCGAGCGGCAGATCGATGTGGAATGGGATGAGGCAATCACGGAAACCTATCCGGTGAAAATTCATGTGAAATCTTATGACCGGGTAGGGCTGCTTGCGGATCTGGCAATGACCATCAGCAAGAACGGGGCAAATATCCTCAGCGCGAATTCAATAATCGGCGAGAGTGAAATTGTGGATAGCCAGTTTACGCTGGCGATTCGAAATACCGAGCATCTGAACCGGTTATTATCTGAAATTCGAAAGGTAAAGGCTATCCAGGATGTTCAGCGCATTGATCATTAAGGGGCTTTTACAATACGCCCGGACTTGATGCAGTTGGTGCATACCATGATCTTTTGAACTCGGCCGTTATTCAATGAACGAACCCGCTGAAGGTTCGGGTTGAATCGGCGTTTGGTAACGTTGTGGGCATGGCTGACATTGCAGCCGATCATGGGTTTCTTTCCGCAAATATCACAAATCTTGGACATAATCGTATCTCCGTATTTCTTAGAAATCTCAAAATTCAAAGCAAAGTTGCCGAAGCCGGTTTTTTTGCTTCTCTGGTGACCGCAAGGTCATGAATAAATCATTCCGGGTGATCCTCAAACCGAATCTGCATATTTAGCGCAAAATCAATCGGGTGTAAAGGAATTTATCCGCGGGCCGGAAATAGCCACCGCCTCAACGTTGTACGCTTTAGAAGGAGGGTGCCCGCCACAGGGACCACCATGGAACTTTTTTTTCTGGCGTGGCTTCTTCTTTTGCCAGTTCAGTTTCGCATCGGGCAATATACTCCAGCGCTTTCTGAGTGAGACCCACGTCGGGATAACCGGAAACAACGGTTCTAAACCGCATCACGGCTGCTTTATAATGCTTGTTCTTGAAATAAAATTCACCCACATAGAATTCGTGGCCGGCCATGTTTTTCAGGGATAGCCGAATATAGTTTTCAGCCTGGGCGGTGTATTCCGAAGTCGGATACGTCTTCTTGAGGCGGTTGAAGATTTCAATGGCTTTTTTAGCCGAGGTCTGATCCCGGTCGATGGTGTCTAACTGCTCGATGTAGCTCAATCCCCGTTGAAAAATCACATAAGGCGTGGCCTCATTTCGGGGATGAAGATTTTCAAAAGATTCATACGCGGCAATGGCGGCTTCATATTCTCCCAGATAAAAATGCGCATCCGCAATTTTAAGTTCGGCCAGAATAGCGTATTTGCTGAACGGATACCAGTCTTTGAGCTTTTCGAATGACGCGATGGCGGAACGGTAACTTTGACGATTGAATGCTTCCATTCCGTCGTTGACAAGTTCCTGTGCGGTCTTATCATCGGATTTGCTATCAAAAAACAAGGCGCAGCCCGAAAACAGCAGCATCGCCACAACCGGTAAGATCAGTTTGTATTTCATAGGTGAATAACCAGATGGTAAGCGGTGAGCAGCAGTCAACTTCAGGGGGGACCATTGAAGATCGGATCCGGTTTGGTTGCTGCTCACAGCGTCAAGAGTAGAAAATAAACGATCGGCAGGATCGTTTCCGTTAAGCCAGCACACTGTTGATCATATCTTCAAGTTTGGACTTGGCAACGACGCCGACCACCTGGTTGAATACCTTTCCGCCTTTAAAGAAAATCAGGGTGGGAATGGATTTGATTCCATATTTGGATGGGGTAAGTGGATTGTCATCGACATTGCATTTTTTAAACTTGATTTTATCACCGAATTTTACGGCAAGCTCTTCCACAACAGGGCCGATAGCCCGGCAGGGCCCGCACCAGGGCGCCCAAAAATCCACCAGCACCGGTGTCTGCTCCTGCAATACTTCTGCTTCAAAACGGCCATCATCAATTTCAAGTACGTTTTCCGCCATAACCTGTTTCCTTTCATAAATTGATTTATTAATGGAAGTGATTATAGTATCATATTTGTATAATGTCAATGTACAGGAGTCAGGAGATGGAAGTTAGGATGAATCCAGCAATCCGTGTTGGGGCGTTGATTTCCGGAGGGGGGACCAACCTTCAGGCCATCATCGATGCCTGCGAATCCGGAGCTATCGACGGCAGGATGGTTTTTGTGGGATCCGATAACCCATCCGCCGGCGGCCTGGATAGGGCGCGACATCGTGGCATTCCCGATTTTGTCGTGGACTATGGCGCTATTATCCGGAAGTTTCGCAGCGACACCGGCAATTCCAGGTTGCCAAACGATTTCAATCTGTTGGAATGCCAGGGTAAACAGCATGTTTTCCCGAAAGATGCCCCGGTTCATCGCGTCACAGATTTTCTGAAATCCCGTGCCATCGCTGAATCAGAGCTGTTAATGCAAATGGCTCGATATGAATTTGATCTTCTTGTTCTTGCCGGGTTTATGCGAAATTTAACGCCGTATTTTATTGATCGGGTCAATGTTCCACCCGAGCGGTTGCGGATTATGAATATCCACCCGGCCATCCTTCCCGCATTTCCCGGAACCGATGGGTACGGGGACACGTTTCGCCATGGCTGCAAGGTGGGTGGCTGTACCGTGCATTTTGTGGATTACGGGGAGGATTCGGGACCGATTATCGGGCAGCGGACATTTCCGATTCTTCCCGGTGATACACTGGACAGCATCAAGAAAAAAGGGCTGGAGCAGGAGTGGATTCTTTATCCTGAATGCGTTCAGTTGTTTGCAAAAAAAAAGCTGCATTTGGTTCGAAAGGATTTTCCGTTGCCGGATGGCGGAATCGTTTGCCGGACAATTGTTGAGATTGATCCGTGAAATCGGTTTTTTTACTTTTTATTTTGGAGGCACGTTATGTTCAATAAAACTTCATCCATAAAGCGGATAACGCTTTTGGGCTCGCTCTTTGCCGTGCTGGTTGTCATGGGCCTTTCCGATCTGGCGGATGCGCGATCCAGCAGCGGCGGCAGATCCTTTGGCGGATCCAGCGGCGGTTTCAGCAGCGGATCCAAAAGCGGAGGGTTCGGCAGCAGTCCGTCTAAATCTTTTGGAAGTCCTTCGGTTCCCCCGCCGCCGCCGGGCAGCGGATCTTTTGGTGGAGGCGGCAACAGTTTTCTGAAAGGGGTCGGTGGCGGTCTTGTGGGCGGAATGATCGGCAATATGCTTTTCGGCAGATCCGGGTATGGGGGTGGA
>CAIVVZ010000304.1 GCA_903909505.1 uncultured Desulfobacteraceae bacterium
GCCGAGTTGTATCGTCATGCGGTGATTCTCGAGAAAAAGATGAAAGAGATGTCCAATATCCAGGATGTGAACAGTGATCTTCAGATGAACAACCCGGAAATACGCATTGATATCAACCGGGATAAGGCATCTGCCCTGGGAATTACGGCAACTCAAATTGAAAACGCCCTTCAAAATGCTTACGGATCCAACCAGGTGTCAACCATTTACGCACCGACCGACAGCTATCAGGTTATTATGGAACTGCTTCCCCAGTACCAGAGAGAGCCGTCCGCGCTTTCGTTGCTGTACATTCGGTCTGCCGGCGGGAAACTGGTTCCCCTGGATACGGTAGCAACCTTAACATCGGGTGTTGGGCCGCTTTCAGTTAATCATTCCGGACAGTTTCCCTCTGTCACCATTTCATTCAATCTCAAACCCGAGGTTTCATTGGGAGACGCGGTTTCTGAAGTCGAAACGTTTACGCGCACCTTGCTTCCGGCAACGATCAGCGGCAACTTCCAGGGAACAGCCCAGGCTTTTCAGGCATCTTTCAAGGGAATGGTGGGTCTGTTGGTTATGGCCATCCTGGTCATCTACATCGTTCTGGGGATTTTGTACGAAAGCTTCATTCATCCGCTGACCATTCTATCCGGACTGCCTTCCGCGGGGTTCGGTGCGCTCCTGACCCTTTATATTTTTAAGGTGGATCTCAGTCTGTATGCATTCGTCGGGATCATCATGCTGATCGGGATTGTAAAGAAAAACGCCATCATGATGATTGACTTTGCACTGGAGGCGGAGCGCAAGGAAAATAAAAGTCCTCGGGATGCGATTGTGGAAGGATGCCTGGTCCGGTTCAGGCCCATCATGATGACTACCATGGCCGCAATCATGGGCACGCTCCCCATTGCCATCGGATTTGGGGCCGGCGCAGAAGCCAGGCGGCCGCTCGGGCTTGCCGTGGTCGGCGGACTGGTTTTTTCTCAGTTGTTGACCCTTTACATCACTCCTGTTTATTATATTTACCTGGATACGCTGAAGAACAGGATTCAATCATTTTTGGGAAGGCGTTCTGTTCACGCGCCGGACTCAACCATGGGATAATTTCATCGGCAGGACCCGTCCGAATGGTCAGGATCATTTACATAGCCGGTGACAGCCTTGGCCAGTTTCTGACGGTTTTCAATGAATCTTTTGTCTTTAAACCCCGGGTTCCAGCTCAGGCGGGAAAGATCATCGGAAACCACCAGAATTGCGGAAAGCGCAACGTCCAGGAATGCGGATACCGTAAACAGGGCGGATAGCTCCATTTCAACCGCAAGGGCGCCTTTATTTTGAAAATACGTCACTTTTTCGGGCGTTTCACGAAAAATGGCATCCGTTGTCCAGATAGCCCCTTCATGAAAGGGCAGGGCACTAGATTGCAGAGCCGATTTAACGCTGCGGGTCAGGGCATCTGAAGGACTTGCAACGGGTTTTGAGGAATATGCTTGAGAGGTGCCTTCGTCAATCCAGGCCAGGGTGGGAACGAGAATATCGCCAATTGAAACGGCCGCGGAAATGGAACCGCACCAGCCCAGAAAAATGACCTGTTTGGCGCCCCATGCAGCCAGGGTTTCCAGAAGCATCACGGCATAAGGTGCGCCCATGAAGGGACCTGAAAGAAAAACCCCGTCATCCCGGATATAGAGCTGGCTCGTGTAAATGGATCTGCGGTGCCGATTTTCCAGTTGCAGTGCGGCGGCCAAAGCGGACAGATCGGTCCGGGTTGCGCCCAACACCCCCAGCGGGCCGATCCGGGGGGTGTTGGGCGTGACGATGGGCTGGACAATCCCTTTCATTATTCCGGACTGACTCTATCCGCCATGTCCGCCTTAATCTCATCAATCATCTCATAAAGCCACATTACATCTTCCATGGTCAGGCGCCCGGCCTTGACCGGCGTTCGCTGTCCGCCTTCTTTTTTGTTTAAAATGCGAGGCCCGATCTGGAGCTTGGGCTGCCCTTTGTCATATTGATTGATTGAAATAATCAGGCCGGTTTCTTCACATTTCCAGGCCTTCAGAACTTTGTCTTTATCAGGATCAAACGCCATCTAAAACTTCCTCCATCGAAATCTAATAGTTATCGTGAAAATGGATTCAGGAGCCAGAAGTCAGAATAACATCTGACCGCTGGCTCCTTTCATCCGGATATTTTGGTAAAATCCGCAATGGCATCAAACATTGAGCCGATCCGCTGCAGAAGCGTCAGCCGGTTTTTTCGAATGTCCGGGTCATCGGCCATGACCAGAACCGCGGCAAAAAAGACATCCACGGGATCCCGAAGGGAAGCCATGACCCGCAGGGCCTGGGCAAAATCCCCCTGGCTCAGATGCCGGCTCACCCGTTTTTTAACCGTTTGATAGGCATCGTACAGGGCGGATTCGCTGGGATCCTGAAACAGGGAGGTGTTAATCCTGGGCGAAAACTGGCCCAGAGATCCATTGGCCGCTTTCTTGACGATGTTGGCCACCCGTTTGAAGGCAATGGCAAGTGGTTCAAAATCCGGCGCTGTCTTTAAGCCTTCGAGGGCGCGAACCCGATTCCAGACATTGGGAATGTGCTCGGATGAAGCGCTGAGAACCGCCGCAATGCTGTCTTTGGCAAAGCCTTGTTCCGCCATTAAAAAAGACATGCGGCTCTGGAAAAACGCCTGAACCGAAACCGTGATATTCTGAATATGCTCGGCGTCGAACTGATCATAGGTTTTCAGGCTGGTTTCAAGGATTTTGGCCAGTGAAAAAGAAAAATTCCGATCCAGAATGATCTGAATCACGCCGATGGCCTGTCTGCGGAGGGCATAAGGATCGGATGCACCGGTTGGGGAAAGACCGACACTGAAACATCCGCACAGACTGTCTACTTTATCGGCGATGCTGAGAATCGAGCCCATAAGCGTTTCAGGAAGCTGGCCTCCGGAAGATGTCGGACGGTAGTGTTCTTCTATGGCAATGGATACGGCTTCGGGTTCTCCGGATTTCAGCGCATACACTTTTCCCATCGTCCCCTGGAGTTTGGGGAATTCAACCACCATCTGGGTGACCAGATCGGCCTTGGACAGCCGGGCGCAGCGGGAAAGCATCTGAATGTCGCCGGCATTCATTCCGGCTTCAGCGCCGATGAACTCAGCCAGTTTTTGCACCCGAAGGGTTTTATCATATACCGTTCCCAGCTTGGCCTGAAAAAGAACGCCTTTCAGTTTGTCCACACTGGCATCCAGCGGCGTCTGAAGATCAGCGCGGTAAAAAAACTGGGCGTCGCTCAATCTGGCTCTCAGGACGCGTTCATGCCCTCTGGCCACGGTATCCATATCTTTGGCATGGGTGTTGTTGACCGCGATAAAACAGGGCATGAGCTTGTCATTTTGATCAACGACGGCAAAGTATTTTTGATGCTCCCGCATGGAGGTGATCAGTACTTTGTCCGGAAGTTCCAGAAATGCGGGATCGAATTTTCCGGCCACGGCAAACGGGTATTCCACAAGATTGGTGACGATATCGGCAAGTTCATTGTCCGGAAGCACTTTCCCGCCCAAACGTTTGGCGATTTTCGATACTTCCTTGTTTACCATCTTTTTTCGTTCAGCCATATCCACCAGAACATGGGCATTTCGCATCGTATCGCAATACTCCGACGGTTCGGCAATCTTGATTCTGCCGGGGCTCATGAACCGATGGCCCAGAACAAATCGGTCGCTGGAAATGTTGCCCAGTTTAAAGGAAATGATCTTCTCGCCGTATAACGCAAGGACGGTATGAATCGGTCTGGTAAACTGGATCCGCAGATCCGCCCACTTCATGATTTTGGGAAAAGGCGTTGCCAGAATCAGATCCGGCAGCAGGGTTTTCAGGATGGTGAGGGTAGCCTGACCCCGATCAATCACCGATGCGCAAAGATACTGTCCCTTGGGTGTTTCTTTTACAGTCAGTTGATCCACCGGCAGATGGACTTTTTCGGCAAATTTCTCGGCAGCCACGGTTGGCTTGCCGCTTTCCGTAAACCCCACTTTGACCGGTGGCCCCAGAACTTCCATTTCAAGTAAGGACTGTTTGGGCGCCACGGCCTGGATTTCAACCGCCAGCCGTTTGGGAGTTCCGTAAGTCAGGGCTTTACCATGCGCAATGCGGGCGTCGCTTAGCTTTTGAATCAACGTGGATGAGAGAAAGGACAGGGCGGGTTCGATATAGCCGGCCGGAATTTCCTCAGATCCGATTTCAAGTAAAATATTGTCCATTTTTACCTCGTTATCATTTTCTCAGAAGGGGAAAGTCCATGGCTTCACGTTGTTTCAGATAGGCTTCCGCGCAGGCCCTGGCCAGGTTCCGGATGCGTGTGATATAGCCTGTTCGCTCGGTCACGCTGATGGCACCCCTGGCATCCAGAAGATTGAAGGTGTGGGAGCATTTGAGGCAGTATTCATAGGACGGAAGGACCAGGGACCGGTCGATGATCCGTCTGGATTCGGCCTCATACTGGTTGAAAAGGGAAAAGAGCATTTCCACATCCGCGGCTTCAAAATTGTAGGTGGACTGTTCCACTTCCTGCTGATGATGGACCTGGCCATAGGTCACCTCATTATTCCATTTCAGGTCATATACATTGTCAACGCCCTGAAGATACATGGCGAGCCGCTCCAGGCCGTAAGTCAGTTCAACGGAAATGGGATGGAGTTCAATGCTCCCCGCCAGTTGAAAATACGTGAACTGAGTCACCTCCATGCCGTCCAGCCAGACTTCCCATCCCAGTCCGGAAGCACCCAGCGTGGGGGATTCCCAGTCATCTTCAACAAAACGGATGTCATGGGCCAGAGGGTCGATGCCCAGAACCTTCAGGCTCTGAAGATACAGATCCTGAACATTGAGCGGAGAGGGTTTCAGCAGGACCTGGAACTGATAATAGTGCTGAAGCCGGTTGGGATTGTCTCCGTACCGGCCATCGGTGGGCCTTCTGGAAGGCTGGACATAGGCCACATTCCATGGCTCCGGCCCAAGGGCTTTTAATAATGTAAAATGATGAAAGGTTCCGGCCCCTACCTGAAGATCGTAGGGTTGAACCAGAACACATCCTTTTGCTCCCCAGAATTTCTGCAGAGACAATATCACATCCTGATAGTTCATTGTTATCCTCACATTATAATCAAAAAAATATCTTCAATCTCATTGTCGAAACGTCAATCTGATTAATTCGTTAATCTATATTTTTCTGCCAGCCTTTTCAACAAGATATCTTCAGCATCCTGCCATCTGATGCAACCCTACTTGAACAGCGTTACCACGCCGTCATCCAGATCATACTTGGCGGCCACGATTCTGATTTTCTTCTCTTCGGCCAGATGCTTGAGAATCGCGGATTTCTGCGTCAGGTTGGCAGCCACGGTTTTGGCATTGGCATCGATCACGCATTCCACAAACTCGTTTTTCTTTGTTTCAGCACATTTTTTCTCCCCCTTGCAAGCGTCGCAATCCTTGGCGGCCAACTTGACGTTGGGTTGAATCACTTTTACGATGGCATCGATGTTTGCGCTGCCGGTGCTCTTTCCTTTCGCGTCCACAGTGGCCGTGACCGCCCCGCAACGCTCATGTCCCAACACCATGACCAGGGGTGACCCCAGATGCTCGGCGGCATACTCGATACTTCCGAGAACAACCGGATCCGGGATGTTTCCGGCAACGCGTATCACGAAAATCTCGCCCAGGCCTTTATCGAAAATAATTTCCGGCGGAACGCGGGAATCAGAACAGGTGAGGATGATGGCGTAGGGTTTCTGGGATTTGGCCAAAGATGCTCGTGTTGCAGCGTCGCTCATCGCGGCATTTGTCAGCTTGTTCTCCACGTAATGCTTGTTGCCATCCATCAGTTTTTGAAGGGCCTCATCCGGTGACACGCCCGTTCCGCTGTCGGGGTTTGAGAAGGCGAGCCCAGCGGCAAACGCTACGAATCCCAATGTTACTGCAAATATTCTCATCGTGTTTTTTCTTAACATAGGTACCTCCATGTGGTGAAAGGTTATTCCACAATCAATCCATCCGAATCAATCCGGACATCCAGCAGGCGTGCCTCCGGGTTTTGAGCCAGACATTTCTCCCAGGTGTTTCGAAGCGTATCCATGGCGCTGGTTTCCCCAATGGCCCAGATGCAGCCTCCGCCCCCGGCCCCGGTAAACCGGCCGCCGCAGCCCTGTTTCCTTGCCGCCTGAATGAGTTTTGTGCCCATATCATCCAGAACATCCGGGGTCATGCTCCGGCGGATGGCGGTTTCCAGATTCATGAAGTTTCCGGCCCGTTGATACTGACGGTCACGCACGGCTTCGGAAAACCGGTGGGTGTGATCCACGATGGATACCCATTCTTTTCGGGTGGCGCCTCCAATAAACTGATCCACCCATATGCGGTTGATCTGTCTGGACTCGTGCGGAATGCCGCAATAAGCCACCAGAATGTGCCGGGAAAAATCATCATGAAAAGGTTTAGCGACCAGAACTTTTCTTCGGAACCCGTCGGCACTCAGAGCATTTTCCCAGTACCAGGCATTGATCCCGCCGTAGGCCGCGGCCAGTTGGTCCTGAAATCCGCAAGGGACGCCGGCCACGCTTTCTTCGATGGCGTGCGCCAGCAGGACAATCTGTTTGCGGGTCAGGGGCTTTTGGCCGGCCTTTTCAAGGAGTCTGGACAGTGCCGCAACCAGCGCAACGGCCGCTGCCGAAGATCCGCCCAGTGCGCTTCGCGGCGGAGAGGCGGAGTCGATATCGATATGGATACCGCTGACGCCAAAATACGCGGCAATGGCAAACATCAGGCCCAGGGGATGGTTGTACGGCGCGGCGTCTTCAGGAAACGAGACGCTTTCAAAGCCGGTGGAGCTCACTTTTACCTGTCCCTGAAGACCGGAAAGAATACGAACACGGGTTCTCAGGTTGATCGCGGCATTGACCGTGCAGGGAGACAGGCGCCTCAGCGGCAAATGGAACGTCTTGATATCGAGCGTTCCTCCCATGTCGATCCGGCAGGGAGCAGAGGCTTCGATCGGAGCGGATTTCAAAATTTTTCGATAGATATCCGGCATGAATTTACCCCATTCCCTGCTCATTCCGGAACTGTCGTAGAACAGAAAGACTTTTGGGTTCTTTCCCAAGATGATAGGGAACAAATGCTTCCAGAAAGCCAAGGCTTTCCTGAATGGACTGGGCGGAAAACCGGGCTCTGGCGATTTTATTCCAATTCCCGCATCCCATCCACTCCAGTTGTTTGATCGTCCCCCTGGACAGATAGACCATCGGAGAAACAGTGGAATGGCAGGAAGAACAAATCAGGCCGCCTTTGGCAAAATTGATTCCGATTCGCCGCCCGTTCAAACAGTCCATTTCGGTGTGGCAGAGGCAGCAGGTAGTGAAATTGGGAGAAAAACCGGATATAATCATTAACGTCATTTGAAACACGATGCTCAGCAGATCATCCGGCAGATCGCTTCGATCCAACCTGTCCAAAACCTGGTAAAGCAGGTCAAATGCCAGGGGCTGCGCAACATCCGGTTCCATCCAGTTGTTGATGATCTCCACAAAATAACTGGCATAGGCGGTTTTTTTGAAATCCGAACGAATTTGGCAAAACGGATGCTTGATTGTTGACTCCTGAAGTATCGGAAGGCGACCCTTGCCGGTTGAGCAAACGAGCACGAAAGCTGAAAACAAATCCAGTGCACCGCAAAACCGCTTCCGGCTTTTTTTTGCGGATTTGGCAAGCAGGGAGATTTTGCCACGGGTTAGTGAAAAAAACGTCAAAATCAGATCATTATCACCAAAATCAACTCGTCTGAGCAAAATAGCAGGTGTCGTAAAACAGATCGACATAGTTAACCAAGCCGTCTGGACGGCGGCCATCGTCGCCTTCGGGCGTCTATTGTGTGATTTTAATGATGGATCGGGATCGCAGTTCTTCAAGCCATTTTGAAAATTTCTGATCCAAAATATCCTTATACAGCTTATTTTCGATTTCGGGGGTGGCGTCTTCAAGCGATTTGCTGGCGGTCTTGACCAGATCCAAAATGCGGAAAATTTGATATCCATAATCGGTTTCGATGACTCCGGAGTATTGACCCGGCTTCAGATCCTTCAGTGCCTCACGAATTTTTGGATCAAGGCTTGAAAGGGAAAATGTCCCCAGCTCACCCCCTTGAACCTTGGCAGTGTTGTCGGAAAAAGTCTGAATCACTTCATCAATGGATTTACCCGTTCTGAGTTCTTGAAGAATGCCCACCATTTTCTGCTGCGTTTGCATGCGGCTGGAAGGGTCCGGGCTATCCGGATATTTGATCATGACATTTGCCAGGCGATATTTTTCCTCGAAACCATATAAATCAGGATGCGAATCGTAATAGGCTTTGATGTCTTCCTTGGTAAGGACAACCTTTGATTTGATTTCCCGGTTAACCAGGCTGGATCTTAGAATATTCTCTTTTGTTTTTTTACGATATTCCTCAAGGGTTATTCCCTCCTTGGAAAGCGCTTGCCGAAGGGTTTCGTCCGTCAGGGAGTTGGCTTTCTTGATTCGTTCAATGGCATTGTCCACTTCCTTGTCCGAAGCCGTGATTTTATATCGGGCGATTTCCTGATCGGTTAATTTCTGATCGATTATTTGATTGAGGACATCCTCCCGAACCTTGAAAATCATCTGGCGTTGCTTGTCCGGCGGGTATCCCATGGCATTGATTTTCTCAAGATAAGGTTTGACCTGGTTGTTGAGATCGTCCAGAGAAATCAAATCATTGTTGACAACCGCCACAATTCGGTCAATCAGTTCCGCTCCGATGGCTGATGGGGGACACCAGGCAGCCTGTATCACCCAGGCGGCGGTTGCCGCCAGCAGGGGGATTTGTCGCTTCGTAAATCGGATGATGATGTTTTGGGTCATGATTGCTTGCCTGCTCCTTTATTTTATTTACGCTATCGGGAATTGTTAACACGCTGACCGATCTCTTTCAAGATGTTTTTGGTTTCCGACAGCAGACCGCTGAAATGACGCCTGGACAGATGAACCTTCAAGATATGGTCAGAGGTAAATTCAAATCGCCCTTTTTCAGACACGATCATATCCACAATGCCAAATGGATTTTTCTGGTGTGCCTCGGAAAATCGCAGGTGAAGCTGCTGGCCGCAGAGATCCAGCCGCTTGACTCCGGCAGCCATGCACAGTACTTTTAGCATCATTTTCAGCAACAGGTTGGCGGCCTCATCCGGCAGCGGTCCGAAACGATCGATCATCTCTTTTTTGTAATCCGATATCTCCGCCAGGTTGGTCATTTTTGCCAGCCGCCGGTAAGCCACGAGCCGCTGATCGATATCCGGAATATAGGTTTCCGGGATGTAGGCGCTCATGGTAATTTGAATATCGGGTTCAAGGCTTTCCAGAATCGGTTCCCCCTTGATTTCGGACATGGCTTCTTCCATCAGCTTCAAAAACATGTCGTAGCCCACGGCTGCAATATGACCCGACTGGGAGGCACCCAGAATCGTTCCGCCGCCCCGGATTTTCAGATCGCTCATGGCGATCTGAAAACCGGATCCCAGATCGCTGTGCTCCATGAGTACCTTCAGCCGTTTCAGAGCATCCGGATTCAGCGTGTGCTCGGCCGGAATAAACAGATAGGCATATGCCTGTTCATTCGATCGGCCCACGCGCCCGCGAAGCTGATAGATCTGGGCCAGTCCGAATCTGTCTGCCCGGTTGACCAGCATGGTGTTGGCCGAAGGAATATCCAGGCCGGATTCAATAATGGTGGTGCAGACCAGCATATCCAGTTCGTTTTTCGTGAATCGCAGCATGACAGCTTCCAGTTCATCGGCACTCATGCGGCCATGCGCCACATCCAGCCGGACTTCAGGGACCAGTTTTTTCAGGTGGTCGGCCATGGACCAGATGGTGTGAATATTGTTATGCACAAAATAAATCTGGCCTTTTCGCTCCAGCTCTTTTCGAATGGCCTCGGTGACGACGGTGTCATCAAACTCTGAAATAAACGTGGCGATCGGCTGGCGATGTTCCGGAGGGGTGGAGATGATGCTGATATCCCGAACCCCCATCATGGACATGTGGAGGGTTCGGGGAATCGGGGTTGCCGTCAGGGCCAGAACATCCACATTGTGTCTGAATTTTTTCAGTTTTTCCTTGTGCTTGACCCCGAAGCGCTGTTCTTCATCCAGAACGATCAGTCCTATATCCTTGAAACCGACATCCTTCTGAAGCAGGCGGTGGGTTCCAATCACAATATCCACGGCCCCGGTCTTCAAGTCTTCAATAATGCTTTTCTGTTCCCTGGCGCTTCGGAACCGGCTTAAACAGGCAACCCGAACCGGATATCGCTTAAAACGCGCGGAAAACGTTTCAAAATGCTGTTCCGCCAGCACGGTTGTGGGGACCAGAACCGCGACCTGCTTGCTGTTATTGACTGCCAGAAAGGATGCGCGAAGGGCTACCTCGGTCTTGCCGTATCCCACATCCCCGCAAACGAGCCGGTCCATCGGGGCAGGGGACTGCATGTCCTGAAGCACATCTTCGATGGCCCGTAACTGATCCGGGGTCTCCTCGTATGAAAAGCTGGCTTCAAAATCCTGAAAATAGCTGTCTATGCCCTGAAATGAAATGCCCGCGGCCACTTTTCGGCTGGCGTAGAGCTTGAGAAGCTCGCCGGCGATTTTCTCAACAGACTGTTTGACCTGTTTTTTGACCCGGTCCCAGGATTTCCCCCCCATTTTGTCCAGAACCGGCGCGACCCCTTCCACGCCCAGGTATTTCTGAACCATGTTCATGCGTACCACCGGCAGATAAAGTTTGTCCGCATCCCGGTAGGTGATGAGCAGAAAATCATTGGTGGCGCCGTCAATTACCAGTTTCATCAGTCCTTCATACTGGCCGATCCCGTGATCGCTATGAACGACCAGATCTCCTCTTTTCAGCTCCCCGAAGATGATCTGTTCGGTGTGAATTTTTGAAGCAGGAAGGCGCTTTCGGTGATGTTTGCGGCCGAATATCTCATCTTCGGAAATGATGGCAAGGGATTCATCCGGCCACACGAAGCCGGAAGAAATATGCCCGAGGCAGGCATATACCCGGCCCTTGCCCGGGGACAGGTCCGGAATGTCATTTGCGAGTGTTAGCTGAATCCCGTAAGGTTGCAGCAGGGCATGGAGACGCTCGGCCTGAGACCGGGTGCTGCAGACAATCAGGGTCGTAAATCTTTGCTCTTTTTTTTCGTTGATCCAAGTCGCCAGCGGCAGCAGGAGCAGTTCGGCGTCACGCTGCGCGGCCAGTTGCTGCTGAATATCCGTATTGTTCTCAACTGAAAACGCGACCGTGTTGAATGGCTGCGGTGTGCTGGTCGGAAAAGTCAGCGACAGGTTCCTGAGGATCAGCGGATGGCGCTCCAGAATCGAATGAAAGACCGAATCCCATGTTTCATGCAAGGCTTCCGGTTCAACACACAGGGTCCCGTTTTTCCGAGACATCATGTATTGCCGGATGGTTTTGTCATGAAAGGCCAGTGCGGATTTTTCCTGCTCGGCAGGTTCCACCATCACGAACAATGCGTCTTGCGGCGCATAGTCCAGGAGATTGTCCATACTGGGGTAAAACAACGGGGTCAGAAATTCAATCCCCGGAAAAACGCCTTCTTTTTTGATGCGCTCGACCAGATCCCTGACCGTTGTGACCGGCAGCTCCAGAACCGATGCCTGTTCCCGGATCCGGCCAATGACCGACTCGATGGATTCCATTTTGATAATGGCTTCCCGCGCGGGAATGACAATGGCCTCGGGGATGTTTCCGATCGTGCGCTGGCTGGATGCGGAAAAAAACCGGATGGATTCGACGCAGTCGCCAAACAGCTCGATACGAAGGGGATCTGTATACAGCGGGGAAAAAACATCCAGAATTCCCCCCCGAATGCAGTAATCTCCGGGCTCTTCCACAATCATCGTTCGAACATAGCCGCCGGAAACCATTTTCTCCACCAGGTGATCCAGGCTGATTTCTTCATTTTCCATCAACAGCTCCGAAAAATTGCAGAGCTCCTGCCGGGGAATGAGTTTTTGAAGAAGGCCTTCAATGGGCGCGATCACGATGGGAGGGGCAGTGGCATAAATAAGTTGATATAGAGCGGAAATCCGTTTGGTCGAGGCCTCGCTGTGGCTGGACAGCGATTTATAAGCTTCGGAGGCGGATGCCGGAAAAAAGCTTATGGGAAGCTGCGCTGACCCGGCATAGAAAAACATGTCTTCCATCAGTTGCTGGGCTTCCTTGACGGATGGCGTCACGATA
>CAIVVZ010000305.1 GCA_903909505.1 uncultured Desulfobacteraceae bacterium
GGTCCGTTTAGTTCTCAGGATCACATTCATCTCTATAAAGTTTCTCGACCAATTGACACCCGCCTCAGATATCTGTAAATAATAATGCATATCCATTTTCATGCACGGGGGCGAGCAAAAGTCCTTGGTCATGATGGTTTAGTACAGCCACAACTAAACCCGACAGAATAATAAAACTTGGCAGCAATGCCAGTAATGCACCCGCAGCCATAAAGTTTTCGTTCCAAGGCGGACGGTATCTAAAACTCATCAATCCGGAGTTAAAACCGTCCAGCCATAACGTCGAATAAATCCCATCCCAAAAACCTTTTACACCCGCATAAACAGGATAGCTGAGTGACTGGCCGAAAGACAAAAGCTGTGACCATGTTCTATAGCTCGGGTCCTGCCACCACTGGAGCGCACTCGACGGGTCCACGAAAAAGATGCCGAGTTCAATATAGTTTCGAAAATAATACCATCCCGCTGTCAATATTGAGAAACCAAAGACTGTAATGGTTGGCATCACAGCCGACTTCAATGGCCTTTGAACTGTCTTTGTGTGAACAAGCAGAACAATTATAACAGCATGCGCAAGCAGAACTGCGGTCATTTTTGAAAGAAGCGCCAATCCCCACACAAAACCCATCAGAACAAAATAACTGGGTCCCCGCTCTTTCTGGCCGGGCATAACAAGTGACATACAAAAAAAACCTCAAGCGACATAAGAAATCCAGCAAGAGGTTCGTTGTTCACTAACTGGCACATATATGTGTGCATCGGCAGCAGCGATCCGGTGACTATGGCAATGATCTGGAGATCCTTTCTTTGTACAAATACAAATCGCGCCGCACGATACACAATCTCAATCTGCAGGAGCCCGCAAATGAACGGGATGATCCGCAGTATTTGGACGACCCAGGGCAGCTCTATCCTTTTTATCAGCAATGCATAGAGAGGGGCATTTATGATATAATTGAGCGGCGCCTGAAGCATCTCCCAGCCGTCTGAAGCCAGAGGCAGTAAACCTTTTGTCGCTATGTACTCGATATATTCGATGTGCCCCTCTATGTCATAGCCAACTCGAAAATCTATTTTGAACATATTGTTGGCCGCCAGCACCGCCCATAATACGAGCAGAGCCAGTCGAACATAAGAAGGTTCAGGGCGCAATATAGAAAGTTTAGGCAACTTGTCCCCAAGCAGGCTGCCAAACAACGAAATGATAAACACCATTACAAAAACAAGCGTAAGATAAGGCATTGTTTTAATAATGCGCATCAACAGCGGATGGAAATTCACGCGACACTGCCGCCTCTTTTATCTGTGAAGCAGGCACCGCCGACTGCCAGCTTTTGCCATCGATCGATGCGAGCCATCCAGAGCCCGTCCGTATGGGCAATATATCACTATATGCGATAATTGCAGGATGAGAATTTTTGCTCGTGACAATTATAACGACTTCGTGCGGGCCGGCATTGACCGTAAACGGCACTGCGATATCAGTAATCTGCTTCCAATCATTAAATTCATAAGCTGAAGTAAAAATAACGACACCATCAAAAACAACCTGGCATTTCTTCAGTGCCTGCAAAGTGATCCGGGCATTGTCAACGGCCTTGTCTGCATTAAAAACATATCGGAATCCGCATTTGAGTTGGGGTGCTGTAACTGCTTTTAGCTGAAATTCCGAATCATATTTGATCCACTGAGCCCCGGCACGGTCGGCAAGAAACAGCACATCAGGCGATTTTATATATTGCAGTACCCTGACCCCGCCCAACACCACCACTGCGATAATCACCAAGGCTGCTATGAGAATATGCTGTTTTAATTTTTTAGAAACTGTCATCCTGACCCTTTGTCACCGTACCTTTCTGAAAGCCATTACCATCGTACGGCCCTTTTTCAAGCAAACCTCTATCACACTCAACAGGGCAAATAGCGGAAAGGTCAATGTACAACATATCTTCTGAAGCAATATTGAGACAACCGAATATTCACAGGCATAGTATCTGTTGCCTTTCAGAACTTTAAAGAACACTTCTCGTTTTCTGAGCAGGCTGTTCAAAATGCTCTGCTGCATGCCGAACGGATTTTGTTCCAACGAAAAATATTTTATTGTCACGATCTCAAAGCCAAACGTTTGCATTATTTCCGTCAGGTCGAATGCGCCTAAGAAAAACAGATGGCGGGGCGGGTTCAGATGCAGCCACCAGCCCATGAACAGTCTGCTGCGGAAGCGATCGAGTACTTTTTCGATCCAGCCGGGAAACTTGCTTTCGCTTTGGCCGTAATAATAAGAATCAGTGGTATTGCAGTTTCTGAAGCACATGCAATCCTGGAAGGATTTTTGAGCCACAACCTGTAGTTTTCTTTTGCAAGTCTTTTTATTCGTTCAGGCAACTTGGCAAAACAATCTCGAAAATCTTTGGTCAGATGTGATTTCACAACTCATCAAATCCCATTTCAACTGTCTTTCCTTCTCTGTACTCCCGCATGGCCTTGATTGTCAGTTTATCCAAAGCGGTTTGAGTTTTTTCAATAGTGTTATCCCATTGATTTTCCCATTCTATCTCCAGCAATAATTCTCTTGCTAACAGATCCTGAACAGCGTCAGGCAAGACAGAAATTTTTTGAAAAACTTCCTGCAATAATGCTGTCATATGAAATCTCCCGAGTTCATTTTTCAAAAAAGAAAAAAACTTCTGCGATGGAACGCCGATATCCAGCCAGTTGGTGGTCAATCAAATCGGCTGTCTAACTATCGGCTATTCTGAATGAATCCGGCGATTATCATTTCCATCGCCCCTGGTTAATGCGCCAGGAGACGTTTCCGCGGATTCCTTTGTTGATGAAAGAATTATATCCACAAAAGAGTATTTATGCAAATCCTTCCATTTTTACAAAAATCTTGTTTATAATAATTGATGAACTCGTAAAAAGTCAAAATTGGGATGTCAAAGTACCGGTGTTCCGCCTGTTCAAGATCAAGGCGATCGAACCCTGTCTTCAATGATATAAACAAAAGACATCTTTTTCAGATGGATCAATCGGATATGATTCCGGCATGGTTAGCATGCCGGAACAAGCGGAATCGAGGATTAATAAGGCAAAAAAACAGACGAAAGGCGGCGCTTAGGCATTATTGCGGGATCCCTTTTTGAATCAGATCGATAATCTCCGTCTCCACTTCCCGCAGCAGCCGGTTTCGGGTGGCATGTTCGGCAAAGGAGGCTGTAAAGCCGTTTCGAACAATCTTCAATACTTCCCAGATACTGAGTCCGCCAGGGGTCAATCGGGCGGCCCGGTGAAGTTCTCGTGAAAAGTCGGTTCTGGAAATGCCGGGATTATCCGCATTGACCGTGACCTTGAGACCCCTGTCCAGATAATCTTTCAGCGGATATTCCGGCTTGTTGTTGGATTCGGAAATAAAGTTGTCCCTGAACCCCATAATCTGAAAATTGCTGGAGGGGCACATTTCGATGGCGATATTTCTGTCCAGAAACTCCTCGATCATCGCGGGGTTGTCCGTCAAGGCCAGGCAATGACTGATCCGCTCGGCATTCAATTGATAGACAGCCTCCCAGATACTGGGGATATCCCCATTTCCACCGGCATTGATGGTAATGTGCTTGCATTTTGCCTTGACAGGGGAAAAATATCTCCGCCAATCCCTTGCCGGACAGGAGGCTTCATTTTCCGCCAGATCAAACCCCCTCAACCGGCAACGGCTTTTGGGATTCTCCATGATTCGTTTCGTCACATTGACCAGTTGCACGATTTCGGATTTCAGCTTGTGACGGCCGGCCGTAAAAACAATCGAAAAGTCCTTCAATGATTTGCCAAGCTCTTCTTCAATCATATCGACGATCTGAATCGGATTCAACCCACCGGCGAGATACTTGAACGGAGAACACCCAACCTCAAGATATCGGATGTTATGCAATACTGCTTTTTTCGCCAATATTCTGCATGCTTCCCGTATACTGGCCTCACTCTGTAGCAGACTGGCTCCCTGAAGCTCCCCCAGAGCCTCATAAGCGTTGAAACCGGTTGAAACAAACGCGGATTCGATTCGCTTATTTCCATAAATCAAATCATCCAGAAGATCCGGGGCTCCGTTAAACAGTTGAATAAATGCGCAGAGACTGACCGGCTTCGGAATATCCCGAACCGCATCCGCTATAGCTTTTAATGGATTCTGTTCGCGAAAATCCGCAATGCTGAATCTATCCAGGAGCCGTCGCCATTCCCGAATCTGAAAGGCCGTGCGCATTTTATACCGATCCATGAGCAGGTAGTTGGCATTGGCCACGCGTATCAAATCCCCTACATCCAGAACACCCTCGAGTTGACAATGAAGGGCTGCCTTGGGAAGCTTATTCAGCCATTCGAGTTCAAAACCTTCTTTTTCCGGATGAATCCCCAGGCTGGTTTTTTTCAGTTTATCGATAATCCAGGGAGGTAAACTGTAAAGGGATAGAAAATTGGCATCCTCCTCCTCCCCAAGCAGGGCGTTTGTGTAAAAGCCCGCAAGGTATTCCGCATTCTTCATTCGATTCTCGATCGCTTCCGAAAGAAACAACTCGGTCGGGTCCACGTGAAGAAGCGCCACTTTTCCATTCTCTGAACCGACAATCGGATAATCCGATGCCTGAATCGCGGGCATATCCGCCAGTGACATGCCGACCAGTGCATTCTTGGAGATTTTTCCAGATACCAGAGGCGTAATCACATCCTTGAAATCAGCAGGCAGGGAAGCCGTGAATTGTTCAGGGCCGAAATCGCTTGTCGCATCCGTCGGAGCCTTCGAGAACATGCCGTCTTCAACCACATGTATCATGGCGTCACAACCGAAAAGGGTTGCGGCAACTTGCATGTCCGTGCTCATGGCTTTGGACCCGCCGGCAAAAGACAGCAGCAGTTGACCTCCGGTGGCATATTCGGCGGCATGCAGCACAATTCGCAACATAGCCTCCTTCATCATGCGGCATTCGGTTTCAGAGGTCAGATCATCTGTTCCGAACACCTGAAAGATCTTCAGCGCCGGCCAGAATGAGGCATCAATCAGGCCGGCCCATTCCTTAATTCCCGCAAACAGCAAATTGGAAGGTTCCAACAGGGCATGCCATTCCTGAAGGATCACCAGTTGCGGATCAACTTTGCCCTTGGTGGTCACAACCCAGATTTCATCCACCGGCTGTAAGCCGAATTCCTCCCTGATCTGTGCGATCCGATCGTTTGATGGGTGAAACCGATACAGTTCCGCGACATTTGGGTTGGTTAATCCCAGAATCTGAGGCAGGTTCTGCCAGGATAAACCCATTGTCGTTACCAGAATGTTTGACATATCCCCATATCCGATTGAACTGGAATGAATTTTCGTCTAACGAAGTTTTCGTACAAAGAATGCTTAAAATGGAAATCGCTCAATATATCAAGAGATATTTTGCATTGACGGCAGAAACCGGCGAGATTTCATCTTTTTGATCGTGCCGTCAGAATCTTCGAGGGGGGTTTCAAGAATTGGCAAACAATGATCAGGGCATGAATCGTAAACCGCGACAAGTGAGGCTTAAACTCGTTACGGTTCACGATTAGGTACTTTGGAATCTGCTCGATCCCAAATGAATGATACGAATCAGCCGATTCCCGCTGCAGCCAGAAAGCCGGCATGAATGGCGTCGTTGATTTTCCCGGGCTTGACGCAGTCGCCGATGACCGCAAAAGGGATTTTCAGCGACTTGATTTCACGGGTAAGCCGCTGAACCGGGCGGGAGCCCGAAGCCAGGATCACCGAATCAAAGGTTTCCTGGCAGGATTCGCCGTCTTTTTCATACGTGAGGGTTCCGTTTTGGATGGAAATCACTTTTGTGCCGGTATTCACTTTAACCCCATAGCGCTTGAGATTGTCGGTAAGGATCCATTTGGTAGATTTGCCGACATCCTTTCCGGCCTTGGGCAGCATTTCAAAGACCGTCACCCGGGATGATCCCTGAAACATCAGCTCCCTTAGCCGCTTAACACTTTCCGCCTCGTACGTAAAGAGAAAGTGCAGGATTTCCGGAGTGATGGTTCCCTTGGCCGCCACAAACAGCGCGGTTTCAAGCCCGACAGCGCCGCCGCCGATGATCGCCACCCGTTTTCCCAGAAATGGATTTTCGCGAAGCACTTCCCAGGCATTGAATACACCGGGGTCCGTTGCGCCCGTGATCGGCGGAATCAGGGCTTCGGCGCCTTCGGCAATCAGGACGAATTCCGGTTTTTTGCTTTGGATCAGGTCCATATCTACAGAAGTGTTCAGATAAAGCGGAATTTGAAGTTTACGAATCATCGCCGAATAATAACGGACATACTCCAGGATCTCCCGCTTATGCGGCGGCGCCCCGGCCATCCAGAGCTGGCCGCCGATGTCCGAACTTTTTTCAAAAAGCTCGACATGGTGACCCGCCTGGATTGCGGTAATGGCCGCTTCCAGTCCGCCTGGGCCGGCACCCACGATCATGACCCGTTTGGGGTTGCCGGTTTTCCGGATGTTTCGCTCTGACTCAAAACCGGCACGCGGATTTCCGATGCAGAAGACCGGCTGGCCGCTGAACACCTGATCCGTGCAGCCCTGAGAGCAGGCCACGCAGGGACGGATTTCATCGGCCCTGCCTTCAAAAGCCTTCAGGGGCCACTCAGGATCCGCGATCAGCACCCGGCCCAGGTTGACCATGTCGGCATAGCCGTCGGTCAGAATCCGCTCCGCGGTTGCCGGATCCGTTATCCGGTTGGAAGCCATGACCGGAACGGACACGGCCCGCTTGATGTTGAGCGCCAAATACGCATAAGCCGAGCGGGGAAGCTCCATGGGAAGCTGCGGCACCCGGGATTCATGCCATCCGCCCGTGATATTGATGGCATCCACCCCTGCCCTTTCATAGACTCTGGCGATTTCCGGTGTTTCCGTATCGCTGTTGCTGCCGGGAACAAAATCATTACCCGCCATGCGAATGGTAATGGGATAGTCTTTTCCCAGGGCCGTTCGCATCATTTCAATCAGTTCCCGGGGGAACCGGGTTCGGTTTTCAAAACTGCCGCCGTATGCATCGGTCCGTAGGTTCCGGATGGGAGATAAAAACTGTGATACCAGATAGCCGGCGGAGGCAATGATTTCGACCCCGTCAAATCCGGCGGCTTTGGCGCGAAGCGCTGCCTGGACAAAACGTTTTTGAACCTCCTGAATATCCTCCAGGGTCATTTCCCGAGGCGTCACGCGGGAGTAGCTGGAAAATACCGCGGATGGTGCAATGGGCTGCTTGCCGTCAATCAGAATAGGATGGGAATAGGCCCCGGCATGAAATAGCTGGATCCAGGCTTTTGCGCCCCCGTCATGAATGACCTCGGACAGTTTCTGAAAAGACGGCAAGGCCTCATCGCCAGCCAGGGACAGGGCCAGAAGTCCGGAGCCCAGGAAATCCACCCCGACCGGCCCCACCGTCACCAGCCCGGCTCCGCCCTTTGCTCTTTCCGCAAAATAGGCGTAATATCGGTCGTTCAGTTTGCTGTCGTAAGAGTAAAGCAGTCCCAGTGCCGGATAGGCAATCCGGTTTTTAATTTCAACGGAATTGATGCGAATCGGGCTAAAGAGTGATTTGTACATGAAGAATCCTCGCTTTTTCACAGTCCCATGAATTTGGCGGCAATGCCTTTCATGATTTCATTGGTTCCGGCAAAAATGGACATGACCCGCACATCCCGCCAGGCCCTGGCCATCGGAAATTTTTCCAGCATACCCTCATTTCCCATAATGTCCAGGCTTTTGTCGGCGACCCGGTTCACCATGTCCGTGGTCCAGTACTTGGCCATGGAGGTTTCCACCACCACGTTTTCATGAGCAATATGTTCCACAACCAGCTTATCCACAAAGATTCTGCCGATTTTCACTTCTGTCGCCATTTCAACCAGACTGAACTGGGTGGCCTGGAACTTGGAAAGCGGCTTTCCGGACACCCGGGTATTTTTGCAATAATCCGTGATCCATTTCAGAATCATTTCAGCGGCGGTAACGGCGCCGACCGCGCAGGTCAGGCGCTCCTGCTGGAGTTTTTCCATGAGCATGAGAAAGCCCATGCCTTTTTCTCCCAGGCGGTTTTTCCGGGGGATGCGGCAGTTGGTGAAAAACAGCTCGGCCGTGTCCTGACTCCACCAGCCCATTTTCTCAAGATGCCGGCCCCGCTTGAAACCCGGGGTTCCGCTTTCCAGAAGATAAAGGGATATGGCCTGATAGGGGTTTTCAACAGACGGGTCCCTGGCGGCCAGCACCACCAGATCCGCATGCACCCCGTTTGAGATAAAGGTTTTTGAACCGTTTAAGATGACATCGTCCCCCACTTCCTCGGCAGTCGTGCCCATGGCGGCCAGATCGCTGCCGGCTCCGGGTTCGGTCATGGCGATGGCCGTGACGCATTCCCCGGAAACACAGCCCGGTAGAAATTTTTGCCGGATTTCTTCAGATCCGTAGGATTCAATATACGGCACCACCACGTCGCTGTGAAGGCCGGCCGCAAGCCCCGTATGACAGGTTCTGGCCATTTCCTCCGCCACGATAACCGAATACCGGTAATCGCCGCCCAGCCCCCCGTATTCCGTGGAAACACAGGGGCATAAAAAGCCGGCTTTTCCGGTTTTTCGCCAGATATCCCTGGGGATGATCTTCTCTTTTTCCCACTGATCCACGAACGGAATGACCTCGGTTTCCAGAAATGCCCGTAGCCGCTGACGAAAATCGTTATGGGCATCCGAATAAATTAATATCTCCACGGTATTCCCTCCCCCTATTTTTCATATTTGCCGATAATGGAGATGCTGCACACATTCTGGAACGGAAACCCGCCCAGGTTGTGGGTGAGTCCGAAGCGGGGATTTTCGAGCTGGCGCTTATCCGCCCGTCCATGAAGCTGAAGATACATTTCATACAGCATGCGAATCCCGGAAGCGCCGATGGGATGCCCGAAACATTTGAGACCACCGTCCACCTGGCAGGGCACTTTTCCATCCCGGTCATAAAACCCGTCCATAATGTCCGTGACGGCCCGGCCCCTTTCCGAAATATGAAGGTCCTCCATGGTCACCAGCTCGGTAATGGAAAAACAGTCATGAACCTCCATCATGCTGATCTCTTCCCGTGGATGCTGAATACCGGCTTCCTGATAGGCTTTGATGCTGCACCGGGTGGTGGTGGCGAAATGATCCCCGTCCCATTCATTGAATCCAGCCTCCTCGCCGCTGCTAAGGGCCAGTTGAATGGATTTGACGGTGACGAAATCTTTTTTTCCCAGTTTCCTGGCAATTTCCGGAGTGGTGACAATGGCGCAGGCCGACCCATCGCTGACCCCGCAGCAGTCGAACAGACCCAGTGGGTGGGCAATAATGGGCGAATTCATCACCTGGGCTTCGGTGACCGGTTTTCGCAAATGGGCCTTGGGATTTAAAGCGCCGTTGGCATGACTCTTGACCGAAACATGGGCCATGGCGCGCTTCAGGTCCGCATCCTTGATCCGGTATTTTGCGGAATATGCGCTGGCAAGCTGGGCAAAAGATCCCGGAGCCGTCAGATTCGGCCACCACTGCCAGGTCAGGGTTCCGGCGTTTGACCCGAAATTGGGAAGCCCGCCATAGCCCGTATCTTTAAGTTTTTCAACCCCCAGCGCCAGGCAGATGTCGTAGGCTCCGGACGCCACGGCGTAACAGGCGCCCCGAAAGGCTTCGGTTCCGGTTGCGCAGAAATTCTCCACACGCGTCACCGGGATGAACGGAAGTCGCAGGGTGGTGGAAAGCGGCAGCGCGCTTTTCCCCACGCTGACTTCCTCCATGCAGGTTCCAAACCAGGCAGCCTCGATCTGGTTTTTTTCAATACCGGCATCGATCAGGCATTCTTCAAAGGCTTCCACCATCAGCTCCTCGGCGCCCTTGTCCCAGCGTTCCCCAAAACGGGTGCATCCCATTCCGATAATTGCAACTTTATCTTTGATTCCTGTAGCCATAGGAAGGCGTCCTCCTCGGTCATTTGTATGAAAGCGGCCATCAGGCCGTCTTTCTTGATTCGTTATGAGCGGCCGGTCACGGTTTCATCATGGACATCAACGCTTCGGTCAAATTGGAAGTTTCCTTGGCGCCGGTCAGATGATTAATGGCATCCCAGTTCCGGTGAATCTGCTCCGGGGTCGGGGGGTTGTCGCCGTCTGCCAACTGTACGCCCGGCCCGGTCAAAATAGCCGCCCGGCTGTAATACCCCATGCCGGCATTGTAGATGGCACCGGTTTCCATGCAAGTTTCACTGCATAGATATAGCGCCATCGGCACCACCAGCTCCGGCTGCGAACGATCGAAGAGTTCCGGCGGCATCACGTCCTCTGTCAGGCGTGATGCCGCCAGCGGCGCAATGGTATTGACCCGGATGTTATATTTCAAGCCTTCCTGCTTTAAGGCGTTCATAAATCCGACCAGAGCCATTTTGGCCGCGGAATAATTGGATTGGCCAAAATTGCCGTAAAGGCCGGCTGCCGATGTGGTCATGAGAATCCGGCCGTATCCGGCATCCTTCATGACCTGAAATGCCGGACGGGTCACATGATAAGCCCCGTTCAGGTGAACGGCCAGAACCGCATTCCAGTTATCCGGCTCCATCCGGGCAAAACTCTTGTCCCGTAGAATTCCGGCGTTGTTGATCAGAATATCCACGCGTCCAAAGGCGCTGAGCGCGGCCTGTACAATTCTCTGGCCCCCATCCGGGGTAGCGACATTGTCGTAATTGGCCACAGCCTCGGCGCCCAGGGCCTTGATTTCCTCCACCACCCGATCCGCGGGCGTGGATGCGCCGGTTCCGGAGCCATCCCGGGAGCCGCCAAAATCATTGATCACCAGTTTTGCCCCCCGCCGGGCCAGCTCCAGGGCATAGGCCCTTCCCAGGCCGGCCCCGGCCCCGGTAATGATGGCCACGCGATCCTTGAAATGGATGCGGTTCATGGCCTCTCTGGCCCCGGGGATCGGAACCGCCTTCCAGAAATAATTGACAAACCCCCGGACCTTGTCTTCTCCGCGCTTTCGAAACATCATTTTCATGGGAAGGCCGACCACAAGGTCTTCCATGTCGCAGTCCGTAAAATCGGCCATGAATCTGCCGCCGGCCTCAAACTGGATCATGCCGTATTTGGCCGGCGGATCCACGGATACCGCCAGAAGGTCGCTGGTAAAGGTCTTGACAATGGCCGGAAGTTCCGAATATTCATAATCTTCCTGGGTATGGGAGGCATTGCAGGCCGGATTGACGCAGATATCCATTTTGGGAAACTGCGGGGTGCCGCAAGCCTGGCATTTTCCGCCCACAAGCCCCAGAATCATCTTGTTTTTCCGCCACAGCGTGGTCATGGCCGTCTGGTTCGGGGCTTCCGCCCGGATTCCCGTTTCCGTCTGAATCAGATTCCTGAACTTCAGGAATTTCGGGTAATTGTCGATGGTTTTCTTGTTGGAAAGGCTGCCCTTGACGCCGCTTCTTTGGGATAGACGGGTAATGTTGTCGGTCACCACAAAATACAGGGCATCGCATCCCTGCCCGAAACCGGCGGCCAGTATCCGGTCTCCGGGTTTGGCGCTTTCAAGGGCGGCAGTCAGCATGAGCAGGCTGTGCGCAGCGCCGGTCTCCCCGCAGACCTCATGCAGGGTATCGGCAAGTTGATCCGGGGATGCGCCCAGGATTTTGGCGATGTTGCGGTGCTCGGCTTTGAACACACAGGGAAAGACGAGCCGATCCACGTCGGAAATGGTGATACCAAGCTGCTGCATCAGTCCGTCCACAGCTTCCGGAATAATCTTGGAATAGCCTTCCTCTCTGGCCCATCGTTCTTCCCATACGTAATCGACGGCATGGCCGGCGCCCCGGTAATGATCCACAAAGTCGCGGGATACGGAATATGAGCCCCTGAACTCGGCAATGACATCCCTGTCGCCGACAGCAAGGGCTGCGGCCCCGTCCCCGAACCACATTTCATAAAAATAGGCGGCCCGGGTTTCCCGGCGATCCGAAGCCGCAACCAGAATATGATGCTTGCCGCCACCCCGAACCGCTTCCAGCGCGGTAATCAGCGCGCTGGTGCCAGCTTTTTGCGAGGCCGTCATATCAAGGGTCATGATATTTTTGGGAAGATTCAGGGCCGCTGCCACGATACCGGCATTCTGCCGGTCGCTGAAAGGCAGGGTGGTGGACGCCAGATAAACGGCATCCAGGGCTTTTTTGTCCTGTCCTTTCAGGCAGTCCCGGCAGGCCTCCACCGCCAGGGTAACGGCGTCTTCATCCCAGTTGCACATGGAGCGCTCTCCCTGAGCCACCATGGCAATGGCCGGCGCAAACCAGCCCATGGCCTGATAAATGGACATTCGGTCCAGCCGAAGGCGCGGAATATAGGCGCCGTAAGATGTAATTCCGATCATATTTCCCCCATTTGAATGAGTGGGTTTTATGTAAAAGAAATCAGCGGATATCTATTTTTTCATTTCAAAGAGTTTCTCGATCAATTGCGATTTCATGATATCGCCTTCGATCTTGAGCTTGCCTGAAGTATAGGCCTGCATGGGGTTGAGTTTTCCGTTCATCATGTCCAAAAAATCCCCATCGGCGATTTTAAGCGTACAGGTCGGCTTATCGTGCCGTCCCGAGGCAACCGCACAGGACTGATTCCGGATGGCGCAGGACCAGTCCCCGCCATTTGCCCCGGAAATGATATACTGAAACACCACATTCACGCCGGATGCGGCATCGGGTTTGAACGCGGTCGGCATGGCTTCAAACACGGCAGAAGCGGTTTCAAATTCTCCGACAACCTCTTTTTGGGCGGATTTCGGGGCAATGGCTTTTTGCGGCGTCAGAAGCGCCGAGCAGGCATCTCCGACCTGGTCGTTGAGCTGGCGGTATTCCTTTCCCCCTTCAAGCGTGGATATGGCTTCGATGTTGGCAACAATGTCTTCCAGGGTCGGAAAGGTTTTGGCGTTTCCCAGGGTCAGTCCGGGACCGGTCACCACCGCTGCCCGGTTAAAAAAGCCCATGCCGGCATTGTAAATGGACCCGCTAACCGAGCACTGTTCAGAACATAAATATAGGGCCAGCGGGGCCACGAATTCGGGTTTCATCTTTTGAAACAGCTCCGGCGGGGTGACGTCCTCGGTAAGCCGGGAGGCAGCCAGCGGGGCAATGGTATTGACCTTGATATTGTATTTTTCCCCTTCCAGCTTCAAGGTATTCATCAGGCCCACCAGACCCATTTTGGCCGCGGCGTAATTGGTCTGGCCGAAATTGCCGTAAAGCCCGGCAGCGGACGTGGTCATCAGGATCCGGCCATAGCCCTTTTCCTTCATCACTTCAAAGGCGGGCCGGGAAACGTGATATGCTCCGTTTAAATGCACATCCATGACCGCCTGCCAATTTTCCGGCTCCATCTTGAGAATGCTTTTGTCTCGCAGAATGCCGGCGTTGTTGATCAGAATGTCAACGGTTCCAAAGGCATCCAGAGCGGATTGAATAATTGCCCTGCCGCCTTCGGGCGTGGCCACATTGTCATAGTTGGCGACAGCTTCTCCGCCAAGGGCCTGGATTTCCCGGACCACCTGATCCGCCGGCGCGGATGAGCCTTGGCCCGAGCCATCCCGGGCACTGCCCAGGTCATTGACCACCACTTTTGCCCCGCGTCTGGCCAGCTCCAGGGCATAGACCCGTCCCAGACCGGCACCGGCCCCGGTGATGACCGCAACCCGGTCATCAAAACGGATGCTTTCCTCCGGTACATCTCCATATTCAAACACCCCGTTATCCATGACCACCGCACCGGTCCGGGCATTCAAGGTCCGCCACACGGCCTTTCCCTCGCCGGTCTTCCAGATCAGGGTCTGAATGGGAACTCCGGGATAAAGGGTCTTGGTAAACCGGCAGTCCATGCGCCGGACTTTTTCAGATGCTCCCGGAACCAGGCTTTGAATCAGGGCCCGGCACGCATACCCGTGGGTACAGAGCCCGTGCATGATGGGTTTTTCAAACCCGGCCATTTTCGCAAAATCCGGATTCACATGAAGGTCGAAAATATCGCCGGAAAGACGGTAAATGAGGGGCTGGTTTTCAGAAGGATGGGCATCCACCATAAAATCCGGAGCCCGGTCCGGAAACACGACTGCTTCCTTGGGCGCGTTGTCTCCCCCGAATCCGCCGTCAAGCCGTGAAAATATGGTCATGATGCTGGTAAAAAGCTTCTGGCCATTGGAATGATACGTGTTGCTTTCCGCAACAACAAGGGCGCCTTTTTCAGCGCCCTTGTCATAGTAGTGGGTGATCTTTCCCTGGGTGGTCAGCGTCCCTTCGGTGGGAATGGGATGATGAAAAATCAGGCGCTGCTCCCCATGAAGGATTCCGGCCAGATTGACATTGGAAGTTACGCCAATATGGGCCAGGAAATCAAAAATAGCCGCAATGGAGAAACTTGGCAATACTTTCAGTTGTTTTTCATAGCAGTATTCGAGCTCCGAAGAGCCGGACCCCACCCCCAAGGCATACAAAACCACGTCTTTCCAGGTGTAATCCTTGCTGACAGGGCCAATGGGTTTTCCCATTGCCTCCAGATTTAACGCCATTTTTTCCCTCCTTTACGTAAAAGTCCAAGAATCTCTTAAATATCAAATGGTCATGTCGGCGCAGCCAATATTTTAGTTATTTGGAGAATGCTGGGACAAGGATGAACTTCAGGGTTTCCTTGACCACGGCCAGATACTGATCCCGCTCAACCTCCAGCATGGGTCGGAAAAAATTTTCTCCGGAAATGAAATTCAGCACGGAATTCCACACGGCCAGAATCCTGGCTTTTGCCTGAACGGAGATGGACTGCTTATTCTCCGCCAGACCCATGGCCACGGCAATGATGGAGACATATTCCGCCATCTTGACGTGAAGGGTCACACCGTGTTGGTCTTTGTTGAAATACCCGAACAGAATCAGGTTCGACACCTCCGGGTGCGTAAACAGATAATCGCACATCACATCAATAGCGATTTCAAGGCGAATGGAAACGGATTTTCCTTTGACCCTTCGTTCAACTTCCAGAAATTGAGCTCGAATCTCATCGGTAATATCCATGATGACCGCTTCGTAGAGATCCTGTTTTTCACCCCAGTGATAATACAGCGTGGAAATATCAATCCCTACATCCTTGGCAATCAACCGGGTGGTAGTTGCGCCATACCCATATTCCCCGAATTTTTTTCGGGCCGACGCCAGAATACGCGCTTTCATGGAAGCCGGATCCTGACGCGCTTTTTCAAGACGCGATGGCATAGCCACCTCTTTTCCCCCCAGCAAAGTTTTCCATCAAAATTATCCCAATATATGTTTCCATCATTTGATGGATAAATAAAAAAAATTCACCTTCCTGTCAAGCATAATCGAGAAGTCTACCTCGTTAGGCCTGTCTCACATCCTTGCTCATCCATATCACCCTGCCAACGCAGAGCCGATGCCATTCCAAAACGGAGATATCCGGCGGGTAGCCGGCATTGTCGCTTATCAGGACAAACCCCTTCCCTTTTTCCCATCTCCGGACCCTTTTAACGGCTGCCATGTCGATTCCACCGTCCGGAACATTCACGACAAATATCCTGCCATCAATCTGTTCCTTGTCGGACAGGTCCACGACCACGATGGCGCCCTGAGGAATGGTTGGCGCCATCGAGTCTCCGCCGACCTTCAGCGCGGACAGGTTGTGCCTGGCACTTCCCTGAATCTCCGGTTTATAAATGATAATCATCGAAGCAGGCGGTTCATAGGGATCAAAAGCCATTCCATTTGCACCTGCGGCCAGTCTGCCGGACGCATACAGGGGGATACCCCGGTAGTCATCGATACTGCCGTTTAAATTTTTTTTTTCGGATTGAGAATGAACCTGAATGTTCAGGTTATATTCCACCTCAGGCTCCGCGGCTTTTATCCGGATGGATTTACCTGCCTGCAACATGTCTTCCAGAGCTTGGAAGCCGCAGGCTCTGGCAATGGCGGCTTGCGTTCGGACGGATGCCTTGTTCGTTCCCGCCATGATCTGGCTGATGAAGGCCTCTGTTACGCCGGCTTGCACGGCGATATTACGCTGAACACCATATCCCTTTGATGAAGCATAATCATTTAGGGCCTGCCAAAAATATTCATAAAGTTTGATTGGAGATTCCATATCTATTTTTTAACAAGTTATCGAGCAAATGCCAACAAAAATAAATTAA
>CAIVVZ010000306.1 GCA_903909505.1 uncultured Desulfobacteraceae bacterium
AAACTTGGGAACATCGTAAAGATACTCGGATTGTCGAATTTCGGGTAGCATCGTTTGCCTCCTTTCTGCGGTTTTGTTTCGCAGTATAGCAGGCAAATACAAGTCGAGCAAGTTTAATTTACATCATATTGCGTTGTAGTGTTATCCCCTCGATCCTGGAACCGGATGGTTCATCGAAAGAATTCAGACGAAACTGGGCCCGGTTGATCCTGAAGATATATGAGGTAGATCCGTTTACCTGCGCCAAATGTCAGGGCAAGATGCGTATCATCGCTTTCATAGAGGACGAGGAAGTCATTAAGAAAATACTCAAGCACCTGGGATTTTGGGAAATCAAGGAAAGACCGCCGCCAAAGTCAACCGGGCAGCCCAAGCCCCCTAATACAGCATCGACTGTTCTGTATCTCAACTCCCCGGTTCCGATAATTGGCTCTATGTGGACCCGGTCTATCTGGAGGCTTCCCCTTACTGATTTTTGAAAAAAAGATCGGGGCCAATGGGTTTCCTTACCTAAATTCACACGATTTCCACATCCCCTGGCGTCACAAGAGCACATGTCACGATCACCTTATGCAGGCCCGTCCAGAACGTAGGTCCCCTCTTTATGTCCCCTTGTCCGACCACAATATCCTGCGGTCACATTTCCATTGACGCCCAAGCCCGTTTGCTCTATATCTCTTCCTAAAAAAAAGCGAGTTCTTATCACCTCACCAATTTCTTATCAACTCAACTGATGGGGGAACAGGTGCATCTTTATCTTTCGCCCCACCTCGACGATGCCATTCTCTCCTGCGGTGGGCTCATCCACGCTCAGCGCCAGGCCGGCGAACAGGTGGGCGTGCTGACCCTGTGTGCCGGTTCGCCCGCTCCGAACACCCTTTCCGCTCTGGCCCGGCGCTACGAGTCAGCCTGGGGGGAGTCCGGGGATGCAATGGCGCTGCGCCGGACGGAGAACGCCGCCGTCTTGTCAGGCTGGGGCGTACAGGGATGGGAGTGCGACACACCGGATTCCATCTACCGCACCCGCGGGGGAGCTCCGTATTATGAAGTCCGGACGGATCTGTTCGGTGAGCCCCCTCTTGCCGATGCGGCATCTTTACTGCCCATCTGGGAGGAGTGGCTCGGCTGCCTGGCCGGTGGGCTGCCGGGCATAGTCCTGTACGCCCCTTTGGGTGTGGGGGGGCATGTCGATCATGAGCTGGCCCGCAGGCTGGGGCAGAGAATGAGCGAAAGAGGCTGGAGAGCCTGGTTCTACGAGGACTACCCTTATGTCGAGCTGGAGGCCGACGGAGTACGTGCTGCACATGCCCGGTTTGGGGCCTGCCGCTGGAGCACCCGGACCGTGCCCATCGATGTGCAGGCCAAAATCGAGGCCCTGCGCGGCTACCAGACCCAGCTCGGGCGGGTCTTCGGGTGCGATAAGGACTTGGTCCGCCGTGTGAAGGGATTCACTGCCGAAACCGCCTGTGCCATTAGCCGGCGGGAGCGACTACGCCGCACACTGGCCCCTTGCGACCGCCGCCTGCGGCTCTGGCGGCGCTTTCTGGGCTTCCATGCCCATGCTGAGCGTATCTGGACACGGTTGTGAGGGTTGAAGTCCATACCGAGGGCAACTCATGACAGGGGAGTCTGAAAAACAGCGCACGTACTGGGATGAGCGGTTGCGTCGGCACTGGGGGCCGGAAGGGGTGAGCACCGTCGACTTCGGACGCCAGTACGCTTTGTGGCGCTACCGGGTGCGTAGACGGGTGTTCCGACGATTGGTGCGCCGGTTGGCCGTGCAACTGGAGGAAATGGCGGTGCTGGATGTGGGTTGCGGCACGGGCTTTTATCTTGAACAGTGGCGGTCGCTGGGGGTTGGGTCCCTGGCCGGCCTGGATATTTCCGACTGGGCTGTTGCACAGTTGGCGCGGGCATACCCGAACGGGACGTTCTATCGGGCGGATATCGGCGCCCTCGCTCCTCCGCTCCAGGCTGAGGCCTTCGATGCAGTCTCGGCCATCGATGTCCTGGTCCATATCGTCGACGATTCAGCATACCTGCGTGCCCTGAGAAACCTTCATCACACCCTCAGGGCAGGCGGCTACCTGCTCTATTCGGACAGTTTTTTCCATGGCGCCGACAAGCAATTCGGGAACTACTGGAAAGGCCGATCCTTGTCTGCCGTAACCGCAGCCATGGAGAGCTGTGGCTTCGAGATCGTCTGCCGTGTTCCCCTGTCCGTATTGATGAGCCCCCCCACGGATACGCACCGGCGCAGCCTGAACGAGCGCCTTTGGGAGACAGTGATGATCCCCGTGCGGCGAAGGGAGTGGATCGGCTTTCTCATGGGAGCACTGCTCTACCCCATCGAGCTGCTGCTGGTTTCCGCATTGAAGGAAAGCCCGGCAATCGAGATCATGGTTTGCCGGAAACGGAGTTGGACAGGGAATAGCTTGATAGACCGGGCCGAAGGAAAACCGGGCAATTTCACTTCAATCCGAACGGGAATGGGTTCCACGAATGTTCTTGACTGTCCCCAAGGCTCATGCTATGCAGAAATCGTCAAGAAGCAACTCCCGTATCCATCTCGGTTAGACATTTTTTTGAACAGCAAATGGTAAACGAGAACCTCGCCAACGAAGATATCGATGCGGTCTATACGTGGGTTGACGGAGGCGATCCTCTATTCCTGTCCGAGATGAGGAAGCTTGGCCGACAATGCGAGCCCTGCGAGGTGCGGGATAGCACTTCTGATAAGCGTTTTCGGGACAGCGGCGAGTTGTTGTTCTCTCTTCGATCTCTCGAACAGTTCGCGCCTTGGGTGCGCAGGATCCACATCGTGACAAACGGGCAGGTTCCGCCATGGCTGAACACGGATTGCGAGCGCATATCCCTGGTGACCCACAGGCAGATCTTTTCAGACCCCGATCTTTTGCCCGTGTTCAATTCCAACGCCATAGAACTGCAACTGCACCGAATTCCCGGCCTTTCCAGGCGGTTTCTCTACCTCAACGATGACCTGTTCCTGTGCAGGCCGATATATCGCCAGGATTTCATTGTCGGCCACTTCGCTCAGTACTTCTTCTTCGATGACATCCCTCTCCATGGCGACTGCGACCATGGGAGGGTCCATGACCGGGCGTATGCCCATACTCAGCGGGCGGCACGGCAGCTCCGGCCCATGGGCGGGAAGCGCCGTCTGCCTTCTCACTGTCCGCAGCTCTACGATAAGTTCATCCTCTCCCATCTCGAGGAGCTTTTACCGGATGCTTTCATTGAGACCTCCTCCCACCGGTTTCGGCACCCCAAAGACATCGTGCTGCGAATCCTGTACTCGATCTACATCCTGGAAACTCTGGTCCGGGACAAAGGCCACGCATCGAAAACTCTCAAGTGGAATTCCGATGAGTACATGTTTTGTGGGCTTACCGTTCATCTGCGCTCGTCTTTGAGGTCGCTGGCGGAAGCCGGCCTCCGTCGGCCCCGGTTTTTGTGCATCAACGACGATATCGAAGCTTCGGGCAATGGCGGAATGGTGAGCCTTTACCGCAGCCTGCTCCTGAGGTGGCTCTTTCCGCGGCCCTCAAAATTCGAAAGCGGCGGAAGGCGGCCTGCTTTCGAGGGCCTCAAGGCATGATGCGCATGGATGAGAAGCTCAAACAGCTCAGATGCGCCCTGTGCTTTCTGCAGACCGAGGGAGTCGTGTGCTGCATCCTCGGGTGGACCTTCTCTTTCCTTCTTGCCGGAATCGAGTACTGCCTGGCCGCCTTTCTGCTGGTGTTTCTCTTTTCGTTGAAGCTGATCGATACCCCTCAGATACCCTCCTGGCTCCCTTTCGACATTCGCGGCCTGTCCGCGGCGAGTGTCTGGGGTACTCTTCTTCTGATTGGAGTCCTTCAGGCGCTTTTTCAAATTGTCGTCTACCAGTCGAAAATCATGCTCACCGAAGGGGCGCACGCCCGGATGCGCATGGTCCTGGCTTACAGGGTTCTTCGCTCGAAAGAGAGCGCATATATGCCTCTCTCCGAGATGAACCTCTACACCGCGGAATTTTTTCCCAAGGCGACAGGCTTCATCTTCGACATCACCCAGCTCATCGCCTTTTTCATTCAAACGGCCGTCCTTGCGGCGGGAATGCTTTTCCTGGCTCCGGGGGAGGCAATGATAGGGTTTGGCGGGCTTGGCCTGATTGCCTGCATCGTCCTTTGCCTCAACCGCATAACGACCAGGGCCGCCGGAAGGGTTCCCCTGGCCCGGGAAAGCCTGGAGAGGTCGAAGGTGCGCATTGCCAGAAACTGGCTGCTCATCAAGATACTGCGGATTCAGGAAAGGGAGTACGAGTACTACCTCGATGCGGTCCTCTCCTACTACAAACACAGCACTACCGCCTACTTTTTCGCCAATCTGGGCGGGGCTTCCATGCCTGTGCTCGGGATAGTCATCATTGCCGCCATGGTGATGGCAAGTTTTAGCCTCTTTCATACTCCCACCGCCAATCTGCTGCCTTTTCTCTTCCTGTTCGTGAGATTCGAGCAGAAGGTGGCCAACGGTTGGCATATGATCGGAGGGCTGTTCATGTACATCGATCAGGCGAGAAAGACCGCCGGCCTCATCCTTTCGCTTTCTCCGGAGGAGCTCCGGGAGGCCCTTGCGCCCGCCGGAGGACTGACGATCTCAGGGGAGAGGACCGGATCGGGTGCCGTCCGGGGCAGGCGGAACCGGGCGGGTCACCCGGTCAAAGCCGCTGAAGGCCGACCGCCCGCGGTCGATGTGCGGAATGTCTCTTTCACCTGGCCCGGGATGGGATCTCCGGTCTTTGCAAATCTTTCCTTTTCGGTCCATCCCGGCTCCCATCTGGGTATCGTAGGCCCGAACGGTTGCGGCAAGAGTACTCTCCTCGGCATCATGCTGGGCGCCCTGAACCCCGCGGAGGGATCGGTCTACATCGGAGGGAGGGAAAACGCGGCTTATGTGGAGGGGCGCTCAGAGGCCATAGCCTACGTCGGACCTGAGCCGTACCTCATCCTCGGGACCATTCGCGACAATCTCGTCTATGGAAACTCCGGAGAGCACACGGAGGAAGAGATCTGGCGCGCTCTGGAGATGGCTCGCCTCGATGAGCTCGTCAGGAACGTTCCCGGAGGCCTTGGATACATGCTTGAGGAAAACGGCGATGGGCTCTCCTCGGGGCAGAAACAGCGGATAAGCATTGCCAGGGCGTTTCTGCGACGCCCCGCGCTCCTCGTCATGGATGAGCCTTCAGCCAATCTGGATGACGCAACCGAGACCTATATCCTCAAGATGCTGCGCCAGTTGAAAGACCGATGCACGGTCGTGATTGTCTCCCATAAACCGGGAATCCTGCTCGAAGCAGACCGTCTCCTGCGCCTGGATGAGTTTTGCGCTCGGACGGTATCCTGAAGAGGGCAGGAAGGAGAGCGTGTGAAAGGGCTCAGGTACATTTCCCTCAATGATCACAGCGGCTACGGTGAGGCTGCAAGACGTTACCTGCTGGGGCTCAAGAATGCAGGCGTCAGCTTCACGTGGACTCCCATGGCCCATCGGAAGAGGCGGGGGGCACGGTGTGAGCCCCTCCAGGGGGGCGATACGGGCGAGCCTTCCCTGCAGCCCTATTGTGGCAGGCGCATCGATTACGATACCGTGGTTGTCCATATGGTGCCCGAGTACTACCCATTCTGGAAGGAAAAGGAGCGCGACAGGAGGATTATCGGCTATACCGCATGGGAAACGAACAGACCCCCCGGCCACTGGATCCCCATCCTCAACGGCCTCGACGCCCTGCTGGTTCCATGCCGCTGGAACAAGGAGGTCTTTGAAAGATCCGGCGTGTCGGTCCCCATCCATGTCGTCCCCCACATTTCCCACGGAGAGAGCCCGCGGCGAAAGAGCAAGGTGGAGGCGCCGGCGGCTGTATACACCTTCTATACCATCGGCGCCTGGACGGCTCGCAAGGCATTATGGTCCACTCTGAGGAGCTACCTGGATGCCTTCACTTCGAGCGATTCCGCTCTCCTGGTCATCAAGACCGGCGCGGTAGACTTCACCCGGAGGAAAATCTGGGGGCGCTTTCACCACGGTACCGCTCGGGCGGTGAAAAGGATAGTCGGGGATTACCGCTTCCCGGCAAGAGTCAGGCTGGTAACGGAGGATTTCGACCGGGAGGAGATGCTGCGCATTCACGGGGAGGGAGACTGCTACGTTTCTCTGTCGAGGTCGGAGGGGTGGGGGCTCGGGGCTTTCGATGCCGCCGGCTTTGGGAAACCGGTCATTATGACCGGCTTCGGGGGACAGCTTGACTACCTCCCATCGGATTTGGCCTGGCTGATCGACTATGAGATGGTGCCCGTGGACGACGAAATGGGAAAGGCTTCCTACTCCTCCGATCAGAACTGGGCGGAGCCGAACCTGTCCCATGCCTCCCAACTGATGCGGCATGCGTTCGAAAACAGGGAACAAGGTCGAGCAAGGGGGGCTGCCCTGGGCGATCTCATCCGCTCGCGCTTTAGTGAAACCGCGATCACGGAAAGGCTCCTGGAGGCCCTATGCCGATGAGTGGACAGGGAATCGCGGGCGCTGCTCCGCATGCGGGGAAAGAAGACATACCGCTCATCATCCACCAAATCTGGAAAAACGAGCAGATCCCCGATCCATGGCTGGATTTTGCCCGCTCCTGGAAAAGGCTCAATCCCGAGTGGGACTATAGGCTGTGGACGGATGAGGCGGCCAGGAGCTTTGTCGGGGAGAGGTATCCGGAGCTTTTGAAGATCTATGATGCCTTCTCCTATGATATCCAGAGAGCCGATTTTGCGCGCTACCTGATCCTGCATGGCTGCGGAGGCCTTTACGCCGATCTCGACATGGAGTGCCTTCGGCCCGTCTCGGCGCTCCTCGCCGGGAGGAGCTTCGTGGCCTGCCATGAGCCGCAAAAACACGCCCGAACGAAGGGATTTGAGAAGATTGTCTGCAATGCCTTCATGGGCTCGGTTCCCTCCCACCCATTCCTTGGCGCGGTGATCGAAGCGATGGCCACGGTCCCCACGGCAATCACCACGCACCTGGAAGTGCTGACGAGCACGGGGCCACTCATGATGACCCGGATCATGAACGAATACAGACAAAGCGACGTCACCATCCTGGGGGCCGAAGTGGCCTGTCCCCTGGAAAGCGATTCCGCTAAACTGGAGACCCTGCTCGAGGGAGAAGACTCGGCTGCGGGCATCAAGACCGAGCTCATCCGAAACGGCAGCTACGCCATCCACTATTGGTCCAACAGTTGGGGCAGGAACCTTGCCGGTACCTTGAGAAACCCCCATCCCCATCATATCGAGGGCTACCAGTTCTATCCGGGTTGGGACTCGTGCGGCTTTGACATCAAGAACGGCGGCCGCAATATCGCAATGCTCGCAAGAGAGTGCGACCGGATGGAAGGCGCGGCCGGGTTCAACACGGACGGCTTTATCAAGCACCGTTTGAGGCCCTGGTTCAGGTGGACCAGGATTCATGCCCGGCCCGATCACGCCTGGTCGAGATGGACCAGGACCATGGGTCAAAGCGACAATGAAGGGCTGTACGTCAAGAAGAGCCGTCTGCCTCTTCTGAGATCTTCTCTTCTGTTGTATCTCCTGGAGACTGCGGCACGGCTGAGGGAACTGCTTGCGCAAAGGCGGCTCCGGCTGCCACGGAGTGGATAGATGAGTCGAAGAATACCGAACCTGTTTCATTTTGTCTTTGGGCTGAAAAAGCAGACCGACCCCTTCCACCTTGCACACTACCTGTGTCTCGAGTCCTGCCGTGTGACCAACCGGCCGGAGAAGATCTATTTCTACTACTGCCATGAACCCCACGGCAGATACTGGGAGCTCATAAAGGACAAGCTGGAGCTTGTCCGGGTCGGTTTGGACGATTTCATCTCCGGCTTCGACTACCGTAACAAGTCCGTTGAGAAGTATAAGTATGCCCACCATTCGGATTTCATCAGGCTCGAGAAGCTCATGGAGCACGGAGGCGTGTATGCCGATATCGATACCCTGTTCGTCGACGCAATTCCCCCGGAGCTCTATGAGAGGCCCTTTGTTCTTGGAAGGGAGAATGACATCATCTGCCAGACGACGGGAGCTCGAAGGCGCTCCTTGTGCAATGCCTTTATCATGTCCGAGAAGAGCGCCGCGTTCGGAGTGGAGTGGCTTTCGCGGATGAAGGAGTTCTTCGACGGATCCTGGAGTAATCATTCGACCCTGCTCCCCCAGCTCTTGAGCGAGGAGCACCCCGCTCTGATCCACATCGAGCCGCCCCGAACGTTTTACAAGCACATGTGGACGCGGGAGGGGATCGAGATGCTCTTCAGGGGGTGCGACAGGGATTTGGCCGGGGCGGTCAGCATGCATCTGTGGAGCCATCTTTGGTGGTCGAGGTGGAGGCGCGATTTCTCGGACTTCCATGCCGGGCTTCTAACGGAGGAGTATGTTCGCACTGTCGATTCCACCTATACGCTCGCCGCCCGCCGCTTCCTCCCACCACCCGCGCCGAGGCGGGGCCTGATGGCTGTGTGGCAGGCGGCCAGGCGGCGCATTTCCCCGAAAAGCTCTTTAACTAGGAGGCTCCCGTCGTGATGTCCCATTTGACCCCCTCTGGTGCGGCGCCCGCGGCTCGAGTATCGGTGATCATACCCACCTACCGGAGAACCCTCTTTCTGAGGGATACCATAGAGAGCATCCTGACCCAGACGCATCCGGACTGCGAGATTGTCATCGTCGACGATGGGTCCGGAGAAGGCGAATGGCGTGAGCTCATAGAGCTCTCCGGCATATCTTCCCGAATCAGCCTCCACCGCCTGTCCTCGCACCGGGGCGCCGCCGCCGCAAGGAACCACGGTCTGGAGAAGGCCACGGGAGACTACATCCTCTTCCTCGATGACGACGACCTGATTCACCCGGAAGCCATTGCGGCGGCCCTGGCTCTTCTAGAGGCAGACCGGGGCATCGATGTCGTTACTTCCCACAGTGAGATCTTTTTCACCCCGGAGACTGCCGAAGGCTGCCACCCTCTTCCGCTGCTCTTCAACGTCAGGTTCCTGAGCAGACACCCGCTCAACCTTGTCTATTCCACCAACCATCGCAGGCAGGAGTGTCTCGAGAGGCGTCCTTTTTCTACCATTTTGAGATTCGGCAATTCTATCCACACTAGCCTGGTGCGCCGCTCATCCATCGGCTCCGCCCGTTTCCCCGAAGACCTGGTGCAGGGAGAGGACGCCTATTTCTGGCTGGCCCTTGCCCGCCAGGGCTGCCGGTTTAAGCTCCTGGACAGGGTCTGCGCCTATATTAGGAGACATGCCAATAACACAACCCGTTCGAAGAGCCTCAACCATAGGGAAGTACCCAGGTTCTACCTAAGGCTGTTGAAGGAAGAAATGGTCCGGGACCGAGACGATCTCTTCCTGGTACACCTCAAGCTCTTTTACTTTTTACTGAACAGCAGGAGCAGGGAGTGCCTCAGGTACTTTCTCAGGGTTTGCCTCTGTCCCGACCTGATCGCAAAGGAAGTCTTCTACCGGGGTTCAAGGAAAATCAAGCTGAGATACAACCTCCTGAAGTACTATTTCCATGACTGAGAGCAAACCGAGTCTTCTCTATATCTCCCCCGTCATGCCCCTCCCCGGGGGAAACGGGCTGGCCATGCGGGCCTACAACGTTTTGAAAGCCCTGGCGCAGAAGTATCACGTTCACCTTCTCGCCGGGAGCGGCTCCTTTCGGTTCCGGCCGGAAGATGCCTGTGAAGAGCTCGCCGGGCTTTGTACCAGTATTGCCTGTATTCCCTCTCACCCCGGTAATAATCCCGACCTGCTCCTCCGCGCCCTGCTTCACAGATTTGGATATCCCCTGTACCGCCGCCTCTTTCGTGCACCCAGGGACTACTTCCCGCTCACGGGAAGGATCGAGAGAACCCTCAATCGGATCGGTCCCGGCGGGCAGATCGATGTGATCCATGTCTTCCGGCTCTACATGTTTCCGGTGGCGGAATTCTACCTGCACGGGAACCCCTCCGCGGCGTGCCGGTTGGACCTGGACGATGTGGAATCGGAGACGAGACGCCGCATCAGTGTACTGTTCAGGCTCGGCGGCGACGGGAAAACAGCCGACAGAACACTTATGGATGCCGCGCTCTATGAGAGCATCGAAGGAGCGGTTCTGCCACGGTGCCGCCGGGTCTTTGTCTGTTCCGAAATAGACAGGGAGAAGGTTTGTCGAAAGTATCGGCTCTCCAATGTGGCTGTGGTCCCCAATACCGTGCAACTACCCGCGGTGCAACTGTCCACTCGAGCCCCGACGGGATGTTCGGCGACCGAAGGCTTCACTTTTCTCTTTGTCGGCTCTATGGGGTACTACCCCAATCGGGATGCAGTCCTCTTTTTTTGCCGGCAGGTCTTGCCCCTCCTTCGCAGGCTGACGACCCGAACGATTTCCCTCAAGCTGGTCGGAAGCGGGGCCGGCAGGGAGATTGCCGAAGCTGTGTCACGGACGCGCGAAGCTGAGCTGGTCGGGCACGTGGCCGATGTGACGCCTCATTATGATAAGGCTGACGCCGTGATCGTACCCATCCGGGGTGGGGGAGGGACTCGTATCAAGGTGTTGGAGGCTTTTGCGCACCGCAGGCCGGTTGTCTCGACGCATGCCGGAATGGAGGGGATCGACGCTCACCATGAGGTCCACGCGCTCCTGGCCGATAACGAGCAGGGTTTTTCGGCTCAGTGCGCCCGGCTCATGGATGACTTCGATCTTGGGCGCAGGCTTGTAGAAAGCGCCTTCCATCTGCTCTGCACAAGATATCATCCGGCTTTGACCGCGGAAGGGTTGTTCGATGAAATGTGATCTTTTCCCTGCTTCCGGACCAGTTGATCCCGTATATGCTGTACACGGTATCTTCCGTGATCGGAACGCTGCTTTATGGGCTTTTCCACTGGCAGAGTGGCAGAAAAGGCTTTTTCGGAGCGGTACAAAACGTTGATCCGGACAGCCGGATAACCCCATTGCTTGTGGCATACTGGCTGCAAATCGTTATCAGTGGTCTGCGACGGTCCCACAGTATTCTGATCCAATAGCTTAATCTCGGCACGGTATCTGATCCGGGAACATCCGGATGGCAAGAAATCGCCACGTATTTTCATATCCTTGGATGGAGGGGCGCCCCGCCTGTGGGGGAAAACCTTCGAAACCTGTTGCATCGCTACATTCGGGCTGTTACGGGATTTCTTTTCGGCACACCTTCCCAAGGGCGAAGAAGCTGTTCCAGCACCTGAGTCGTGGCATATCCAAAAATCGGGGTGATCCATGGCCGTAATGCCCCAAAATATCGTTTTTTTCTCAAATCTTGCCTTCATCATCTTTGTAATCCATTCATTTTAATCTGACCACCCATCCAACCGATCACTCGGGCACAAATTTTGTGACTGTCTGTACAGAGCTTTGCTCACATTCCTCTTTTCAATGGGTTATTTTGGACGCCATCACAGCGGTAATTTCAAAAGGATTACCGAAAACATTCACCCGGAGAGAAAGGAGAACCCCATGGACAAAGACATTCGAGAAAGCATCGCTCTGACCAGATTCCAGATCATCAGCCCGATTTTGGCCGAACCCAAACGGGCACAAAACGATTATTTTCGCGAACAGGCCGGCAAAGAACACGTCTTTGCACGCTATGGAGCCAGACGGATCAGTGTCTCCGCCCCGAAAAACAGATCGTCATCACTGGTTCTCCGGCGCAGGTTGAAAAAGTTTCCAGCCTGGCCGTTCAGAAAGGCGCCAAGGCAGTCCCCTTGAAAGTGAGCGGAGCCTGGCACAGCCAATTGATACAGGGCGCGGAACAGGAATTTTCGGATTTCCTGAAGACCATCCCTTTCAACGCCTCGCAATGCGATGTACTCTTGAATGTTACCGCAGCGGCCGAGCAGAATCCGGACGAAATCCGCTCGGTGATGTCCCGCCAGCTCTGCAGCCCGGTTCGCTGGCATCCGGCAATGAAACTTCTGATGGAACGACAAATCAACGTGGTTGTGGAGGTGGGACCCGGAAGGGTTCTGGCCGGGCTTTTAAAGCAGATCCTGCCCAAAGACTACCCCTGCAAGGTATACACGGCCAATACCCTGAAAAACCTGGAACTGGCGATCCAGGAGATTAGCTGACTGTAAATAAATCCCCCAATCTCCCCTTGATGGCGATACATCCTTATTCCCCCCATTGGAAAAGGGGGGGGAAGTTATCCTTTTCGTCCCTGGGGACGAATGCCAGACAATTCATGATCAGTTACATCGGCTTTATTTTTACCGACGGAAACAGCGACGGATCCGTGTGCGGCAGAAATTTCGCCGCGCTGAACCGGTTCATGAAGTCCTGATTCACATTCAGTTCCAGATAGGTAATGCTGCCCTGGATCCGGTCGACTTCTTCGAATAATTCGCTGGATTCAAGGATGCGGGCAGCCCCGCCGAGGCTGCTGTTCCCTATGGTCTGGTAGCAGTCCAGTTTCAGATCCGGAATCATGCCGATGCTGATGGCGGAAACCGGGTTGATGAAAGACCCGAATGTTCCGGCCACATAAAACCGGGTCAGGTCCCTGGGCGCCATTCCCACCGAAGCCGTCAGGGTTTCCAGGATGGTGTACATGGCTGCCTTGGAGCGGATCAGACTGTCGATATCCGCCTGGGATATGGAAAGATCGCGGCCGGTTGCCGAAACTTGTTGATCCACCACCACAAGGTGATTGAGGCCGTCAATTTCCTTCAGGCGGTCGCCGCATGCGGAAACAACGAATTTTCCCCGGATATCGAGCATGCCGCATAAAAAGAGCTGGGCCGCCAGATCAATTAGGCCGGAACCGCAAATCCCAACAGGCGGCAGCTCTTCAATGGTGTGGATATCCATTTGAAAGGTATCCGGGTTGATGGCAACCCGGTCGATCACACCGGGACCCGCCATCATGCCCATTCTGGCAGCCCCACCTTCCAGGGCCGGCCCGGCTGCGCCGGCGCAGGCGATCATCCAGTTCTTGTTTCCCAGAACCACTTCCGCATTGGTGCCGACATCCACCAGAATGGCGGTCTTTTCCCGAAGATTCAGGCCGGAATACAAAATCCCGGCAATCAGATCGCCACCAAAATAGCTGCCGATATTGGGAAACACGAACACTCTGGCGCCTGGGTTGGCGCAAAGCCCGAGCTGTGAAGCCCGGTGCGTAACGGGCCGGTTGACCACCGGAATATACGGCTCCCGGATGATCCAGCGGGGATTCAGGCCCATGAACAGATGGGTCATGGCCGTGTTTCCGGCAATGGACATCAAGTAGACATCGGTTGCCGCAACTCCGCGGGATGCGCAAAGGGCTGCCATTTCTTTATTCAGAGCATCCACAATCAGCTTCTGCAGATGATTCTGACCTTCCTGAGAATCCGCGTGATGAATCCGGGTCAGAATATCCGGACCCACTTCAAGCTGGGGATTGTCAAAGGAAGATTCCTCAAGAGCCCTGCCGTCCGCCAGATCCACCAGGCGCAGCACCACGCGGGTGGTTCCCAGATCCACGGCCATGCCCAGAACCGGCGCCTGATCTTCAGCCGGCAGAACGCCGGAAATCCCCCACCCTCCCCGATCCTTATAGAGAACGCACCGGATATGGTAATCGGCATCTCTCAATATATCCGGCAGCACTCTCAACAGATCCAGATTCACGGCAATGTCACCAGCGCCCAGCCGGGATTTCAGCGCCTGAATCAGGCGGTCCGCATCCGCGGTATTGTCCTTCAACGAAGGAAGGGATAATTTAAGAGTTTGAACCCAGGCACTGGTCATCCTGACACCTGCTCAGAAACATAAAGTTAACCGTTTAAGTTAAGGAAAGAGTTGTATTTTCGGACTCTTGGAACGCCATTAAGGAGACTTACCTTTGCCCTAAAAGAGTCGCACGCATTTCGATCTTGCGAATCCTATATTTGCCCGTCACAGTGCCGGGGTCAATGCGGAGCCGGAAATCCTCTCCCGTCGGCACCGGACTTGATAGAAATAACACGTTGCGACCTTTCTCCAAAGGCGCTTTTATGGAATCATTTTCGCAAAAGCCTTCTTTGACCGACCAAAAGACTCGAAATATCCCAGCCGCGGGCACATCCATATCAATGAGTAAAACGGATGTCGAATCTTTGGGAGAACTTATGAAATTCAGCGACTCCAACGCAGGATTGTCGTTTGTGATGTTGACAACGAACGCATCCCCATCAATCGCAATTTCATCAATATTGACCCCAAACATGGCCTCAGGTTCATTGATGGTCCACAAAAAAACCGGTTTCCCCCGGGAGAACTGGGCTGCATATCGAAATTCAGAGGGAATCCCAATTCCGGGAGGAATTATCAAGGCTCGTTCTGTCTGTGCTTCCACCACCACATTTGGACGCTCCTCTCGAACAATGCGCCGCAATTCGTCAAGCGTCACAGAACCAATACCTGCATGTCGATGTTTTCCCCATTGGTAAGGAAAAGCAGTATGACCTCCGGGAGAAAAAAAATCAAAAACGCCCCAGAGTCCCTTCCATGATGAATCCGAAAAAAGCACGAGATTGCCGTTCCGTCCATCGGCCGTTGAACATTTAGGATCCGTCCATCCTCCTGATCGAAAGGAAATAATCGTTTCTGCTGCGGCATGTACAGATTCATCATCCTTCCATCGGAAAGAGAAATCTGTTGGGTCGTTATCGGATGCCCGTAATTCGAGTTTGTCCTCAGGAAACGGTAACATATCGGGAAAGCTGCGGCGCAGGCGCTTATCCATAGCCACCAATCCTTCATAAAAACCGGCTCCGTTCCAATGGGTTATGTCACCCGTGCGACTGAACATCGGTATTCCTGTTTCACGTTCCTTAGCGATCAACACCGGTGTCAAATCTATCAAGTCAACATTTTGGGTCAAATTGGGGAATACCTGTTCTCGTAATTGTTCAAAATAACTTTTCCCCTTGGCCATGCGTATCTTATTGGGCAGAAAACGTTCCTGCACTGTAATCTTGTTCGGCACGATCACGAACAGATAATGGATGCCGTTAGCCCGCAACCAGGCACTCTCGCCCTCCAAATAATCCGTCCAATTCGACAATTGCTCCGCAGTCAAACGATTAATGCCCAAATAGTCGAGAACCGTGGAATTTAGACCCCCATGATTTATATCGCCCGGCATCGGATTAAAGAACAAGTGTCCGTCTATTCCCTGCAAACATTGTTTTCCCGATGCGCTCAACAGGTCAAGCCATATCGATTCCCGCAGAGGAATGAGTTGCGTCCGAAAAGCGAATCGATCATTCCACCATTGATCAACGGCATGAGGCAAATTATTCCAACCGGTTTCCCTGAATTCCGGCGGCTGGGCCAGATGCCGGTTCTCCTTTAAATCCAGTTCCTGTGGCCATCCCAATATCTTTCCCAATAGCGGCGCGAATAGAACTATCAACAGCCCTGAAATCAGAAACCACTCCATGCACCTCAACAGGCAGGGTGCTGATGTTAACTGCCTGGTGTCCCCTTTCCCCAAACCCAAATCCATGGAAGTTGGCAGGCCCTGTACTGCCGTTTCTGCAACGAATGCGCTTGGTTGCAAAACCGTTTGCTGATCTTTAGGATTACTCTTCACGTGACATGCTTCCTAAAAGCGAAAATAGATGAAAGGATTGTGCGTGCCGGATGCTAACGGAAGAAAACACAGCAATAGCAAACCCAGCAAAACAACTGTTCGCCCTAGCTCCATGCTTAGCAAAATCAAGCCATTCATCGGCTTTTCAGCTACTGTATAATGCGAGAGCCACCCGCTCCACCATCGGGCCAGGACCAGCAAGACCGGCAAGGAAAACAGAGCACCAGCTCCGATTGCGATCTGCACTTCTAATGAATAATACAGCCAAATCGCGTTCGCCCCACCGCTCCCTTCACCATGTCCCAAAAGTGCTCCGTAATATCCCCACGCTTGCGCAAATGTCTCCGAACGGAAAAGTACCCATCCCCCCATCACCATTAATACGGCATATCCATGACCAAACACGGAAAGGATGCACTTCCAGCCGATGTTTGATCCGTCGATCTTATTCCTGCCGCGCGTCAGCAGCCGCTCCAATGCCAAAAAGAATCCGTGATACAATCCCCACGCAACGAACACCCAACTTGCCCCATGCCAAAGTCCGCAAAGAAAAAACACGAATAATAAATTGAGATAGATCCGCCACGGACCTTTGCGGTTGCCCCCCAACGGGATGTAGAGATAGTCCCGAAACCAAGAGGACAAAGAGATATGCCAGCGGCGCCAGAAATCCTGTGCTGAACGGGCAATGTAAGGGTAATTGAAATTTTCCAGAAACTCAAACCCAAACATCCGGGCCAACCCGATGGCCATATCGGAATAAGCAGAAAAATCAAAATAAATTTGCAGGGTGTAACAAACAATTCCCAGCCATGCCGTGGCTGTGGTCAATTGATTCGGAGGCAGTTCAAACGCCTTATCCGCGATTACCGCCACCGTGTTGGCAATCAACACTTTCTTCGATAATCCCACAATGAAACGCCTGGCGCCTGATGCGAATTGGGAACGCGAAAGCGTACGCTCCGTCAGTTGTTGATACAAATCCCGATACCGGATGACAGGTCCAGCCACCAAGTGCTGGAACATCGTCAGATAACAGGAAAAGTTGATGAGGTTTTCCTCTGCCGGCACATCACCCCGGTAGACATCGATGATGTAACTCATTGCCTCGAAAGTGAAAAAACTGATGCCCAAAGGCAGGGCCACCTTGGCCCATGTGTGTATTTCCCAGCCATGCGGAAAGACACCGGCAATATTATCGATAAAAAAATTGAAATATTTAAAATAAACCAAACATCCGAGGTTGATAACTATAGCAATCACCAGCAACAATTTTTGGATTTTGGTGCGCGGCCCGCCCGGATGAAGCTTTTCCGTACGTTCAAAGATATACGCCCTCCTCCCTTTTTTCTCTCCCGAAGGGGCAACTCGCCACATCATCAGCCGGGCCAGCAAAAAATTCCCGACGCACGACGCAGCCAGAACCCACACACGCCACCCTTCGCCCCAAAAATAAAAAAGTAGGCTCGCTGTCAGCAAAAACAAATTGGCCTGCACGCATTGTGCGCCTGGCCTGCATTTACCCAAAACAGGGAGAAAGCAAACATAGTAACCCACCAACACTAAGGGAAGAAACAGTGTCAAAAAAGTCATGGAACTGAAAACCATGTTGAGCCTTTCATTGTCGTTGGCAATAAAAGCAAGAAGCGAATTTTTGAAGGCTTTTTACTAGCATCTGTTCTATATGGTGTCAAGAACAGATCGTTCGAATTAACCGGCTGGAAGGGTGTCCGCATCCCGACAGCAATCGTCAATACCGAACACCCCGTTTAGACAATAACATTTTCTCCTTTTCGTCTTTTGAGAGAAAATGCTACCTAACCCTACAACGCGATATGACGATAATAACGATACTCGTATCCTTTCAGGTTTATCAATTTGAGATCATTTGAGAGTCGAACCAGGTACCGAAGCTTTTCAAGCTTTGGATTGGCGGTATTTAAAAGGTGATATTTGTTCCTTGAGTAGGTTGCTTCAAAATCCGCCCCCACAATTCTGCTATATAAATAGGCAGGTCTAAAGAACGGCCGGATGCCTTGATTTTATAGAAACTTATTGAAAAATTCGTATCATCCACCTTCGGATATGGCAAGAAAAACATTGGCAGGTTTTCAATTAAGTTTTCAAACCCTATGTACTGACGTTGAGGATGAGTTTCACTTTTTTTCCTGTTGTGATATATAATGACAATCGTTCCCAAAATGCTCATATTTTGCTAATCGAAAGGATATTCATGAAAAATATGCATAAAACCATCGGCTTTATCGGCGCTGGAACCATGGGGGAAGCCATGATCAGCGCGCTTATTCAGGCCGGCGTCTTCGCTGCTTCCGCCATTACCGCCAGCGATGTGAGTCCGGATCGGCTCGACAGCCTGAAGCGATCTTACGGCATCCAGGTTACAGAGGATAATTTCAGCCTTTTTTCAGCCTGCGACATTGTGATCCTGGCGGTAAAACCGCACCATGTCGGGTCCATTCTCTCAAGCATTGCCGCCGGCAAGGATTACCGGATCATCAACCGGAAGCTCGTGATATCCATTGCCGCCGGCATTACCCTATCCAAAATCGAAAATTGCCTCTATCTTTCTCTGGATGCCACCAGCCGCAGCCAGCTTCCCATTATCCGGGTGATGCCCAATACGCCTTCCCTGGTTCTGGCCGGCATGTCGGGCATGAGCCCCAATGGACATGCTACGCCTGATGATCTGGCGACCGCGGAAAGAATCCTGAAGGCAATGGGAAATGTGATTGAATTCAAGGAAGCGGATCTGGATGCCGTGACCGCCGTGTCCGGTTCCGGCCCGGCCTATGTGTTTTATTACATCGAATCCATGATCGAAGCCGGCGTTCAGTCCGGCCTGTCACCAGCGAATGCCTTTGAGCTGGTCCTGACCACCATCAAGGGAGCGGTCAAGCTTCTGGAGGCTCGGGGAGATTCCCCCGAGCATCTTCGCAAGCTCGTCACCACACCGGGCGGGACCACGGAAGCTGCCCTGAAAGTGCTTGAAACCCGTCATTTCAAGCAGGCCATTGTGGATGCCATCGCCGCTGCTGCCGATAAAGCGCGGGAAATCGGCAGCAGGTAGTGTAACCGAATGGTTTAAATATGCTCCTTAAGAAAAACTTTCCGATATATTGAGATAAAAGAAGACAGCACGCGGGAATCCCGGGGATTCCCGACGATCTCATCCTTTCGGCGGTCCGAATTGACCCCTTAAACCCTTAAAAGAGCGAGTCCATGTTTGCAGAAACCATCAGCTATCCGGCAGCCCTTCTGGCCGGTCTCTTGTCCTTTTTTTCCCCTTGTATTTTGCCGCTTATTCCCGCATACTTTGTTTTCATCAGCGGCTTTACACTGGATGAACTGACCGGATGCGAAAACGGTATTCGAAAAAAAGTGGTTCTTTCGACCATCGCCTATGTATCGGGATTTTCATCCGTCTTTATTCTGATGGGCGCCTCCGCTTCTTATCTGGGAAGTTTTATCCAGGTATACAGCTCCGCCATTCGCATTATCGGCGGGATTCTGATCATGTTTCTGGGCCTTCATCTGACCGGATGGCTGCGATTCAATGCACTGGAATTTGAAAAACGCGTGCATCTGGATAAAAAGCCCATTCATTTTATGGGAACATTTTTGGTGGGAATGGCGTTTGGGGCCGGCTGGAGCCCCTGCATCGGCCCGCTGCTGGGCTCCATTCTGATTATTGCCGGCAGCAAGGAAACCGTTCAGGAAGGAATCGCCCTCTTAAGCGTCTATTCATTGGGGTTGGCCATTCCGTTCATTGCCATGTCCATGTTCATTGATGTCATGCTGGTGTTTTTAAAAAAAGCAACACGGGCATTGAAGTATTTCAATCGAATCGCCGGTATTCTCTTGATTTTGGTGGGACTGTCGCTGATACTGAATAAAATGATTTTTTTACCCTGATAACCTCGCAATCTTCAAATACAAGGATTTTATCCATGAATCGCATTTTCGTCTTTGTCCTGCTGAGTCTGACTGTATTGATGACGACTTTTCCGTCGAAGAGTCTCTCTGCCGAAACCATCAAATGGTATCCCTATGAAGAGGGAATGACTTTGGGAAAAAGTCAGCATAAAAAAATATTTATTAATTTTTTTGCTGATTGGTGCGGCTACTGTACAAAAATGGATAAGGGAACCTTCGTGGACCCGGAGATCGTTTCCTATCTGAACAAGAACTTCATTTCCATCAAAGTGAATTCCGACAAGGAAAACGCGTTGTCCACCCGATATAAGGTCCGGGGACTGCCGTCCAACTGGTTTGTTGCGGAAACCGGAGACCAGATTGGAAACTATCCGGGATATATTCCGGCGGATAATCTTCTGCCGATATTGAAATTTATTCAGACCGACAGCTATAAACAAATGGCATTTAAAGACTTCATGAAAGTCAAATAAGAGGGTTTTATGGATTTCTTTAAAGCACCCGGAGCGTTTAGGGGGGATGTTCATTAACACATCGTGTTTGAAAACCATTGTGGGCACCGCGACACATCCGGGCCCCCCTGAAGAAGGCAGGTACCAGTCTACCAGCGTATTCCTGCTGGTTTTCGATCAGACCCAGCCCCAGATTCTTGCAATTCAGAAGGCGGACACCGAAGGCTATCCCTGGCGCAATCAGGTAGCGCTGCCGGGCGGACATATTGACCCGGAGGATGACAGCGCAATGGATGCCGGATTCCGGGAAT
>CAIVVZ010000307.1 GCA_903909505.1 uncultured Desulfobacteraceae bacterium
CTCAAGACCGTCGATCTTCGGCATCATCAGATCGGAGATGACACAGTCGAATCCGCCCGGAACAAACTTCTTCAGAGCTTCCTCCCCATCGCAGGCCGTGACCACTTCATGGCCGCAGTTCGTAAAGTATTCGACTAAAACAGATCGAATGGCTTCATCATCATCAACTATCAAAAGACGGCCTGCGGTCATCTTCTTTGGAATACCTCCTTTACTTCCACACAACCAATTAACAATAGTAAAACAAGTCCCACCTTGATCAGAAAAAGAGTTTTGCTTTTTTTGTTTTCGCGGATTAACAAAATCCAAATAACCTTACGATTCAGTATCGAGGTGTAATTTGGCCGTCAAGATAAGGCCGTTGTTGGTCTTTTCAAATTCATGATGGCATGTTTTGCATTTCAGGTGTTCATCTATTTTTTCCCCGCAGATACACATCCAGCCAATCTGCTTCGCCGGGTTTCCTACCATCAAGGCGTGCTCCGGTACGTCCTTTGTGACCACCGCACCAGCCCCGATGAAGGCATATTCCCCGATGGTGTGGCCGCAGACGATGAGTGCAGTTGGCCCCCACAGGGTGGGCGCCTTTCTTGACGAGGGTGGGGCCGGACCTGCTCCATTTTGGATAACGCCGACATCGATCATTTTGCATGGCGTCCCCTCCTTATTTTTTTGGGAGTCAGGTCTTGAAATTCAGCATTATGCGCGGGAAGCGCAAATATGGCATATCAGTCCGTATTGAATATATCTCCGGGTAATCCGAATTTATCAATCAGATCATTGAGCGCATAAGATAAAATCATGGTTTTCTTGCCATGAGACTTGACCGGATATGATTTCTTCGTTTGTGAAAAACTTTATAAGCATCGCCTACGGGTCCGGTTGCGAGAAAGGGCGGCAGCGGATTCAGCCGGTTATTTTGTTCCAGCGGAGTGCTGTCATCCAATCCAACAAACACGATGCCCGCACCTTCTGTGACAGCTTTCAGAATTTTTTGCTTCTGTACGGTGGGAATTTTACTCAGGGGTATTCCGAGAAAAACGAAACAATCCCATTTCTGCTCAAGCAGGTTGAGCATTCGGCGCTCACCGACTTCACCTCCGTGCCAGTGGCTGTCATTGCTGTCAACGATCCGCACCCAGAAGACGGCTTGTGCATCCAGATCGAACCGCTGCATCAGCTCCACACATTCCCTGGGATTGGTTCCCGTTCCATCTGCAAAGAACAGGGCGCGTACTTTTCCGAGTGCATAGGGCTGCGCCCATTTGGTGTGAGGGGTTGCCAAGGGGCGTTAAGGCTACGATCATGCAAATTCCTTGGGTTTGAAACCTTTTCGGTTGAACAGCGCCGCGCCGCCATCCTTGGTCTGGGTGAGCACAAACAACCCGGCTTTTTCCGCATACCGCCCCACATCATCCTTTACCACTTCGCCCTGAACCAAACCCATTTTTCCAAGATTTACGCCGATATCGTCCAGCTTTTTGATGGTCTTTTTCAGTTGTGCATCCGTTCTATTCTGGTTTCCATGTCCTTCTTGCTCACTTGATGTTTATAATTGTCAACGTATTTCCCCATTTATCAATCTGATCGATGAAGGTGTCAAGATAAACCCGAGGGGTCGGGGCAGAGGGCAGAAGAACGCCATAGTCAGCTCGGGCAGCCGTAAATACACAGATGTTACGCATGATTTCAAGTATGAAAGATTGAAGGTGAAAACTCAAAGCTGAACTGCTTAAGCTGCTTTGTTAAGCAATGCTTTTTCAAGTATTAAATTTTCAGTCGAAATATTGAAAATATCTGCCATGGAATATTTTTCTGCGGCGTCCAACACCTCTAAGCCGATTACCTTTCCGGATGTATCAAAATCAACATTAAAACCCTCAGCAATTTCCACCGTTCGATCCACATGTGTTTCTTGTAACCGAATATACAGGGCGTCAATCTCATTGTCGTATTCTATTCTCATGGATTATTTTCCATTCAATTAATTGTTTTTGAATGATGGATGCCACGTATTCCATGTCCTCGATGGATAAACGTTGATAATCATCTATTACTTTATTGACACTTAGACTGTCCATTATAACCTCCAATATTACCGAACTATAGTGGACCCGGATTTCCGGTAATGAGTGACGAGTAACGGGCGGCGGGTTAAAAACTTATCACTCGTTACCTGTCACTGTAGCCGGCATCTAAAATATCCTCTTTTAAAAATTATCACGTTAGAATTTCTTTGATAATCCGGCTTGTTTCAAAACGGCATTGGCAGTATGTCGAGACTTGATGGCATTGTCTACAACAAATCGCACACTGTTTAACGGGCTATACCAAATCTCATGATCCCCTTTCCCCTGGCGCTCAAAACAGCATCCTGCTTCCTTCAAATATCTTTTCAGTTGCGGGGTAAAGTCTGACATCAGTCGGTTACACCCCTTGCTATCTCAAAACTGCGAGCCAGTACTTCAAATGGCACATCAAATTCACCTGATATTCCGTTGGCAACCAGTAGTTCTGGAATAAGAATTTTTAATTTGTCAATTAGATCCTCCATGGTGTCTTCTTCTGTTGCCAACCCCGGAACATCGTCACTGGTCGCTACCCAGACCTTTGCCTCTTCGTCCCATTCAACGCGTACAAATAGAGGTTTTTTAAACATTCACGCAACCTTTGTTATTCGAATTATAGTGGTTCCCGATTTCCGGTGACGGGCAATGAGTGATGGGTGACGGGCGTTGGATCAAGGTCCATAGTTTTGAATGAAGATTCTTCATTGGACGGCCGATTCTCAATTATCGCGGCTTTATCCGGCATATCTGTTTTCAGGATTATTTCAGGCATCGTATCTCCTTTTTCGGGGGATGATAAAGGACTCAGGTTTTGCCCTTTTTGGATTTGACAATTCTCCCGGCTATATGAACTGCTTTTTCCGCATCCGAGGCAGAGGGCTCTCTGAACGGCAGCACCCTTTATAGTACTTTCCCTTCCCTGGCCACCGAACCAAACAGCACGATAGATATCGGATGAATCGTTTTGACAATAGCGTCAACAGCTTCCTGGATTTGATTTTGATAAACCATGCTGTCGGTGTTCCAGTAAAAAAGCAGCTCCGCCCCGTGAATTACAGGATCATATTTTTTAACTAATTTAAATAACACACAATAATGCTATTCAGCAGGCGATGACCCACTTGCCGAAAAACCACCGCTTCTTTTTCCGGGGTCTTATCGGATGTTGAAAATCGACAGCCTGTCCGGAAATGATGGCCCGGGGGGTGTGATTAACCATGTTTTCCGCTTCCTGCCGGCTACCCAGAAGATGCGCGGCAACCGCGACAGCGGATGACAATTCGGGCCGGCGATTGCCGGCGGAATGGGCATCCGATGCAATGACATGGGCCAGGCGCAGCTCCATCATCCGATAGGCGCATGTCTTGGCCGGCTCCCCCAGATCTCCGGTCAGGCTCATGGCCGTGATCTGGACCAGGCATCCGGATTCAACAAACGGATAAAGGAGTTCAATATTATTTTGGATGGCCGCGTTTCGCTCCGGATGCGCCAGAACAGGCGTCAAACCCCTCTGCTTCATTCGAAAAAATTATAGTTGACACGGTTAGAAACAGACCGTTTTACCGATGTTTAATTGTTTAGTTTCGGGAATTTCGAGTTCTTTAAAAAATATGGCCGACATGTCATCAAAATCAATCGCCATCCAACGTATTATCACACAATTTAGAGGTGATTTCGGCATATATTTTTTCTGCTGCATCGAACAATTCTTTCGCATCGTTATCTGTCGGAAATCCGGAAGGTAGCAATCCAAATCCACTGGGGTACCTTGTATCAATATAGACAAGGTCAACCATATCCAGTTCATCTTCTTTAAAATCAAATGACACTTTATCTTCCTTTGGAATCATAGAATAGAGTTTAACCACACTATGAATTCTTGGAATTTTTATCGCGTTTTCTTCCAGGTAAGCCTTTAGGCACTTTTCAATACATTGTTGCGAGTGAAACAGGACAACATTGGCGAGATAATTTGTATTCAGCAGTATCCTTGCTGCTTCAAGGTCTCTTTTAGCAAACTCCAGCCATTCCATCGTTCCCTTCTTCATATCAGGAAAACCCCATTTTCTTCAATTTCCCGAATAAAAGAAGTTCCAATGGCTTTGAGTTCCTCCCACTCCTCTTTGGTATAAACAATTAGATCAACAGGATATTTTTTTTTCAGGCTTTGAAGCCGCCTTGAGATTTCCTGCCGATTCTGAATTAATGTTTTATAATTATTAGATTTTCCATCTTTATCCAAGACAACCAACAGGTCAATATCACTATCTTCATGTGGCATTCCATAGGCATAGGAACCAAACAGGATAACTCTCAACGGCTTTGGCGGTTTGCTCAGACAATCAATGATCTCCTGTTTTACATCCGGTTTTAACATTTAACATCTTCTCTTTCATGGATAAATTCCCTGGTTATCTCATGTCCATGGTAGCCACCCCTATCAGGCGATTGTTCAAACATGCGGATCAGATCCCTGGCCTGAGGAGACAACCCCTTTGTTTTTCTGCAGACCCTTTTTCGCAAACGAACGGTGACTTTTTCTCCAACAGTGAATTCCCTTCCTATCTCCAGTGGTATGGATAGATGCCCATCTTGAAGAATTTCGCCAACATATTCCATTTCCTGATAAAGTCCCTTCGTTCACATGGGCTCCATTTACCCATGAATAGCGGCCTCACCGTGAACTGACGGCTTTCTTTTGTTCAGGCTGATATTGCTTTTATTACGGGCAATTTAAGTCAGGCATTCGCTATGTCCTCTGCAAGCTCCGCATCATCCATATCTATAACGGCAACTCCATAACGATGCAACTCTCCAAGAAATTGAACTCGGTTCATCCCGACAAGCGAAGCGGCCATGCCAGAGGATAATCGTTTCATTTCATACAGCTTGACAGCCATAGCCATTTTGGCTTCCTGCTCAAATTGTTGTGGTGTACTATGGACTGCGTCAGGCAATTTGCCTGGCACTTCAACGATTATTTGCATGGTTCAGTCCTCCTGACCCTTCACTCAACCCAAATTCTGTCTGCCGATCGTGGTTGCAATGCTGCCCGATTTTTTGATGTCGCCCTTCCATGAATGCCGATACCAGTTTCCTCGGGAGGTGATGTATGAGTAGCTGTCGATGATGCCCACGGAATCATTAGGATCCATTGCCGCAACAAGCTGATTAGCCCGTATCCCGGATGGCCTTCATGGGTCGGGGGGCGATGTATGATGTGGTTGAAGGGGATGACAGACAACAGATAGCGGAGAGATAGCTCCGCAGTGTGGATTACATGCCAAATAATGCCATTGCCCTTCAACTGAATCAAAAGAAAATCCCCTACAAACTTTGAAGCAACGCCATTGTCGATATAGATGCCCCTGATGCTATATTTCTCCAAAAATCTTGCGATATTCTTCTACTGTCATGCCAATAGTTTTCATATTGTTTCTGATAATGAACACTGGCACTTCACGGTACATGGGGATCACAACCGGTCGCAGAGCGCCGGGGTAATGATAGATCATGTGATCTAAACCCTGCATCCTGAAGGAGTTTATCCAGAGTTCCCATTTTCGCCGTTTCCATAAGATGGATCAGGATAACCTCTTTCAGATTATTTTTGGCTTGTTCTACAGTCTCACCGCAAGAGGGAACATCCAGTTCAGGGCAATAGGCAACATACATGTTCCCTTCCCGCCAAAGTTCTTCTGTAAGTCGCATTCTCATGTTATCCTCCATTCTGTTACCGAACTGAAGTTCATCTGTGCTGGGAATCAAATCTTCATCAGTTGAATATCTTAATCATTGTGCTATCAAGCGATGCCAGCCCACTGTCTGTTGAGATTCTTGCGATTTTTTTCACTCATTACCTGCTCCTTTTTATAGCAGGTTACTATCTTAAACTATTGTCCGGAATATGGGGTCCACTATACTCTTTACCGGAACAGGAAAAGGGAGGATTACGGAACCATTTTCATAAATACCTTTTAGAGCGAGCATAACAAAAATCCCTTTTACGAAAAATGATGATTATATCCTCTTTATTCTCCATCCTGTGCGAAGGGTCAGATGTTGGCCTTCAATCGATGGAATAAAGCGACAGGCAACTGATGGTGGATATATAGCTCCGCAGGGTAAATTACATGGCCAATTATGATATAACTATATGATATTGTAAGCAGTAAAACAGCTTCTGGTGCGATTTGGCGGTTCGGTTGTGTCGTGTGTGCCCAACTCCTGCTGGAGCTGGGCGATTTCCTACTTCAGCAGCCGAAGCCAAATATCATCTTCAATAAAATACCTGATCAAAGTTTAAATTCTTATTATGGAAATGCATTGCCGTCAAGAACAAAATGGAGGTGGGATAAGGGATATGCGGTATATTTACGTATTGATTTGTTTTAAAATGCGAGAATACATCACGCTCTCCATTCCATTTCAGGGACGATATCTATAATCTATAGGTTCTGATGCGACGGCTTCATTGGCGCCATCGACACCGCCGGCCCTGTAGCGCCATCGAAACCAAGATCGGATAAAGCGTTCAGTTCCTCTGCGCTCCGAACCCCTTCGGCAATGACGGTAATGCCGATCCCATGCGCCATCCGGCACAACCCTTTCAGGAACTCCTGGTTTCCCCGGCTTTGATGAATGTCGCGGATGAAACCGGCATCCACCTTGAGGTAATCCAGGGCCAGATCCGTAAGTTTTGCGATTTCACCAAATCGAAGACCAAAATGCTCGATGCCGATACGGCAACCCAGCCCTTTCAGTATGTTGCTGAGATCCCGAACCGCTTCCATCTCCTGAAAAGCCCCGGTTTCCGGAATTTCCAGCCAGAGCCGGCGGCAGCGTTCGGGATGTTTTTTAAGCACCTCCACGAGCTGACTGCGGGATTGCCAATTGGATACGGTGATTGCTGAAAGATTGACGGCGATATCGATGTTCTCCGATGCCAGCTCATCGAGCGCCAGACGGATGACCTGAAGGTCCAAAGGAACCATGAGCCTGAAACGAACCGCCATGTGCATAAAGTCGCCGGCGCAAAGCCACGGTCCGTTCAATTCGGATTGAAGGCGGGCAGCGCTTTCCATATGAAGGATGGAACCGGAAAATGCGCGAACCGGAAATCGGGCCAGTTTGACGCGTTTTGCCGAAAGCGCCTCGGCAATCCTGCTTTGCCATGTTTCACTTGAGACGGGCTGGATTCCACTTGCCTGCTCGAAGGCATACCAGGTGTTTCCACCCTTATATTCCGCTACTGCCAGCGCATTATCCGCTGCTGCCAGCAGAATTCCGGCATCGTCATTGCGCTTAAAGCCGGCAACACCGACATTGAACAGACTCTCTGTTCCGGGGTGGCCGGCGATGATGTGGCTGCTCATATCTCTGGAAAGCTGTTCGGCAAGCTCGCCGGGATCCTTGGCATGGGGGGCGAACAGGGCAAAATCCAATGCTCTGATCCGCGCCGGCATCCAGCCGTTTCTGTCGTCGCAGGCTTGATTGAGTATTCCAGCTACTCCTATAAGAATACGGTCCGCGCCGGCATGTCCCAGTCTGCGGTTGGCATCGTCCATATTTTTCATCCGGATAAAGGCCAGTACCCCCCTGCCGGCGGATTCTTCCCCTTTAATGCCTTTGAGCAAATGACTGATGAAAAATTCCCGGTTTGGCAGACCGGTCACGCAGTCATGATTGACCCGGCGCCGCAGGCTTTCAAGACGGGATGCCTCCTGAGCAAACATCACCTTCAGCCGTTCGACCATGTCGTTCATGGCCCGCACCACCGTGCGCAGCTCCGGCGTTTTGGGCTCTTCCACGGTGATAAAACGCCTTTCCGTCAGGGCCTGGGCCTGACCGGCCACATGATCCAGTGCCCTGGCAATACTTCGTAGAACCACGGTCCCCAAAACGCCGGCGCCGGCGCCGATCACCAGAAACCAGAGCATCAAGTCCCGCGTACTTTTCCACAATTCATGGCGGGCAAAGCGGCTGTGGGAGATCACCTGAAGGGTGCCGTACTGCTTCCAGCCATCCTGGATCTGGGCAATGCCAGGCTCGGTATGAAGCGGAAAGAGGCGGACGAACCACGACGGCGCTTCCGGATCGCCTTCGGTGTAGCGGCGCTGGACCAGGATGTGATGGTTGGGATCGGTCAGGGTGATTTCTTCGTAATGGCCGATATCGAACTGGGATGAAATCATCAATTCCACCAGGACCGGATCTTTGTCCGGCAATTGCGAGATGGACAAGGCCAGGGAGGTTGCATTGTCCACATTCTTCAAATAAAGCTGCTGGGTGAGAAAATTTTTTGCCGTCAGCACACTGAGCAGGAAACTGCCGGAGAACACGACAAGGGTCATAACAATGACGGTCAGCCAGAGTTGTTTAAAGAGGGACATGGCAGGGTCTCCTGAAAAATGTGTATTCTGAATTCATTCAAAGCCTTCCGCCTGCATGCGGGCAATCACATCCCGCCACTTGGACAGCCCGGTGTCTCCGGTGTGGGACGAACGGGATTCGGAAGGTTTTCCGATCCACAGACCGTCGCTGTTGAAACTGAAAATGGGAAACAGATCACCGCGCCCGGAAGCCGGGCGGATATCGGGGTCAAGGTTGTCGAGTATCAAGGGATCTGCATCGGGTGTTGGGAAATAACCCACCACCATGTGAGGCACCATATCATAACTGATAAAACTGCCGATTTTGGCCCGGACATAGATCAGTCTCATCCGCTCGGTCGGAACGGAAAGTATCTTGAGCGTCACGTATTTGGCAATGGCGTAGCCCTTGCAATCCCCCTGACCGCGGCCCAGGGATTCCAGCGGGGTGGCCCAATAATTGTCGCCCCCCCACGTGGTGATGTTATCCCCATACCGGACCCGGGTGTTTAAAAAATCGTTGACCCTCTTGATTTTTTCCAGATCCTCCAGCCCCCGGGCATCCGCAATGAGTTTTTGCCATTCACGAAGGGTCTGCGCCGCCTGTTCGCCATAGCGCTGCCGGGCCAGTTGCAGGATCCGTTCATAATCGGGTCCTTGGGCCATCAGAACCCATACCCCCATAAAAAAGATGGCTGCCAGAACCAGTGCGCTGTAAGCGGCCCGCTTCATGCTTTTATCAGATAAAGCCAGCCTTTCCAAAATGGTTCCTTTTGAGCATCACGTGTGGGGCGTCAGGCGTGAACTTGATAAGAATATATCCAAAAGTCACTCCGCCAATCCCTGAAGATAGGGAATCAGAAAATATTTAACAACAACAATGGCAAGGATAAGCGCTAATATCATATTGCGAATATCCTTTTGAGATGGCTTTTTGAGCCGGATCTTTCGCTTTTTGACCGCACGTACTTTTCGCTTTTTTACGATAAAATTGGGGGGTTGGGTTGTTTCGATTGGGCGTTCCCTCGCTGTTTTCCGGTTAAATCCCAAGTTCATCAGTGCTTGAAACTTCGCTGCCCCGTATAAACCATAGTGGCTCCGGCTTCGTTGCAGGCTTCGATGGACTGGTAGTCATTGTCCGATCCGCCGGGCTGAATGACACAGGAAACGCCTTCGCATAGGCCGACATCCACGCCGTCCCGGAAAGGGAAAAACGCATCACTGACCATGGCGGAACCTTTCAGGCCGCCGTTTTCAGCGGCAACACGCCGATCGATTTCAGCTTTCTTTTCCGGATCTTTCAAATCGTTGTAGGCCATGCCGAAGGTTTCAAAACAGTACCGATCGGAAAGCTTGCGGTACGCCTTGTCCCGCGCGATTTCAGCCACGCCCACCCGGTCCTGCTCCCCGGTTCCGATGCCGACGGTGACCCGGTCCTTGATATAAATCACGGAATTAGAGGTCACGCCGGCTTCGACCAGCCAACCGAAAAGCATATCCCGGTATTCGTTTTCCGTGGGCTCTCGCCGGATTGCGTATGATTTTCCCTTGTAGTCGCTGGCAGCCAGTTTAACATCCGCCTTTGTCCGGGCCTGGGGAACAAAAGACCATTGGGCCACGATACCGCCGTCCATCAGGCTTTTGAAATCCACAAAGCGCCGGCCCACAAAATCCTGGAGACGGGCGATGTTTTGTATGCGCACGACCCGAAGGTTTTTCTTGGCTGAAAAAATAGCCATGACACCGTCTTCAAATTCGGGCGCCACCACGACTTCGGCATATTGATTGCTGATGGCCTCCGCGGTCGCCTTGTCCACGGGCCGGTTGACCGCAATACAACCCCCGAAAGCCGCCACCCGGTCCGCGATCATGGCTTTGTGATAGGCATCCGAAAGCACATCGGACTGGGCAACGCCGCAGGGGTTGTTATGCTTGACGATGACGGCAGTGGGCGTATCCATGAAATACCGGAGAATGTTCAGGGCATTGTCCGCATCGGTTACATTGGTTTTCCCGGGATGTTTTCCGGACTGAAGCAGTTCGATGTCGGATGCCAGGTACTGGCCCGGCTGAATGGTCCGGGTTTCCCCGAGAAGCAGGTTGCCGTTGACCAGCTTAAAAAGCGCCGCTTCCTGACCCGGATTCTCCCCGTAGCGCAGGCCTTTCTGCTCACCTTTGATATCCCAGAGGACTTTTTCATAAAACAGGGTCTGGCGGCCGGTTTCGTCGATAAAGCTGATTTCCATTCGCGGCGGAAAATGCTCGTCCACGATGGTTTTGTACATTTTTTTCAGGTCATCTGCCATAGCAACTCTCCTTAAATTTTTGACTTTGCCATCCTATGTTTTGACTTTTTCTGATCGGTCAGATTCAGTTCTAAGACGGATAACATTCCCTGACGTTATCGATTGTCCGGCTGTACAGGTATTCGGCGATCATCTGATCATAGGCGGCGGTATGGCCAAAGGCTTTCTGGGCCAGCCTGAAACGAAGGTCCAGGGAAATCCGGCCGTTGCCTGCCTTCATCTCGGAGAGGATGACGCTGTAGTCTTCCGGATCCACTACGGAAGCCACCCGAATGAAATTTTTGGCCGATGCCCGGATCATACAAGGGCCTCCGATGTCGATGTTGCCCCTGGCCTGCTCCACGGTCACATCCGGCTTGGATATGGTCTGCTTGAACGGATAGAGATTGACCACCACCATATCAAACGGCACGGCCCCGGTTCGGACCAGATCCCCTTGGTGTTCGGCGTTGTAGGTTTCGGTGAGAATGCTCAAATATATTTTAAAATCCAGCGTTTTGACAAGGCCCCCCTGGGTTTCCGGCTGCCCGGTATAGGCTGAAACCTGTTTGAGACAGACCTCGGCCCGGTTTCCCAGAAACTCCCGAATGGCGTTGAAGGTGCCACCCGTCGAATACAGGGTCACCTTCGGATTGATCTCCAGGAGCTGAGTGACCAGCAGATTCAGATTGCTTTTGTCCGAAACGCTGATCAGCACATTGCGAATTTCGATAAGCGGGTCAATTTGGGTAACCACATTCAGTGACATAATTTACATCTCCCCCTGATATTCCTGTAAAAACCGGTTAAAAAATGCGGTCATGAACTGGTGACGCTCACCTGCCATGCGTTTGCCTTCGCAAGTCATCATGCGATCCTTTATTTTGCAAAGCTTGACGCGATATTCCCGAAAACCGGTA
>CAIVVZ010000308.1 GCA_903909505.1 uncultured Desulfobacteraceae bacterium
ACAAGGCGCTGCATTGCCGTCGGGGAGACAATTCGTCAAGACGAATGGAATGGCTGTTCGCAGAGATTGGTTGAAGTTCCTCGCATGGTTTGAATATTGTGACACTTCGCACACCGAAAGGGCGGAGAACTGGGAATACAAAGTAAGCCTTAATAGATAGGGGCCATATTATGTCTACTCAACCCGATGAAAATGAAATACTCAAAAGAAAACAAAAGCATACTTACTTCCATGACAGTGTTAGCGAAAGCGAGAAAAGAGAATGGCAAATATTGCTTTGAGGTTAATGGCCATAGGCGTTATGTTCGAATTTCGACCAAATTCAGAGCCGTTTCTCTTGATAGCGAAAACCCTTGCGGCCATCTACTCGACAAACAGGAAAAGAAGATAAACGGGACAAAACATATCAACAAGGCAATTAATGATGCCAGCAGTGATCTCAACAAAAATCACCTCCCTGGCAACCTGAAGCCAGAGCATCAGGTTCAGGCATTTATTATTTGGCAAGCCATTACCGCCCCAGATAAATTACCGACCATTCTCGGGATTAAGCAAAAATTTGATTCATTGTTATTTGTAACTGATGAGCTAAGCTTATTTGGTTCCAGTGTTGATCCTGTAGATGGTGAGCGGCGCTTATGTCGTTTCAGAGCTGATCTTGTTCTTCTTGGGGTCAAGGGTAGTCAATATCTCCCAGTTTTGATCGAGTTAAAGAAGGCAAGAGATACGAAAGTGATGATATAACTTGATAAAGCGAAAGAAACGATCGAGAAAGTTGAATCTGAATTTCGACAATTTATTGAAACCGCGACCGGCGAGCAGATCGGTGATAACTGCTTAAGCCCTTCCTGTGTAATCATATGGGGCAAATCTGGGAACCCAAGAAAGGATACTGCGGAGAAAATTGAAGATTGTATTGCGATCCAATATGAGAAAGTGAATGATGGATACCGCTTGTTGAATCGCTGTGGTATGCCCAACCAGGCTCTTGAGTGGACAGCGGGTTCTTTTGGCGGTGGCGCTTCGCGGCAAAGTCCTTAGTTGCCGCCGCTCAGCTTGATTGTTCGCTTGCTTCAAATCAACGCTCATCAGATAAAATAGGAGATATTGGAGGATAAAAAATGAAAGAATTTAGTGTAATAATAGAAAAAGATGAGGATGGCTATTTTGTTGCCTCCGTACCTGCACTCCACGGTTGTCATACGCAGGCAAAATCTCTTGATACATTAATGAAGAGAATTAAAGAGGCTATTGAGCTTTGCCTTGAGGTAGAAAAGCCTATTTCTAATGAATTTATTGGTATTCAAAAAGTGGCGGTTAACGCATGACCACCTTTCCATCAATAACCGGCAGTCGGCTAATTCGTGCCTTGCAAAAACTTGGGTTCGAAGTAATACGCATAAAAGGCAGTCATCATTTCCTGCAACATCAAGACGGTCGATGCACAGCAAGATGAAGCATAGCACCCCGCTTGGCAGTCGTGAGCGGTTATTCCCGGCAGTATGGTAAGAAAATTAAAGAGGATGTTTTTTTTAATGCACATCTATGGCCACCATGGCCATATCGTCGGCCTGAGGCGCGTTGTCCTGGAATTGCGTGATGGTCTCAAACAGCGCTTCGCAGAATGCCTGCGCCGAAGACAGCCCGTGACTTTGCATGGATTCCCGCAAGCGTTCCCTGCCGAACCTTTCGTTATCCGGATTTACGGCGTCCGTTGCTCCGTCGGTGTAAAGCACGATTCGGCTTCCGGGCGGCAGGGTAACACATAACTCTTCCAGAACTACATCGTCAAAAAGTCCCAGCGGCTGTCCGTGGCCATTGCCCGGAAAGATCTCGGTTCCGTCCTTTCGAAAGAAGAAGGGGATTTCGTGCCCGGCACGCACAAAGGTGAACCGGCGCCGCCGGCAGTTCAGCACCCCATAGATGACGGTGATAAAAAGTCCGGCGGTGTTCATGTCCAGCAGGTGGCGGTTGACCTCGCGAAGCACCGCGGCCGGCGGGGCCATGCGCGAAGCTTCGGCGCGCAGCAGGCTGCGCGCAAGGGCCATGAAGATCGCTGCCGGCACGCCCTTGTCGGAGACATCGCCGATCACAACGCCCAGGCAATTGTCCTTCAAATCGATCAGATCGTAAAGGTCGCCGCCCACGGCGCGGGCCGGGCGAAACATCACACCCAGGTCGATACCGGGAATGATCGGAAGGGTCTGAGGCAGGATGCTCTCCTGGATCTCACGGGCCACCTGAAGTTCCCGCTCCAGCCTTTCCTTTTCAATGATCTGTACCTGCGCTGCCTGGAGTTCGGTATATGCGTCGGCCAATTTGGCATAGGCCGCGGCCAACTGGCGATTCTTTTCCTGCAGGCCATGAATGATCTCATTGTCGGTGTTACGAAGGCGCAGGCTGAGTTGACGGGTGACTTCAAGGGCCAGGTCCGGTTGACGGTGAAGCAGGGCGCGAAAGGAGGCATGGTTCATCTTCAGCAGGGTGGTCGGAATCTTTGCGCGAACAGTTGCCGAGCGGCGTCCTTCCAGGTCGAACATGCTCATTTCACCAATGAAATTACCCGGCCCCAAGTCTTTCAGCAGCCTCTCTTCCGTTGAGCCGAAAGCTTTGATGATTTCCAGAATCCCTTCAACGATGATATAGAAGCAGTCACCGGGCTCGTTTTCGTAAAACAGAATCTGGTCAGCATCAATCCGGATGGATTCCAGGCTTCGGGCCAGTTCCGGCAGGGCATTTTCCTCAACCGAGTCAAAGAGGGGAATCCGACGTAAAATCGGTTCGATGCTCATAATTCTCCTACTGCTTCTACCGCCCGCAGGCCTTGTTGGCCATGTGCACCCGGATCATGGAAAGAGGGATGACGGCAGTAAGAATGGGGACTGTGCATGATTATGCGTTGCCGTCCATGCCGTCCATGGCGATTATTAACCATAACCCGTGATAGATGTCAAGGCGATCATTCCTGCCATGTATAAAGCTTATAGCATCCGGATTTTTAACGCGATCCCGGACTGAATCCACCAGTCGGCCGAGGAAATCTTCTTGATTAAAACCCTGGGGATGCGGTACTTAAGGACATCCTCATAAATATATGAATGAGGACATGAAATGAATTTTTAAATAGAATATCGGAACGCTTGAACGATTGTAACGAGGCACGCTTGGAACGACTTGGTTCTTCGCAGTCATGGGTGTAAGGAGTTTTTTTGAGTTATGAAACTATTTAAACGTAAAACGCCATCTGAAATTGACCTGGAATCCTTGAACCGGCTTCTGGATGAATGCCGGGAGCGTGTTCAGGTTCTGAAGCATGTTTCCGGTTCGCTGATTTTTTTTCTCAGGGAATTTTCAATGGATATTGCTGAAATTGAAACAGATGACTTTAAAAACCGGTTGGATCAAATCGCGGAAAATTTTCAGCAAGACCGGACGGTTTATGATCTGAAAGGCGCATTTTCAGATCATAAACTCTTTATTTTGAATTTTATCGGACGACAGAAAGATCATATCCGGGAAAAAGAAGCCGAACTCATGAACATCATCGAGTTGCTACGAAACGGTATGACCGCCATGATCGGCGATACCCGTGACTTCAACGCGAAAATATATGATCAAAACGTCAGGATGGAAGCTATCACACAACTCGATGACATCCGGAAAATCAAGGAATCCCTGATAACCGAAGTCCATCAGATGAAGCAAATCATTCAGGAAAAGCAGGCCAGCGATTCCCAGCGGATCGAATCCCTGTCAAAAGAGGTGACGGTGCTTCGCTCCAGTCTTGCACAGGTCAAGGACGCCTCGATGGTGGATGCCATGACCGGTGCGTTTAATCGCATGACTTTTGATGCGCGAATGCAGTGGTTGGTCCAGCGCAGTGAAATCGTCTGGAATCCGACATCGCTGATGATGTGCGATTTGGATAATTTTAAACAAATCAACGATACTTATGGTCATATCACGGGAGATCGGGTTCTGAAATGCTTTGTTCAGGAATGCAAAACCATGTTTCGAAGCGATGATTTCGTCGCCAGATACGGCGGGGAAGAGTTTGCGATCCTTCTTCCGGGCATCAATCTTCGAAAGTCCTTGAAGCGTGCCCGGTCTTTCTGCAAATTGCTGGCCGCCAAGCAGTTCCTCATTGATCCATCGCAGCCGGATGCGCGGATCTGTTTTACGGTCAGTATCGGCGTCAGCGAGCTTCGAAAAGGGGATTCCGGCGATGCATTTATCGATCGCGCGGATAAGGCCCTGTATAAAGCCAAGCAAACCGGTAAAAGCCGCGCGGTCAGCGAAAAGGAAGTCTGACGTCAATATCCAGCCGCTACTGTTGCGCCGATGATTGAATAAGCTGTTGCATCGCCGTTATTCCGTTCAGTTTTTGAAGAAGAATCCCGGATATTTGATCCCAGACATTGGGTGGCAGGACGGCCCGGACCGATGGATTGGTGTCATTCGGGTCGGTAAACATGAAAATCAGTTCCGTCAAGCCGGAAGCGGGATAACCCGGTCCCGGAGCCCATCCGTCTCCATCTTTGTCCACGTAGGGATCGGATGCCAGTGTCTTCTCCAAATCAATCAGGGGCGCATTCAGTTGAAACATGCGATTCATTTCCCCGAGAAGATAATTGGCGATCAGTGCCTGACCGGTATAACCCGGATGTGCCCCATCCAGACTGAAGACGCTGCCCCGTGACCATTTTCGGCTTAAAACCTTGTCTCCGATTTTTATCAAAGTAGCGCCGCTGAGGGTGTCGTTTAAATATGCGCCCACATCTATCAAATACACATTGGGGAAAGTCTGTGAAGCGGTTTTTATCGCCTGGTTGAAGCTGTCGATGCGGGACATGATCAATTGCTGCTCTGATTCCGAAAGAATCAGACCGTCCTGTTGAACGCCTTCCTTTTCAAGAATCGTATTGACATAATCCACGGAATAACCGCTCTGGAGTAGCGCATCCATGAACGCAAACGTGAAAAAAGAGACCCGATCGCCGCTGAAAGGTGCTGTGATGGCTTCTTCGGGCGGTGCGACGCGTTTGAATGTCGGTGGAACCGTATATGCTGGATTCACCTGCCGCAGATAAAATTCAAGGTCTTCCGAGTCGAACAGATAACCAACGGCGCTGCTGTAGGAAAGCGTCATCAACATGATGAGGGTGTGGCCATCGGACAGGGAATTTTCACTTTGAAGGCGTTCCAGAATATGATTCAACTGATCCGTGAAATCCGTGACATCCGTCAGATTCCGATTGATTGCTTTCGGTGTGTAGGGCCCAAAATTCAAATATCCCAGGGCCTGTCCCGTTTTTAGCAGTATCCTTAGCTGCGGGGATATCTCCGGGGATATGGCATCCAGGGGAATGGGCAGATAGGACGGATTGCTGCCGCCGGATCCCAGAGCAGCCACGCTGGAATCATTGTTTCCGATCCAGAGAAAAATCAGGGAATATGCGTCATCCGAAACGGCAGCCTGTCGATTCATCAGCGTCAGGGCCGCATCGATCTGAGAAACAGGCTTCCCTGCGATTAGATTTAAAGGATACAGCACCTTGTCGTAGTCGTTTTGAAATTGATAGGGCAGGGTGCTGTTGCACAGATACTTGTTGCTTATAAAAGAGCTGCTGGCACCTACACGTTTGAAATATTCAATGCCTTCGATCGAAAAAATATCAGCACCGTCGACGCCAAGATTGGAGGGGATGACAAACGGTAGTAGGCGATGTTCCAGAAATCCGTATATGGGCTGAGAAAACTGAAAAGGAAAAATGGTGGAAAGGGATTGAACCGTTTTCTGAAGATACGCATGCACCGTGTTTAACATATTTTTGCTTGCATTCATGGTGCCCTGGGTCAGGCTGTCGCCAAGGCCAATGATCTGAACCGTTGCCGCGAATGAATGTCCAGGAAGCACTGCAAGAAAAGCGATTGCGGCGACCATGACCAGGTATTTGATGAAAAAAACTGGTTTGTGACAGCACGTTTTTTTTCGATGATTTGATTTCATATTGCGCCTTTCTGTTAATGATGCGTTGCGTTCTTCAAATGGTCATAAGTCAAAATGTAAAGCGAATATGATATGTTATCGCTAATCGGTTCGATCGTTTCCAGAGGCCCCGATCAGATTCCCCAGGCTTTCTTCAGCATTCCGGTGTTATCCGTAAGCAGGTTCAGATAAACGGTTTCAAGTGCAATCATTTCGGTATCTTGATGCCGAAGCCATTCAGAAAGCCATGCAAAACGCATGGCAATGACAAAATCGACAAAAACCTCACGGCTCGCATCGGAGATAAAAGCGGCGGCTTTCAGATTGCCGATGAAGTCGATCACCAGATCGCCGAGCAGTGCATCGGGGTCTTCGCTGCCGATGCATCCGATCAGGTTGGCTGCGTCGTATATTTCCGGTTTCATACCCAGAAATTCCCAGTCGATGACGGCATTGACCGCATTCGGCGACCAGATGATGTTGACGGGGTGAAAATCGCCATGGCAGAATGCGGTGGGCAGTCGGTCATGAACGGTCATCAACCGGTTTTCGATAAGATGAATCGGCGATCCGATTTCGCCCAGTACTCCGGGCGCATGGACTTTCATCTGCATGATGAGATCGCGGATATAATCGGTTATGGAAAAAAAAGGAAGGCTGATGACGCAGGTAATGTTCCGGGAGCGTTTTCGCAGTCCGATCAGAAAATCCGCCATCACTTTGCCCCGCCATTTGTCGAATACGTATTCCGGCCTGTTCAGGGCCGTGCCGTCGACAAAAGGTGCAAGCTGCCAGTACCGGTTATCGCAACAAACGATCCAGTCGCTACGTTTTGTGCGTAGATAGGGATTTATTCCCGGCAACTGCGTTTGAAAAAGATAATCCAGACAATAAATGATTCTGCCCTTGCGATCCAGGTCCGCGTCAAAAATACATTCAAGCACATAAAGACGGTCCTGCTTGTCTTGAATGACAAACCGGAATTCACAGCGTTCCGGACTTCCCGCAATCTGGATATCCCTGCGGATGCTCTCGACCTGCAAGCCCCATTGTGCTGACGCTTTGATAATGGAAGTATCGATGTCCATGCTTGATGGCCGTCTAAATCAGTCCATCCTCATGACTGGTGATGGATTCAGCCGGCGAGTGTTCGGCAAAGCCATCGTTTGATCGTCCTTTGTCTTGTGGATAAGAAAAAGAGGAATCGGTTGGGAGAATATCAAAGATGCCAAAGGCAAACCGGCCCGAAACCCTGTCCTTGAAATAGTGCCTGAGGGTTTCCGTGATCACGGGAAAAGCCAGTTCATTCCAGGGAATGTGCGTTTCATCAAAAAGCTTGACTTCAAGGCTCTCGCTGCCTGCTGAAAAATTCAGATCCGTGAGTCTGGCCCGGAACATCAAATACATCTGATTGATGTGACAGATATTAAAAAGAAGATAAGGAGAAAGATCCGCAAGATGCGCCCGTGCTTCTTCAAATGCCTCCCGCTCTGCACCGGCATTGACGGTTTCTCCGTTTTCCAAATAACCGGCGGGAAGGGTCCATAACCCCAGGCGGGGTTCAATTGCCCGGCGGCAGAGCAAAATTCTGTCGTTATGTTCGGGGATGCAGCCCACCACCATCTTGGGATTCTCATAATGAACCGTATGACACGCCGGGCAGAAAAACCGGGGACGGTCATCTCCGGGGGGTGTCGTCACGATAAGGCTGCCGCCGCAGTTGCTGCATTGGTTCATTTCGGTTTTTCCATATTTTTTTGTGGATCCAGCAGAATGAGACATTAACAAAGATGAAGAATCGGCGTATCCGACCCGCCGAACAGGGGTACGGAGCTTACGGCTCGGATGGGTTTAAATTTACCGAGATCAATCGGAAAGTCAAGAAATATATGCGGAATATCTGCAAATTCCGGATTGATAAAACGAATACGGCGATTGCCAATAAAGAAAATTCGCCCAATTGCAGCGGTTGGTATTTTGAGTAATAAAACAGTTGATGGACTTTGACTTTTTGTGCCAGGATCATTATTGTATGCCGTAATAAAGGCTTTGCGTACGATCACGGTGAACGGCAAAATAGATGGATAAATGATCATTATATCGAGGGTACACGAATGAAATTTTTTCTTGCGGAAGGAAATATAGGCGGTGGCGCCACCCGTGAACAGGTGGATGCGGTGATTCAAAAATTGAAAGACAAGGGGTGGCATGTGGAGTACGGTGCCGGAAATAATAAGGCCGAAGATATATCGGAATTCGGCCGGGAGCAAATTCTTCTGGATGCTTTTTCAGATGATTTCATGATGTGTCTGGATGAACTCGAAAGCTGAACATCGTTAGTTTACGAATATCTTTAAATTTCGATGTAAAAACAATCAAACAGCAAGGGAGAATGTTATGAAATGGAATAAACGCTTACTTGTCGTGACCTGCGCCCTTATTTTATTGATATCCGGCACGGTACAATCCCAACCCCAGCCTCCGGTGTTAAGCGTGGTCATCACCGGGACCTGGATTGACCTCTCCTGGACCCCGGTTCAAGGGGCGACGGGCTACACCCTGTCTTTTGCCCCGATTCCCTATACGGGCGCTGCGTCTATCATGACCGCGGATATGGGGACGCAAACCAGCTTATCCGGCTATCTCTGGGTTGGGGCTGCCTATTATGTGGCAATCCAGTCTCGCGATGGCTCCGGACCGAGCCTATATTCCAACATATTAGAAGTCGTCATCAATCCCTCTCCGCTCTCGGGAAAGTTCCAGGTATTCGCCTTTAATGATCTGGGTATGCACTGCTACGACCCGGATTTCTCCGTATTCAGCATTCTTCCGCTATATAACGTTCTCCATGCGCAGGTCGTTCAGCAAGGAACCACTCCGAAGATCGTGGGACCTGCTGCCGATGTTACCTACAAAGCCATGGCGGATGCGACCGGATCGATCAACACGACAAGCATCGGCAAAACAAACTTCTGGGATCATGTCCTGGCCCTGTTCGGCGTAAACCCGCCGGTGGATGAGGGATTGACGGGAACAAAAATGCCCGGCCTCGTCAATCAGCCCCAGCCCTTTCCGTGGGTGGGTGGAACAACGAAATGGTTTGAGGCAGCAGGCGTTCCGATCACTGCATTGGATGATAATCTAATAATCAATACCTATCCCCTGATGAATGTTCAGGCGCTGGACCCTGCAAACACAAATGTCCTTTCTTCTCTTCCTGTTGTGGTTCCCGTATCCAACGAGATGTCCTGTAACGTCTGTCACAACACGGGAAACGTGGCTGCCGTCCTTCCTGGCATAAATTGGAGCCAGAAAACCGATCCCGCAATTCAGTTCCGGGAAAACATCCTGCTGCTTCACGATTACAAAAACGGCACGAATCTTTTCAAAAACAAGCCTGTTCTCTGCGCGTCATGTCATTATTCACCTCCGCTGGATTTGGGACATATCGGGCCTGTGGGGGTTCAAGTAATGAATCCGACCATGTCTCGAGCTGTTCATGGATTTCATGCTTCACGGATTACCGGAACACCACCCAGCGGAATCGCTTGCTACTATTGCCATCCGGGCGACACAACAAAATGTAACAGAGGAGCCATGGCGACAGCAGGTCTGGTCTGTACAGACTGTCACGGTAACATGACCGCAGTGGGCCAGGCAACTCGGCGTCCCTGGACCGACCTGCCCAAGTGCCAGTCCTGCCACACGGGTGATGCTGTCAATCATTTGGGTACCCAGATCATTGGGCGCAGCGCCTATACCGATAGCCCGAATACGGCCACCCCTATCGTTGCCACCAACAAGCGCTTTGCCGAGCAGGACAACACACTGTATCGAAACAGCGTGGGGCATAGCGGCGTGGCATGTGAATCCTGCCACGGCAGCACGCATGCTGAATGGCCAACTACACAGGCCAATGACAATCTGACCGCAACGACGATTCAGGGCCATGACGGCAAGATCACCGAATGCACGGCCTGCCATGGAACCGGATTACCCCTGACCACAAACGGCGGGCCTCATGGCCTTCATAA
>CAIVVZ010000309.1 GCA_903909505.1 uncultured Desulfobacteraceae bacterium
ACTTGTCAACGATCTTGGCAGGGATGTTGCCTTTGGAGATCTTGTCCACGTAGTCGGCGGCTACATTAAGGGGACCGATCACCGCGTCCAGGCAGTCATCCACGCCCTGCACGATCTTGCGGAAGTCACCCTGATGTTTAGAAGCATCGGCGCGAGTCGCCAGTTTACCTTCCACTGCAGCCTTCGACAGCATCCCGGCATCTTCGACCAGCTTGTTGACAGCGTCGATGCACTGGTTGAGGTTGTTCTTAATGGTATTGAAGTCGCCGTTGTAGGTATCGGTTATCTTCGCAGGGATATTCCCTTTCGAGATGTCGTCTACATACTTGGCGGCAACGTTAAGCGGACCGATAACAGAATCAAGTGTCTGGTTGACCCCTTCCACGATCTTGCGGAAATCACCCTGATGCTTCGAAGCGTCGGCACGCGTGGCCAACCTGCCCTCGACGGCGGCCTTGGAGAGCATATTAGCGTCTACTATTAAAGCCTTGGTATTGGTGCGCAAACGCTCGATATTGTCATTGATAAAGGCTTTTTTGCCAGGAAATTTCTCGAGAGGCGCTTCAAAATTGCCATTGGCAAATTCAGCGACACAAGCCATCGCTTTCTTCTTGACCGCAATATGGCTGGCAACTACTTCATTGATAGATTTAGCAATATTGGCATAGGCACCCTGGAATTTCTCCACAGGGATGAACGCATCGATTTCACCTCTGTTGTGCTCTTCCAGCATGTGATTTGTTTCGTATTCCAGTAATTTGATAGCATTTGTTCTATTGAAAGCCATCTTTTATTCTCCTTTTTTTTTAGATGTTATTTTAATTCCTGAATAACAAACGCGAAGGTTGGGGACTAACTCATCTATCTCATGGCCTCCTTCTGGTCCCGGTGGTAACCAGTTTTGTGAAAATGTTATTCAATTTCCCTGAAATTATTGGACTTACATAGAAGCCGGTACAGGCGTTGCACACAGCCCTTCGGCATCAGTTACATTGATACCAACGTTCTTAGCTCGGCTGGTCGGAATCATTCTCTGCTAAGTGCATTCTTACCCCCCGTAATACTTATTTGTTTTGATTTGGTATTTGTTTTATCTCATATTGTGCGGCACACGAGAGGTCCAGATAAGGCGAAATGGTGCCTTTGTTCCAGTACTTCTAGGTTGGTCGATATGGTACTTAAGGTTTACCGGTTGACCCAAAATTCATGTTCCGGGTTTAAGGTTTCATGTAGAAGAATTCACGAGATCTTTTAAAACGGGCTTTTTGGGTTGATGATTTGGCCCGGAAAGCATATTATATTGGTCTATACAGACAACCTGAATGGCCCAAAATGTTTAGAAGATCTGCCAATCCAGCCAATTTTTGTTTAGCCGAGGATAATACCGGAGGCCTCTCGCCACGTTTTAATCCCAAAACCCAACTATTCAACATCCTGGCTTTTCCCGCGGCAATTTTTAGCCTGAGCGACGCTTTTTTGACACGTTACCTTGTGGGCATAGGCCGTGTGAGAGAAGGTAATCCGATGATGGCCAAATTGCTTGCAGATAACCAGTTCCTCTGGTTTAAAGTGATCGGGGTGGGTTTGTGCATGGGGCTCTTATGGAAAGTTTCGATGCGTTTCCCACGATTGGCAGGCTGGACGGCCCTGTTCATTACGGCGTTTTATTGCGGTGTGCTGATTTGGAATTCAAGCGTCCTTGCCACTACCTGATTTGACCTGGCCCAAATAGGTTATAGTACTTTTAAGAATATCTTCTCGAAGCATTTCCTCAGTTTTGATTTTCGAATTCCCGGCAATCGTCGATTCAACCTGCTGCCGTAGTTCCCGAATCCCGAAGGGTTTCGCGATAAAAGGCAAATTGTTTTCCGTGAGGAAAGAACGGTTACGTTTCTCCGATAACCCACCGGTAAGGAATATGATTTTGCTGCGTATCCCGGGCTCGCACTCTACCAACTTGTAATATAAATCGATCCCATCGATTTCCGGCATCCGGATATCCGCCAGGATAAGGTCGAATTTACGCTTTCTGCATTCCTCAAGAGCGGTCCGTGCGTCAGCCACAGCCTCCACGGAATATCCTTCCCTCGAAAGAACCCGGTTTATCATGAGCCGGATCGACAACTCATCATCGATGACCAGAACGCTCGCTCCAAGTTGTGGGAGGGGGAGAGCTTGAAGAGGCACCGTACAGTCTGGTGAGTTCTGGATGCCTGTCGGCAGTTCAATGATGAAACAGGCACCATGTCCATAGAGGCTCCGGGCAAAGATCCTTCCACCATGGTCAGAGATAATGCTCCGGCTA
>CAIVVZ010000310.1 GCA_903909505.1 uncultured Desulfobacteraceae bacterium
CAGCGATTTCCAGAGGATTTTATGTTTGAGTTGACTCTGGATGAAGATCGCCGTTTAAGGTCACAAAATGTGACCTTAAAGCAAGGTCAGCATTCAAAATATGGTGCCATGGCCTTCACAGAACAGGGTGTGGCCATGCTTTCCAGTGTTTTAAAAAGTGAAAGAGCTATTCAGGTAAACATTCAGATAATCAGAGCTTTCACCAAGTTAAGGCATCTGATACTGGGTAATGATGAGCTTCGACACGAAATTGAAAGCCTTCGGGCCGAGACTGAAGGAAAATTTATTCTCGTTTTTCAAACCCTGGATAGGTTAATCCGCATTCCATTGACGGAATAAATAACCAAGGTTATTATATGGATCGGGAAGTCGAGTATACAGATGAATTTGCGCAATGGTGGTATTCACTGACCGAAAGGGAGCAAGAGTCTATTGATGCATCTGTCCGTTTGCTGGAGATGTTGGGACCGTCATTGAAATTTCCGCACAGTAGCGGCGTTAACGGATCACGACACGGGCACATGCGGGAGTTGAGAACCCAATTTGGAGGCAGACCATTGCGGATACTTTATGCATTTGATCCGAGGCGTAAGGCAATTCTTCTGATTGGAGGCGATAAGACAGGGAATGATCGGTGGTACGAAGAATATCTTCCGATGGCGGATGATTTGTACGACGAACATCTTGACGTGTTGAGAAAGGAGGGCCTGTTCGATGGCAAAGAAATTTTCTGAGCTCCGATCTGCCATGTCTGCAGAGGCGCAAACCAGGGCAGAGCAGTTGGCGAACGCGATGCTGGCCGAGATGCCGTTGCATGAATTGCGTCAGGCCCGCGGGCTATCACAGCAGGTGTTGGCTAGTTTATTGAAAGTTCAGCAGCCGGCAATTGCCAAGCTGGAGCGACGCACGGATATGTATCTTTCGACACTGCGCAGCCATATTGAGGCGATGGGTGGCGAGTTGGAGATCGTGGCGCGTTTTCCGGATGGGTGTGTCAGGATAACAAACTTTTCATCCCTGGGAGTGATAGAGGGGTCAAATCTTTAACTTGACATTCGAGGCACCCCGTGTCGGGGCAAGAAATAATGTGGAGTGGTATCGTAGAAATGCCAAAATGCCAAAATGCCAAAATGTGAAAATGCCGGAATGCCGGAATGCCGGAATGCCGAAATGCCGAAATGGCGAGATGGCGAGATGGCGAGATGGCGAGATGGCGAGATGCCGGCATCTCGCCATTTCGTTTACGAAGATTGACATGTTATAGCATAACTGTTATCATGTATCTGTAAAGTGTAATCACCAATGGGGGCATATATGGTAAGAACACAGATACAGTTGCCGGAAGAACAGGTGGTGTTGCTGAAAAAAATGGCTGCTGCCCAGCATAAATCAATGGCTGAAATCATCAGGCAGGCCATTGATTATTTTGCCAAGGCGAAGCAGGCAGGGGGAGAGGGGCTGCGTCGGAGACGGGCAATGGCGGCTGCTGGTCGTTTCAGATCCGGTGTTAAGGACCTGGCAGCCTCTCACGATTCCTACCTGGCAGAGATTTTTGGCGAATGAGCATTTTTATCGATACGTCGGGCTTCATTGCGGTCCTGGACATGGACGATGCGAGTCATACCATGGCGGCAAAAACCTGGATGGATATTTTGACGTCCGAGGAAACCCTCGTGTCAACCAATTATGTCCTTGTGGAAACCTGCGCTCTTGTGCAGAACCGGTTAGGCATGAAAGCGATAAAGCTGTTTCAGGAAGATATTGTTCCTGTGCTCCGGATTGAATGGATTGACAAAGTGGTGCATCGTGCTGCAATGGGGGTCATGCTTGCTGCCGATAGGAAAAAACTGAGTCTTGTTGACTGTGTCAGCTTTGAAACCATGCGGCTTTTGGGGGTTACAACCGCCTTCACCCTTGACAAGCATTTCAAAGAACAAGGATTCATCTGTCTCCCTGCGCCGTGAAAAGTGGTCAAATCTTTATCTTGACATAAAAGGTATGTCTTGCTGACAATTGCATCCTCAGAATGCACTGGGTAGTCCAGAATCAAATTTTTGAAATTCTATAAGCCGGAACAGAAAAAATATACGCACCGTATTCCACATCGGGACATTGCCGTAAAGATGCGAATAATGGGCAACATTTTTGACACTATGATGAAAAGGGGTCAAATCTTTATCTTGACATAATATGCGTAAGAGCGTGAAGGCGCTTTCACGACTTCACGCTCTTACGCTTACACGCAGATACACGATTAAATGAAGAGAATACAATTGATTTAACACTTGCGCTCCTGTTCTTTGTGTTATATTTATATATAACTAATATCAAATGGATTTAAGGAGAAGGCAAATGATAAATGTAACGTTGCGAAAGCTTGGAGGGTCGGTTGTAATGGCTGTACCCATGCAGATTCTGAGCATGCTGCATATCGGGGTTGGGAGCCAGGTGAATGTGAATGTAGTGGACGGTAAGCTGGTGATCGAGCCCAAGGCCAAGCCTCATTTCACGCTTGCCGAACTGCTGGCGCAGTGCAGCGAGGAAAACATGGCGCTAACAGCCGAGGATCGTGAGTGGCTTGATACCAAGCCGGTCGGAAAGGAAACGCTATGAAGCGCGGGATTCCGGAACGTGGCGATATCCTGCATCTCGATCTTGATCCTGTGCTGGGGAAGGAGCAGCAGGGGCAGCGCTATGTTCTCGTCCTCACCTTATTCGATTTCAACCGTTTTGGTTTGGCGTTGGTTGCCCCTGTTACCCAGGGCGGCCAGTTTGCCCGCGAGAACGGTTTCACGGTATCGATGATGGGTGCTGGTACGAATACCCAGGGCGTTGTACTCTGCAACCAGGTGCGGATGCTGGATTTCAAAAAACGTAACGCAAAGGTCATTGAAGCAGTGCCTGAAATCGTTATGGATAATGTCCTGGCCCGAGTCAGGGCATTACTGGGAGAGGGATAGGGGTCAAATCTTTAAATTGACATAAGATCCATCCATCGATGCTTGGCGGCTGGGGTTAAAAGATAGAAATGGCTGGTTGGGTCATGCAAATTATAAAAGAGATTGACAAATTGCATGACTTTTGGTACCCGTTCTTATCATGATACCTCGTGCTTCGGAACAGACCGTCCGTACATTGCTGCGGGGGTTCCCCATTGTCACCATTACCGGACCGCGACAGTCCGGCAAGACCACGCTTGCCAAACTTATCTTCGCTGACAAACCCTATCGCTCACTGGAAGATCCGGACATCCGCCAGGCTGCCCAAGATGACCCACGAGGGTTTCTGGAGCGTTTTCCAGGCGGTGCCGTTCTTGACGAGGTGCAGCGATGCCCCGAAATCCTGTCGTATCTGCAGACAATTGTGGATGCCGACGGTCGCATGGGGTTGTTCATTCTTACCGGCTCTCAGCAGTTCGGCCTTTTGTCCGGCATTACCCAATCCCTGGCGGGAAGAACCGCATTCGTTGAGCTGCTCCCGTTTTCCATCGCAGAACTGACCGGCGCTGGCCTGATCCCTGACACGATAGACGAAATGATGCTCAAGGGGGGGTACCCGGCACTTTATGATCGCGAGATTTCCACCCGTGCCTGGTTTGGTGCATATGTGACGGCATATATCGAGCGGGATGTCAGACAGGTTCTCATGGTACAGGAGCTTGAGACCTTCCGGCGTTTTGTAAGGCTGTGCGCAGGTCGCACCGGGCAACTGTTGAATCTTTCCTCACTTGCCGCCGACAGCGGTATCACCCACAACACCGCCAAGGCCTGGATATCGGTTCTTGAAGCGAGCTATATCCTGTTCCAGCTTCGTCCGCATCATGTTAATTTCAACAAGCGGCTGGTAAAAGCACCGAAACTGTATTTCTACGATGCCGGTCTGGCATGCTGGTTTTTAGGCTTACAAACGCCGCAACACCTGGAGACGCATCCGCTCAGAGGTAATATTTTCGAGACATTGATTGTCGCCGAATTGATGAAATCCCGCCTCAACCGCGGTGAGCGCCCTGATATATATTTCTGGCGTGACAGCAACGGCAATGAAGTGGATGTCATTATCGAGGCGGGTGATCGGTTGATTCCGGTGGAGATAAAGTCAGGAAAAACCGTAGTACGGGACTTTTTTGCAGGTCTGGAGAAGTGGAAAAATCTGGCAGGAACTCGTGCGCTGAATCCGGTTCTCATTTATGGCGGGGATGATCAATATCGTCATGCCATGACGGACGTTATAGGGTGGAGAAACGCAGGTGGGGAGAGGGGCCTGTTTTAATTGACATCAGATGCCCCCATCGATGTGTGGCATAAAGAAATAAAATGGCATAAGGGATCAGTTTATGCTCAGCCGATTTAAGAACCCGAATTTTTACTTTATCCTTCTGACGGACCTGGTGTTGTTCTGCCTGGCGCACTTCGGTGCCTATGTGCTCCGGTTTGAATTCAGGGCCGCCGGACAGATGGAGAATTTTTTTGCTGTACTGCCGTATCTGCTGGCGATAAAAGTCGTTGTGTTTTACAGCTATGGTTTGTATCAAGGTATGTGGCGCTATACCGGGCTTAGCGATCTGTGGCGGCTGGTTCAGGCGGTTGGGGTGTCCAGCCTGATCCTGGTCTTTCTGATGCTGTTTCTGAACCGGTTCAGCGGGTTTTCGCGGGGGATCTTTATTCTGGACGGTTTGCTGACGTTTGTGCTGGTGGGCGGAATACGGGTGGGAATCCGAACCCTGTATCAGTACCGGATTGCCGAAAAAGATGAGAATGGCTATCGGGTTCCGATATTTCGAAAATCCGGGATTCCGACGCTGATCGTCGGAGCCGGGGATGCCGGAGAAAAAACGCTTCGGGAGATCATGGACAATCCCCGGATGGACTATCAGGTCAAGGGGTTTGTGGATGACAAATGGGGAAAAAAAGGGCTGATGATTCACGGCGTTCCGGTTCTGGGCCGGGTGGAGCAGCTTCCCGAACTGGTGGCGCGTCATGAGATCCACGAAATCCTGATTGCCGCACCGTCCGCCACCGGTGAAGAAATGCGCCACATTGTCTCGATCTGTGATGCCTGCGGCGTGCGGTTCAGGACCCTGCCGGGAATCGGGGAGCTGATCAACGGAAAGGTCAGCGTCAAGGCCCTTCGGGATGTCAATTACCAGGATTTGCTGGGAAGGCCGGCGGTAAAACTGAAAGAAACGCAGATCCGGGACTATCTTCACAACCAGGTGGTACTGGTAACCGGGGCCGGGGGATCCATCGGATCGGAGCTGTGCCGGCAGATAGTCCGTTTCAATCCCAAACAGCTCATTTTGATGGATGTCTCGGAGCCCAGCCTGTACGAGATTCAGATGGAGCTCAAGCACCGGGTGGGGTATCTGGATTACGTGATGGTGCTGGGGGCGGTTCAAAACGAGCGACTGGTGGATCGGATGTTTCGAAAATACCGGCCGCATGTCGTGTTTCACGCGGCAGCCTATAAGCATGTGCCCATGCTGGAGCGAAACCCCTGGCAGGCGGTGTGGAACAATATCCGGGGGGCGCAGGTGATGGTGGAAAAGGCGGTGGCGATGCATGCCGGCCGTTTTATTCTGGTTTCCACCGACAAAGCCGTGCGGCCAACCAATGTGATGGGAACCAGCAAACGCTGCTGCGAGCGGCTGCTTCAAGCGCATCTGGATTCCCGGACCCGCATGATGGCGGTTCGCTTCGGAAATGTGGTGGGTTCCGCCGGGTCGGTGGTGCCGCTTTTTCGCAAACAGATTGAAGCCGGAGGCCCGGTGACCGTGACCCATCCGGAGGTGACCCGGTATTTCATGTCCATTCCGGAAGCCAGCCAGTTGATACTCCAGGCCGGAGCCCTGGGTGCGGGCGGCGAGGTGTTTATTCTGGAAATGGGAACACCGGTGAAGATCGCCGACATGGCCAAAGATCTGATCCGGCTGTCCGGAAAGGAGCCGGACCGGGACATCCAGATTGTTTACTCGGGCCTTCGACCCGGCGAAAAGCTGTATGAAGAGCTCATCACCGAAGGCGAGGACATTGTCGGCACCGAGCATGAAGACATCATGGTTCTTCGGTCCGGTGGCTGCTTTGACGACTACGGCGATCAGGACGGATACCGGGAATGGCTCATGAAGCATCTGAATGAGCTTTATCAGATAGCCGATACGTTTGACGCCTGTGCGATCAAGGCAAAACTGAACGAGATCGTGCCGGAGTATGTGGTGCAGGATGCGGCGTGCGTGCTTTAGACGCCTTCACGGTCAAATCGCTGTGCGCGATAAAAATTTAAGGGAGGAATGATAAAAGGTGACAGGAAGAGAGATGGATACGAATAAGGCGGGGGAGACCCCGCAACGGAATGATCATCAAACCCCGGATGAATACGAAGGGGTTTCTTTGAAGGATATGGCGCTTTCCATATGGGGATATCGAAGGGCAATATCAATCTTGACCTTGGCGGCAACCCTTTTGATCGGGGGAACAGGTGCCGGCATTTATCTGTTTCAAAAAAAGCAGGATGTAACGAGCCTTCAGTTCAAGCTTGACTTTGATGGCGTTGAGAAAAACGAGTACCCCAACGGAACCAAGTTCAGTACATCAGATCTGTTGGTATCTCCGGTACTCAACAGCGTCTATGACGCAAATGACCTTAAGAAATTTATTGCTCTGCCGGGTTTTCGCTCAGCGCTGGCCGTGATTCAGACAAACGATCGAATAAGGCTTCTGGAGTACGAATATGCGCCAAAGCTGGACGATAAAAAACTGACCGTTGATCAGCGAAGCAAGCTGGAGGCTGAGTTTCTGGAAAAGAAGAAAAACCTCATGAGCCCTGTCTTCAATCTGATTCTATCCGGGAACACATCATCCGTATTATCCATTCCGCCCTCCTTAAAGGCGAAGGTACTTCAGGATATCCTCGCGGGCTGGGCGGAATATGCGGACAGGGTGAAAGGCGCAAATCAATTCCAGATCCCCCTGGTGTCAAAAAACACATTGAGAAAAGAAGATCTGGAGACGCAGGATTTCCTTGTGGCCATCGACATGCTTCGTACGACCAACGTCAGGGTTGTCGGCGACATAGCGAAGCTACAGAAAATACCGGGCGCGGCCATCTTTCGGATATCGGGAAACGGTGTTTCCCTGCAGGATCTCAGATTCCGAATGCTGGACATGGAGAAATTCAAAATAAGTCCGCTCCTGGGCATCATCCGGCTTGGCGGAATCACAAAGAATGATGAAATAACGAAAGTTTATCTCCAACATCGTGTTTTTGAACTGAAGATGAAAGAAGAGGATGCCACATCGCGTGAAAAGATATATGCGGCCTCTCTTAATGAATACAATCAGGGGGTCAGATCTGCTTTGACCGGAGTAGACTCCGGGGGACGGCTTCAGCCGAGCGGCGCGGCCTCTCCTTTGACTGCAAATATCCCGACCACGATAAACCAGTTGGGAGAGAGCTTCCTGAGCAGCATCATAAAAATGACGCAGGAAAACCTGGATGCCAAGTTCAGGCAGGATATCACGCAAAACATCATAAAAGAAGGGCTCGGCAAAGTGGAGATTGTATCGGATCTCAAATATTATGAAAAACTTCTCTCCGAGCAATTAAAACGTGAGAAGCCGAACAGCCAAAGCATGATTACGGATGAAGTCCGTTCCAAGGTTTTTGACACGTTTGAACAGATTTATAATTCCCTGTTGTTCAGCATCGATGAGGTGAATACCATCTATGCGGGTCTGAGCAAGGCCAACTTGAACCCCAGCAGCACGCTCTATACGGTTACAGAGCCGACTTTTACATCTCAGGAGAAATCCTTACCCCTCGTGAAAGCGATTTCTTATGCGTTTATGATATGGGTGTTGGTTGAGGGATGCATTTTGGTTGGAATCCTGATTTGCAATGTCTTTAGAAAGAAGGAGGGGGTATCTCCTCCATTGCCATGATCGTTGATGGTAATATCGACGTTTATGCTGAATAAATCCGGAAGGGACGCTGCAAACATCGTGCTCCAGGGGTGTGCGGTGGGGTACACGGGCCTGGTTTCGCTGGGAATAACATTTTTTCTGGCGCGCGGTTTCGGGCCTGAAAAATTCGGCGGTTACAGCTATGCGCTGACATGGGCGTCCCTGATTTTTATTCTGCAGGATGGGGGGCTCGGAACCCTGATTTTTCGGGAAAAAACCCTGCCGAGTCCGGCGCTGGCGGTTTTTAAAGGGGACCTTTCATCGCTTTCCCGGGGCCATGCCCTGTTGATTACGGGTGCCGGTGTTTTGCTGGGGCTGGCGGTGCCATCCCCCTACCGGGTGGAAGTGTCGTTTGCGGTTGTTTGTTTTGGATTTCAAGCGGTGACGCAGTTTATTTCTTCAGAAATGCGTGCCGATGGGCGGTTTTCCCGGGATGCCTTCTGGCAGATACAGGGGCGAACCCTGAGTGCCGCAGGGATTGTCATCGGGGTGATGCTGTTGCCCGAGCCCTGGGTGGTGATGGCCGGGTGGGGATTCGGGCTGTTTATCAGCCTTTTTTTTTCGCCGGTCTCACATGTTGTTCCCCGATTCGGCGCATTATGTCACCGGGAAATTCGCCGGGCAACTTTTTCGCTGATG
>CAIVVZ010000311.1 GCA_903909505.1 uncultured Desulfobacteraceae bacterium
ATCCACGCCCCCGTGCGGGGGGCGACAGCATACTTATTATCTATCTTAATATATTAAAGTTTTTGATATGAATCTGCGAACTGCAGATATTAAGGCTTTTTCAAAATGATTTATCCCGAATAAAAATTGGATTAGCTGTATTTTCATATAGTTAAAATTTAGCGAACCGGACAGATAAAAGATGTGAGCTTTGGGTTCGCAATGCCTCAGACAATCAAAGGTCCCTCCTGATCGAAAGTGGGTTTAGCTCCGGTATGTTCTACCCGTTTTTGCCAGTTTGCTCCCAGGAAATAATAGCGCAGGCTGTCTTTGGACGGGTCTATCTGATCTTCCAACTTTTTCCGCATCAGTGCCCATTGAGCCGGATCCACTATGCATTCAAAAACCGAATATTGGACCCGCTGCCCGTAGTTTTTGCAAATTTTCGCAACCCTCCGAAGACGTCCAGGCCCATCACCATCGGAAGTGGCGACATCATAACTGACAAGCACCATCATGGTTTACTTACCTCCAGATGAACGGCGGATAACCGTCCAAATCGCCTCTCAGATATCGTGCAAGCAAAAGTGCCTGAACATGAAAAAGAATTCCGATAGCCACTTTTTCGCCAATGAAAGGGTGTAAAATTTCATCTTGCTTACGTTTTTGATATGTCACAATAACTTCCTTGCGTGTATCATCTGACATGATGACAGCGCCTGTATCGGATTTCTTAAACCCCTTGTCCTTCACCTGGCCAAGGTTGATCAGCGATAAAGCCAGTCTATCCGCCAGGAATGAGCGAAATTCTTCCATCATGTCCAACGCCAATCCAGGCCGGCCGGGACGATCTCGGTGAAGAAAACCCACTCCCGGATCAAGTCCTACACCTTCCAGCGCGGATCGAACATCATGGAGCAGCAAGGTGTAAAGAAATGACAGCATGCAGTTGACATTATCCAAAGGAGGACGCCGGTTTCGTCCCTTGAAGAAAAAATCATTCTTCTGATTGGTGATCAAATGATCAAACACACTGAAATAGCTGCGAGCCGCTTCGCCTTCGACACCCCGCAATTCATCCAAGTTGGAAATTGTTTCGATTCGCTTCAGCGCACCTCCCAATACGCTCGCGGCCTTCTCGACTTCGGGTTGGTCGATCTTGTCGCCGTGGTCCCTTATGGCACGCTGCAAGACCGTCCGGGAATTGGCAATTTTCCCGGTCAGTGTGAACCTGGCCATTGCAGCCGAAAAATCGGGTGAATCGGCCTGGCGGTATTGCTCGCGGCGCAGCAATACATTGCCGGACACAGGTCCCTGAACTCTTGCCATAAATCGCCCGTGTTCGGTCAGGAAGCTCATGCCTATATTGTTTCCCGCGCAGAAGCCCATCAAAAAAGGGCTGCACATTACCCGTCCGAAGCAAACAATGCCGCCAAGGGTATGCACCGGCAGCTGAAGGCGTTTTTGGCCCTCCACGGATACCAATACGGTTTCACCCTCTTTGGACAGGTATGCCCCCTGAGTGGTGACATATAATGTATTCAGGTGTTTTTTCATGGATCACCAATCATGTTTTTGAGGTAATTACGGACAGACTTTGGCCTTTCAAGCGCATGTGGCAGACATGTTTCAAGAAACGAGCAGTTTTCACATACATCTTTGAGAACCGGCGGCGGCGTTTTCCCGCCGGCAAACAGTTCATGGAGCCGGAAAGCTGTTTCCTCGGTTTCGCGGCGCAGATCCGCATCGATAACCACATCCACCCGACGCCGGGTTTTGCCATAAAAAAGTGCGCCATTGGGAACCTCAACAGCCAGCATTTCTTCCAGACATATAGCCTGGGCGCAGAGCTGGACCTTGTCCCAAAGCTCTTTTTTGGGCCGCCCGCGTTTGTGCTCCACTGGGAAAGGCCGCCAGATCGTTGCGTCTGATGGTTTTTCCCCGTTTACACATTTCATCCGATGAAACTCCACCACGTCGGCTTTACCCGACAGCCCCAGCCGCAGTGAACGCAAGGGCAGGCTGAATGAAAGGCGTACATCTACCCTGGTTTCGCTGCGCCCGGAATCTACCCGCTCGTGCATGATGCGGCCCTCAGCCGTATAAAGATTCTCCACCCATATCTGCTCGATGTGGATCAGTGCGCACTGCCGATCGCAGAAGAGCAGGTGCTGGAGGGCGGAGAGGGGGAGGAGGTCGTCTTCGTTGTACATTGGCAAATAAGGCACAATGTCGTTAAGTTTTTCTCGTCCGGTTTCAGCCATGTGGATATCCCGTCTTGGAATTTGTGGTTTCTGCCAGCAGATTGACGATCAGGCGGATAAGCACATCTTTCTGGGCCGGAGCGGAGGCTGCTACGAGCAGTGCCAAAGCCACCAAGCTTTTGTTGTCGAACCGAACCGCATCGATCAGTCCGTTTACCTGCAGATAGATCAAAAAAAGGAAGGAACCGATGCGTTTGTTGCCGTCGCTGAAGGGGTGATCCTTGATCACGAAATAAAGGAGGTGAGCGGCCTTCTCTTCAACGCTGGGGTAGAGTTCCTGTCCATCAAAGGTCTGATGGATTGCGCCGATGATGCCGGCCAGCCCCTTGTCCCGCTCTCGGCCAAACAGATCGGTGGCCTCGTTCCTGGCTGTCAGCTCATCCTGCAAACAGGCGATACCCCGGCGGACAAAGGTCATGTCAAACTCTACCGACGCATGTCCTTTGCGACCGAGAGGCATGGGTAAGCGATCTTCGTCGTATTGCAGCAGCAGTTGCCAACTCAGGCCGTACTTCCGCACCAGTTGCACTACCTCCAGCCCGGTCTCGTCGGCCAGTTGATGCTGTTCCAGAGTGGTGGCCAAGAGGTCAAGCACCCCGCGCAGATCAGCCAAGCCGTTTTCCGCTAACTGCCGCTGGTTCAGAGCAAAACCCTGCACCAGATAGTCCTTCAGCACTGATGTGGCCCAGATGCGAAACTGGGTGCCGCGTTGTGATTTTATCCGATATCCCACGGAGATAATAACATCGAGATTGTATGAGTTTGTCAGGTAACTTTTTCCATCTAAAGCAGTTGTCCGGAATTTCCGGACAACTGCCTCTTCGATGAGTTCCCCTTCTTTGAAGATGTTGCGGATATGCTCAGAAACAGTCCG
>CAIVVZ010000312.1 GCA_903909505.1 uncultured Desulfobacteraceae bacterium
CGGATCATGTTTATTGTCCGTAAGGGTTTGAAATTATGCATGTTCCATATCAATAAATCACAAAAATAGCAAGAGATATTTACGTCTATTATATGTTTTTTCAGATAGTTAGATTCTTAGACTTTTTACGAGACCATCAAGTTTTGACTAATCATCCGATTCTTGATAAGAATATAATCAATTTAGCCGCTATGGGTTCCTAAATTGGTTCTGCTGCAGGAAAAGAAATGCCTGTCTATCCATGTTGGTTGGAATGACGTTCATTTTACACTCGCTGCCAAAAAGTCAGTAACAGGACATCTGCCATGATACGTTTTATCCACGCCGCTGACGCTCACATCGACAGCCCGCTGAAAGGCCTTGAGGCGCATGACGGGGCGCCGGTTGATGTCCTTCGCGGTGCAACAAGGCGGGCTTTCGAGAACCTGATCCAACTGGCAATGGATGAGAACATCGATTTTCTGGTCATTTCCGGTGATATCTATGACGGAGATTGGAGGGACTACAGCACCGGCCTTTTTTTCCGGGGGCAGATGGTTCGATTACGAGACAAGGGCATTCCGGTTTATCTGATTGCGGGCAACCATGACGCGGCTTCGGTGATTTCAAAAAAACTGAGCCTGCCGGAGAATGTGCACGTCTTTTCCACCCGGACGACGGAGTCCGTGGAAGTAGCCGGACATCCCGTGGTGATTCACGGTCGCGGATTTCCGAATCGGGCTGTACCCGAAAATCTGGTGTTGGATTATCCAGTTGCCGTGCCGTACAAGTTCAACATTGGGCTTCTGCACACCAGCCTGACCGGTCGCTCCGGTCATGACACTTACGCCCCGTGTTCGGAAATGGCTTTGCGTCAGAAAGGCTATGGCTACTGGGCACTCGGTCACATTCACCAACCCGAGGTGATCGGCCGGGATCCCTGGATCGTGTTCGCGGGGAACTGCCAGGGACGGGATGCCCGGGAGGTAGGGCCGCACGGTTGTTGGTTGGTGACGGTGAATGATTCCCTGGAGGTGGAGAGTGTGGAGTGGCGCGACTTGGATGTCGTCAGGTGGCGGGTGCTTGAGATCGATCTGGCCGGAGTGGCGGCGGAATCCGAGGCGCTTGGCCGTGTCACGCAATCGATGACCCATGCCGTGCGCGAAGCAGAGGGGCGACTGGTCGCGGCCAGGATTGTCTTTACCGGAGCCACGCCCTTGCATGGCTCGCTTCACCGGGAAACGTATCGCTGGCGGGCTGAAATGCTGGCTCGCTCTCAGGATCAGGGCATGGATGCCATCTGGATTGAACGCATCAAGGTGTCAACATCTCCCGTGTATGATCTGGCGCAACTTGCGGAGCGGGATGCCCTTACCCGAATCGTTCTGGAGACCCTGGAACAAGCCAGGGTCGAACCTGGAAATCTTCCTGATGAAATCAAGGAGATGCTCGGCGTGCTGCCGAGCGAAATTCGCAGTGAAGTCGAATCCGATTGGACGGGAGAGGGTAGCGTCACAGTTCTGGAAGAGGTAAGGGCCATCATTCTGGATGCCCTGGGAACCAAGGGAGGGCAGGGGGAATGAGATTTGACCGGTTGCACATCCCGGCCTTCGGACCTTTTACCAATCTGGACATCCGGTTTCCCGCCCAGGGCGGCGATCTCCATGTCATTTATGGGTCCAACGAAGCGGGCAAAAGTTCTCTGCTACGTGCCTTTCGCGATCTGCTCTTTGGTATCCACGGCCAATCGCCCGACAATTTTCTGCACGACTACAAGGAATTGCGAATCAAGGGTGAGGTGCGCAACCGGGCCGGAGAAAAACTCACGTTCCAACGCCGCAAGGGTAATAAAAACACCTTGTTGGACGCTGATGGCAATCCCTTGCCCGACAATTCACTGATCCCTTTTCTGGGCAGTGTGGATCAGGCCTATTTTTCCACGATGTTTGGTCTGGGCGCGCGGGAACTGCGCGAAGGCGCGGAGGAGCTGCTCCGTGGCAAGGGGGATATCGGCGATGCCCTGTTCTCGGCCAGCATGGGCGGGACCCCGGTTCAACTGGTTCTGGCGGCGCTGACGGAAGAATCGGAACGTCTCTTTAAAGGCCGTGCGGCGGCCAACGTTTCAATCCGGCCGGCGGCTGCCAAACACAAGGAACTCCTGCGCCAAAGCCGTGACGCCTCAGTGAATTCGGAAGCATGGGAGAAGATCGAGCGGGAGCTGACGGCAGCCGAGGTCAATAAGACAAAGCTGGAGGAAGATATCCTTGGAATTACCCGGGACCTGGAGTGGATTATCCGCTGTGAAGACGCGCTTCCCACGGTGGGACGGTTAAGCGAGGAGATGCGAAAACTGGAGGCCCTTCCCTGGATGCCGGATGTTTCCAGCGATTTCGTCGAACGAGCGCGAGCCGCTCGGAAAGTGGCCGGCGATGCCCACGCGGAAGCCCACCGACTGACGATTCAGATCGCCAAACTGGAAACTCAAATGGCAAGTTGCCGGATTTCGCCCGCCTTGCTGGCTGAGGCCGATGCGCTGGATCGGCTGCATCAGGACCTGGGCGTGCAAGGGGATCGCAAGAATTCCCTGATTGATCTGGAAACCGAATTGGCAGGACTTGAAACGGCTCTGCGGGCGGGCATGCAAAATCTGGAACGGACCGGCAGCCTGTCCGAACTTGAGACACTGCGGCTGAGCAGCGCCGTTCGACTGGCCTGCGAAGAAGCCGCCAATGATCTTCAAAAAGCACTGGAGGAACGCGAGAAACATAAAGGAAAGGCGGAAGACCTCAAGGCGCAGATCGAGATCCGGGAAACACAGTTGAAAGCCCTGCCGGAAACGGACTTGACCCGTCTCCGGGATGCCTTATCCGCGGCGGCGGGAGCCACGGATGCAAACAAAACACTTTCGGCCGGCAAATCCGAGGTCAAACGACTGATCCGGGAAACAATGGACCTCCATAAAGAATTGACCGGTGTTCCCGAGGATTTGGACGGGACTGCCAGCCTCTCGGTTCCAGCCAAATCCGTTATTCGCCGCTTTGGTGAGGAAATGGACAAGATAATGCGGGAAATCGAGATCGAGGAGTCCAAGAGACGCGATGGGACAAAACGGATTGAGTCCATTCAAGCCGAGCTTGGCCGGATGGAGCGCCGCGGCGAATTGCCCTCCGAACAGGCACTCCGCAAAGCCAGGGATCATCGGGATCACGGCTGGAACCTGGTGCTGGCTTTGTTGCAGGGCAAAGGGGTTCAGGAAGAACTCGTTCCGGGCAAGCCTTTGGAGGAAGCTTTTCCGCAAGCGATTGCCCGGGCCGACGGCATCGCGGATCAACTTCGTGAACAGGCTGAGGCAGTGGCACAGGCGGAGGAAAAACGTTTTCAGA
>CAIVVZ010000313.1 GCA_903909505.1 uncultured Desulfobacteraceae bacterium
AGGCCCTGTGCCTGAGCGGTGGAACGTCAATTCGGTGTTCATCGAAACACCCCACGGGCCAGCGATTAACTGGACGAGTCTGTTCGGCCATTTTGTTTCTTGTATTGTATCGATTTAGAAGTCTGTGCGTAAAGAATACTAACAACTACCAAGCTGACAAATACAGATGGGTTCGGAAACCAAGAGGGGCTACTGCCGGTAGCAAACAAGAACACCTGCAAAGCCGAGGTAAATATGGCCATTACTGCAATTACCCAGAAAAGAATGCGTATCAATTGGAGTCGCTGATGCCCTTTATGTTTTTGTTTCCTTAGCACCACGGTCGTGGCTAATGCGACGAGTCCACCAAGGACAAGCGCAACCATAAAATAGAGCGAGTAATGATTCATTGATGACGATGTGGTGCTGAGTATGGAGGAGTGGAAGTGAATTGCAAAGAGGCATATTTCTTTGCCGAACGTCCCCAGTCACCAATCCCGCTTGCTTTCGGCATTCCTCCTGCCCGCGAAGCGGAATCAGCAGGAGGTATGCCGAAAGTCCCGAAGGGACGGGATTGGGTGGACTGGTCTGTTGGCATTTATTCTTTCGTTTTGTTGTTATTATTACGCCCTTTCTTCTCTTTGATTTTGATGTCGCCCCATTTGGCGAGCGCTACCAAACCAGTTAGGATTAAGATGCCGAGGATAGTGCCGATGAGTCCTTCCATATATTTTTGTTGTTATGTTAGTTATTTGTCGAAACGTGAGAGAAATGTATTCCACCAAGGCGGATCCCAGAATATAAGTGCACCTACCGAGGATATCAATAAGCCAATAAGCATCAGCACAGGGTTCGGCGATTCCGCCCGATTATTATTTGGATTACCGGGCTTGTAAAAAATAGTGAGCGGCTTGCCAGGGCTGATGACTACAGAGTCGCTCCCCTTGTAGGCTTTTCCGTCAGCAGCATAAAAAGCATACTCAACGCGAAAGCGCTTTTTATTATATTTAGCTGAACTAGCCCTGTATTTGACAGGATCGTCAGTCAAAACGCCGTTTGTTGTCCGATAATCCGCCATAAAGAAGAGATCATTTAAGACGAAAAATGAGCAGGCTGCAGCAAAGAAAAGGCACGCAATCGTGAATGGTTTGTTTTTCATGAAAAAAGAGTGTCAAAGGAAGACGATATTTTCAGCCAACGTCCCGCATCACCTATCCCGGACGGCGGGCACGCCGGATGCGCAAGCATCCAAAGTGCCGGACGGTAGGGATTAGGTGGATGCGCATGTTCGCATTATATCTCAACAACAACCAAACACATAAATATATGAAAATATCACTACGATACAAAAAGTATGAGGATCAGATTGATGACCTTCAACGGTTAGTGAATGAGCTGAGAAACGATAGAATGCTTTTAAGGGCAATGATGGCAGCGCATCTTGTGGATGAAGAAGTCATTTCCGACATGCTCGAAGAGATCGAGAAAAACCCGAAACCAACGATCATACCACCGCTTTGGGATGAGGAATAATTTTGCGAACGTCCCTCGTCAGGTATCGCTGGCTGGC
>CAIVVZ010000314.1 GCA_903909505.1 uncultured Desulfobacteraceae bacterium
CAACTTGCCGTTTCTCCTTTTATTGGGCCGTGCTGCCGGTTTTATCCTTCGTGCTCGGCGTACGCATCCGAGGCCATAATGAAATACGGCGCTTGCAAAGGTGGGGCGATGGCATTCAAACGCCTTTTGAAATGCCATCCGTTTCACCCAGGCGGCGTTGATCCAGTCCCCTGAAAATGAAACTATCTTCCCCTCTACACCTCATTATCTATCCAAGCGATATCGCTTCACACCATCAACCCTGTCATTTGCTGGGTTATCAGCTGATTTCCCTTACCGGGAAACCATGGGAGTCATTATGGAACAAGGTCGTTTACTTATAGCAATTGTGCTTTCTGTTTTAGTCTTTACGGTCTGGGGATTTTTTTTCCAGGACACTGCCCCTCCCCAGCAGCAGACGGCTCAAACACAGCCTGACGCCCCCTTGCCGGCAGACAAAATTGCAGCAGGCTCCCCCCAGGAAACTGCCATTAAGGAACAGCCTCTGCCTGCTTTTCAAAAAAGTAAAGACCTTGTGGTGAACACTTCGTTTTATTCGGTTACCATTTCGGACAAAGGCGCTTTTTTCAAGAATTTTACGCTGAGGCAATACCGGGAATCGGTTGAATCCGATTCTCCGAATAAGGAACTGATTACGCTGCCCAATGTCGGATCGCTTCACCTGTCTTTTTCGGAAAACAGCATTCCGGAATTAAAGGACGCGGTTTTTTTGTCAACCGTTTCTTCCGACAGTATCGATGTTCGCGACAGCTCCCAGGAAATATCTTTTCTGTGGACTTCCCCATCCGGCGTCGTGCTTGAAAAACAATTCACATTTTATCCGGATTCGTACTTGATCGGCTTGAATGTTATCATTAAAAACGGCTCTGGTAAGTTGCTGCAGGATCATCTGGAATTGTCCTTGACCGATAAGTTTAAAGAAGCAAAAAACAGCTATGGATTTGAAGGTCCAAGCGCCTTCATCAATAACGCGCTTGAACAAATCGCTGTAAAAGATCTTCAGAAAAAGAATGTGTATTCCGGTAAAATCAATTGGACCTGTCTTGAAGAGCGTTATTTTTTAACAAGCATTGTTCCGGTTGTTCCAACAGAGGCCAGCATCAAATTGTCACTCACGAACGGACGGCTTGACAATGTTTTTATTGAACCGGAAATCAAAATCGATTCCGGCGTTCAGCGCAAATTTCAATACAATATCTACATGGGACCCAAAAGCCATTCCATTCTCAGCAATCTGGGCATCGGACTGGACAAGGCCATTCATTTCGGATTCTTTGACATTCTGGCCAAACCCCTGCTGTGGCTCCTGAATTTTCTGCATGACTATATTCCCAATTATGGCGTGGCAATTATTGTATTGACACTGATTATCAAGGGTATTCTCTGGCCCCTGGGTTCAAAGAGCTATAAATCCATGAGCGAGATGAAAAAAATTCAACCGCTGATGGCGCAAATCCGGGAAAAATACAAAGATGACAAAAAGAAAATGAATGAAGAAACCATGGCCCTTTACAAAACTTACAAGGTCAATCCTCTGGGCGGATGCCTTCCCATGGTGGTTCAGATTCCCGTGTTCTTCGCATTGTACAGAATGCTTTACGAGGCAATCGAGTTGCGCCACGCTCCTTTTTTCGGATGGATAACCGACCTTTCAGCCCCGGACCGCTTATTGCATTTTTCATTTTCGATTCCGTTCATGGAACCCCCCTACGGCATTCCGGTGCTGACGATCGTCATGGGAGCCACCATGTTTATCCAGCAAAAAATGTCTCCGCCCATGGGAGATCCAATGCAGGCAAAGATGATGATGATGATGCCCATTGTATTTACTTTTATATTCATCAATTTTTCTTCTGGTCTGGTTTTATACTGGTTAGTCAATAACATCGTCTCCATAAGCCAGCAGTACTATATTCAAAAGAAATACGCTTGATCATCATGCGGGATTTTGACAGCCAGTCTGATAATGGAGGGGATGGATGTTGCCTTTTATTGAATTTGAGGCAAAAAATGTTGAGCGGGCCGTAACCAAAGCATGCGATGCCTTAAAAATCCCCAGGGATCAGTTGAAACACGAAGTGCTTTCTTTTGGCTCCACCGGAATCTTTGGATTGGTCGGAATAAAAAAAGCGCGCATTCGGGTGGCAATCCCCGGTATTCAGAAAGCTGACGCTGCCCCATGTTCAGAGGGAAACAGCGCCCCGCCAGATGATGAACTTGTTGAAAATGCCGCTATACAGGATCACTCTCAAAAATCTGAATCCAAAAGCATTGACATGGAATCATCGATGTTTTTGGATTCGGTGGATCGCGGCAGGCTTGTTTTACAAAAGCTGGTAGATTCGGTGACCAGCGATGCTGAAATTGTCGTGAAAAGCAGTAACAAGCAGATTGTGTATACCATCCGCGGCGGGAATTCGGCGGCACTCATCGGTAAAAGAGGTCAAATTCTTGAAGCCATTCAGTATATTTTGAAAAAAATAGTCAATAAGTCATCTGAAGACAGAACCCGTATTATTGTTGATATCGAAGGCTATTTTTCGAAACGACAGGATGATCTTCAAAAACAGGCGTCGCGTATTGCGGAAAAAGCCTGCCAAAATGGAAAACCCGTGGTCATCGGCAGGTTTAACCCGCAGGACCGAAAAATCATCCACATTGCGCTGAAGAACGACCGCAGGGTAAAAACACAAAGCATGGGGGAAGGGTATTTGAAGAAAATTATCGTGCTGCCACAACAAACCCATCGCCAAGAGCCCCTGACGCCTGCTGAACCGTAATTCATCTTTTACGTGATGGCCCGATGCCCGGACTTGGATGAAAGTCAGACGTCGTGGATTCAGTATCGTTTATCTTCCCATTGATTGGAAACATGTCGTACATCCATGAATGGTTCAACAATCGCTGCAATTGCTACCCCTTTAGGTCGTGGGGGAATTGGAATCATCAGAATATCCGGTGACCGGGCTTTGTTCATTGCCCTTTCCATCTTTAACCCCCGCTCTCTGCCGCGTTCAAGCACTTCCAGTTGCTGTTTCCCGCCGGATCAGATTGTTTCTCACCATCTATATTACGGCACCATCGTTCAACCGGATACACAGGCCGTTCTGGATGAAGTTCTTCTTACGTTCATGAAAGCCCCTCATTCCTATACCCGGGAAGATGTGGTCGAGATTCAGGCGCATTCCGGCTATGCTGTGCTTAAAGCCATTTTAAATGTGGTCTTGCAAAGCGGCGCCGAACTGGCCGGCCCTGGCGAGTTTACCCGCCGGGCCTTCCTGAACGGCCGAATCGATTTAACACAAGCTGAAGCAGTTATCGACGTTATCAATTCGAAATCAGAAAAAGCCCTTGAATCCGCCGCTTCGCATCTGTCCGGCGGTTACAAACAGCATGTCAAACAGATTTGCGATGCGCTACGGGACATTCTGGTGAGAATTGAGGCTTCAATCGACTTTCCGGATGAGGTGGAAGAATTGCAGTTGCTTTCGGTTTATCCGCAGCTTCAATCAAACGTGTTGGTGCCAATTCTGAGTTTGATTCAGCAGTATGAAGACTGCCATGTTATTCGCGATGGTTATCGAATATCCATTATCGGCCGCCCGAATGTCGGAAAATCCAGTCTCATGAACTGGCTGGTCAAAAAAGACCGCTCCATAGTTACGGACATTCCCGGAACCACAAGGGATGTTGTTGAGGAAGCCGTGATTTTTCGGGGAATACCGGTTAATTTTTCCGATACCGCCGGGGTCCACATCACGCAGAACACCGTTGAATTGCTGGGAATTGAAAAAACTTATGAACGTATTCACACCTCTGATCTGATTCTGCTGCTGTTGGATGCATCTGTTTCCGATTATGAGCTGGAAAATCAGCTTTTGGATATGACCGGAAATGTTTCGGTCATCCTGGTTTTTAATAAAATTGACCTTGCGGCGGACCCTGGTTATATTGTAGATAATGAAAGATTTTCAACGGTTCCCTCTGTGGCGATCTCGGTAAAAGAACAGATCCATATGGAGAGGCTGGTTGACTTGATTGTCAAGAAAATCCTTGAAAAAACCCAGGGTGAAGAGCCTGTTGGATTTATTCCCAATCTCAGGCAGGCGCGCGCGTTTGAAAAAGCAGCCGGCTATATCCGCCAGGCCATGGACGGAATTCAGCGGATGAGTCCCTCTGAGGTCGTTGTTATGGATATTCGAGATGCCATTGACTGCATTGACGAAATTTCTGGGGCGCGGATCACGGATGAGATTCTCGATCATATTTTTAATTCGTTTTGTATCGGTAAATAGTATTGACAGCATTTTCGCTTTTCAAACCCAAAGATGTTTCACATGAAACAGGTAGAGAATATAAATGAACGAACAATTCAAACCGTTTTTTGAGCAGTACGAAGCGTTGTCCGCATCTGTCGAACGTGCATTTGAATCCGTAAAAAATCAATTTCCCGACTGTGTAAAATGTAAACCCCTCTGTTCGGACTGCTGCCATGCGGTGTTTGATCTTACCTTGATTGAAGCGCTGTATATCAATGAACGGTTCAGGGATAAATACAGCGGCGAAATCCTTAATATAATGATGGAACGTTGCAATAAAATTGACCGCACGCTGTACAAACTTAAAAAAAGCGCCTACAAGGCGGTCGAATCCGGCAAGGGAGAAAAAGAGATTCTCAATGAGATGGCGGAAACACGCGTCCGCTGCCCCATGTTGAATGATGCCGAGATGTGTGAGATTTATGATTTCAGGCCGCTGACCTGTAAACTTTACGGTATTCCCACTGCAATAGGCGGTGAAGGGTATACCTGTGGGCTGTCGGGATTTGAAAAAGGGGAAAAGTATCCAACGGTAAATCTGGATAAGATTCAGAATAAATTGCTCCAGCTTTCAGCAGAGCTGGCGGTTTCGATACAATCTAAATACGCCCGATTAGGCGAAATGCTGGTACCGCTGTCCATGGCTCTGGCAACTGTTTATGATGCCGAATATCTGGGACTTCGGAAAACGGGTGAAACAGATGCGGAAGCAGCAGAGAATATCATGATGACTGAACAAAACCATTCCCGGGAAGACAAATAAATGACTGAATTTTCTAAAGAAGAGGTCGAGATTCGAAAAAAAGCGGTGTTTGATTGCATGTCTCCCAGAAGGCAGTCGCACATTCAGAAAAAAGGATATGAACAATGGGATCCGTTTTCCGAACCCAAAGATCCGATCGACATTCGAAAAGATAAAACCAAACGCACCACCCAGATGCTGGTCAGGGAATTTCTGCAGACAATGACCAACGAAAAATACAGTAATGCCTACGGCAGCGGTGTTCTGGAAATCGCATTGGGAATTATCAACGATGATGATAAATATAAGGGGATGTTTGATTTTTCATGCTGGTATCGCGAATTGTTGATAAAAGAAGGACAAAAAACATAATTTCAGTGGGCTAACCATAAATCGGATACCGAACCATCATGGAAGAGCATCGCAGCAGTCCGATCGTTCGAATGTTTCATGTGCACAAGAACTACGGTATTCAAAAATCGCTGGTAGACATTACCCTGGATATTCACCGGAATGAGTTTATCATCATCACGGGCCCTAGTGGTGCCGGAAAATCAACGTTCCTGAAGCTTCTGTATCTGGGAGAACCGGTTACACAAGGGCAGGTTATTGTAGACGGCATCAATTTAACCCGGATTTCCCGACGCCGGATTCCCTATCTTCGCCGCAACTTCGGAATCATCTTTCAGGATTACAAATTGATTCCGACCAAAACCGTTTTCAATAATGTCGCGCTCGTTCTTGAGGCAATGGGTGAAAAGCGCCGGTTGATCCAGAAAAAAGTTCACAGCGTGCTGAGAACGGTCGGAATGGAGCATAAACAGGAGGCGTTTCCGCCTAGCCTGTCCGGAGGTGAACAGCAGCGCGTGGCAGTGGCCAGAGCCATTGCCGGCAGCCCCAGAATCATTCTTGCGGATGAACCTACAGGGAGTCTTGATCCGGATTCAGCCGCCAATATCATGGCGTTGTTAAAAGGAATTCATCAGAAAGGGGCTACGGTCATTCTTGCCACGCATGACCGAATGCTCATTGAGAATACCGGTGGCAGAATCATTCATCTGGTTCAGGGGCAACTATCGGAAAACGCTGAAGATGACCAGATCGTAAATACACCATGAAATCAACCATCATGCGAGCCTTGAGGGATATTAATGACAATCGTTTTTTAAACGGCGTTGCCGTGTTGACGGTCGCGTTGTCTGTCCTGATCGCAGGCGCATTTTTGTTGATCTGGACCAATCTCAACCATTGGATGACCGTCTCCGAAAGCAGCATTCGTATTATGGTATATCTGAAAGAGGGTGCAACCGAAGCCCAAAGTCAGGATACCACTTATCGCATTCAGGGACTTGACGGCGTTCAGAAGGTACAGTTCATATCCAAGTCCCAGGCGCTTGCGACATTTAAGGCCCATCTGAAGCATCAGCCATCGCTTATAGATGGGCTGGGAGAAAATCCGCTCCCCGACTCCCTGGAAGTGGAGTTGAAAAACGGGGCGGTCAGGCTGAACCAGATTGAATCCATCGCAGATCAGATCACCAGAATGCCCGCGGTTGAAAGTGTTGAATACGGCCAGCAGTGGATGGAACGTTTTTCAAATATGCTGAATCTCTTTCGCTTTGCCGGCATGATTCTGGGGGGGATTTTCTTTATCGCATCGGGATTAATTGTTGCCAATACCGCCCGGCTGGTGCTGTATTCCCGGCGGGATGAAGTCGAGGTCATGCGCCTGGTTGGCGCAACCGATTTGTTCATTAAAGCGCCTTTCTACATCGAAGGCCTGATACAGGGCGCTTCGGGTGGGGGGGTCGGATTATTTACGGTTTATGCCGTATATCTGTTTCTGTCCTCGAAACTGACCAGTGACCTGGCGTCCGGGTTCTGGCAGATCCGTTTTCTTTCGATAGAATCCATTGGAATAATCTTCGGCTGCAGTGTGGGAATCGGATTGATCGGATGTTTCCTTTCGATGAAACAGTTTTTTCGAAATTAATCAAAATAACTGCCGGCTGTTGCCTGATTCTGTCAATGGCATACGGCGATCTGTTTTCCGCGCCACTGACCCTGACCGGCAGCGTAACGGTCGACCGGCTTCATGTCCGCGAAAAACCCGATAAGCAAAGCGCCATCATCGCCAATTTGCCTAAAGGAGCATCCATTGCCATTCATAACCATCTGAACGGATGGTATGAAATCATCATTGATGATCAAAGGGGTTTTGTCAGTGATCAATATGCCAAAGTATCGGATCCGCAGACGACTGATGAAGAGGAGGAGGCATCCCAGAGCCGATCTCTGAAGGATTACCATCATATTCAACATCAGGTCGGCAAAATTACCCGAAATATTCAAACGCGTCAGGCAGAACTGGAATCCTATGCACAGAAAGAGATTTCGGTTGTCACCCTTCTGGATGAAATTGACCGGACCCTCAACACATCCCGAAAGCTGATTGTAACCCTTCATCGGGATATTGATAACCTGAAACAAAAAATCAATGAAACCCTGTCGGCATCCGAAGAGCTTTCCATCCGGATCAAAACCAGCGATGAATATGCCGGAAAACGAGTGGTAGCGTTATACAAGCTGGACGGCGTCGGCGGATTGAATTTTCTGATGTCCGCGGAAACGCTTCAGGACTGGGCCCATCGTAAATATTTGTTGCAGCGGATTTTGTCTTCTGACGAACGGCTCTTCGCTCGGCTTCAGGAAGACAGGAAAAAGCTGGAAGTCTTGTACGAAAAACAGAAAAGCCAGTATGAAGATAAACAGCGCCTGGAAAAACAGCATGCCGATCAAATCCAGTCCATTGAAAAGGAAAAAAGAAAAAGGCAGGAGCTGCTAACGGATATCCGGATCAAAAAATCTCGGGAAATCAATGCCATAGAAGCTCTGAAACAGGCAGCCGACCAGTTGAACGCAACCGTTGAAACCCTGGGAAAAGGCGATACAACATCGGATACTGCAACTCCGATAATCGGTCGCGATTTTATTTCAAGCAAGGGCTTGCTTCAATTACCGGTGAAGGGTAGAATTATATCATCGTTTGGCAAAGAGGTTCACAGCCGCTTGAATGTGGAAACTTTTCGAAACGGGATTGATATTCAGGCGGACAGGGGAGAGCCGGTTCTGTCTGTCTATGCGGGCCAGATCCTCTTTGCGGAGTGGTACAAGGGATACGGCAACATGGTGATCATCAACCATGGCAACCATTACTATTCGGTTTATGCGCATCTTGAAGAACTACTCAAGTCTAAAGGGGATAAGGTCGAAACTGGAGAAATCATCGGAACAGCAGGTGATACGGGTTCTGTTACCGGCGCTGGATTGTATTTTGAAGTACGGCACCGGGGAAAACCAATGGATCCAATGGAATGGATCAAGATAGGTTAAAAGGAGCAACTGCATGGCCAGCAAGCACCAAAATATCAAATTAAGGCGACAAATTAAATTATGGGTGACCGTGGCAGTCGCCGTAGGTTTTTGGACCATTGGCGCCGGCTTTTTCCGAGATCTTTCAGCAACGACAGATGAAACATACAAAGGACTCAAGCTGTTTTCCGATGTCATCGAGCTGATTGAAAAAAATTATGTCGAACCCGCGGACACCAAAAAACTCATAGAAGACGCCATTCAGGGAATGGTTCACGGGCTTGACCCGCATTCCTCACTGCTTTCGCCGGAAGACTACAAGGAGCTTCAGGTGGATACACAAGGGGAATTTACCGGTATCGGTGTCAGCATTACCACCCGGGACGGAATGGTTACGGTGGTATCCGCCATTCAAGGAACACCGGCCTACAAGGCCGGCTTCAAATCCGGGGATATTATCGTCAAGATCGGAACAGAGCCCACAAAAAATCTTCGGGATGCCGTATCCCGTATTCGCGGACCCAAGGGAAGCAAGATTTCCGTCACCCTTATTCGGGAAGGTGCACCCGAACCGCTGGAATTTGAACTGGTTCGCGATGTGATCCCCATTGAAAGCGTCCGCTCCCTGAGCCTTAAACCCGGATACGGGTATATCTGGATTACCAATTTCAGAGACAACACAACTCCGGATCTGGTCTCCGCTCTGGAGAAATTGGAATCCGGCCAGGCGCCCCTCAAAGGACTCATCCTTGATCTTCGGAACAACCCAGGCGGGCTTTTAAATCAAGCCATCGAGGTATCCGACCTGTTTCTGGAAAAAGGAACGATCCTGTCCATAAAAGGAAGACAGGATAAAAACACCAAGGTGTTTACCGCGCACGCCAAGGTTGTCAAACGCAATTATCCGATGGTTGTATTAATCAACGGCGGCAGTGCCAGTGCTTCGGAAATTGTTGCCGGCGCGTTACAGGATCATAAACGGGCCTTGGTCATGGGAACCACTTCCTTTGGGAAAGGATCCGTGCAAAATGTCGAAGCGCTCCGGGATGGCTATGGGCTGAAGCTGACCATCGCCAGATATTATACGCCAAGCGGCAGATCCATACAGGCCAAGGGAATTGAACCCGATATCGAGGTCAAACAAGAGCTGGGCCGTACCAAGGACAAGGAAAAGCCAGGACGCGAACCCCTGGTAATGCCAAAGGAAAAAGATCTGGAAAACCATCTGGAAGCAGAACCGGGCAAGGGGCAGAAAAAGACAAAGGAACCCAAGCCGTCACCGGATAAGAACCCAGACAAAAACCTGGACAAAAATCCGGCGCCCTCACAGACGGGGCCCGATGAAGAAAGCGTTGACGGATTCGTGAACCCGGAAAGGCTGGAAATGGATACCCAGGTAAAGCGGGCCCTGGAAACATTGATCAGCTACGATATTTTTAAAGGGCTACAGCAAAAATAACTCTCTGCATAACATCAAATCCGTACTGCGAGGAAAACAGACTTTCTCCCGCAGTACGGATTTGTTCTTCCCCAACTGGATCTTTTCATGGCCGCTCCTCTCCGCGCACGAAAAACAAAAGCGTCTTCAACAAGGAAATCCCGAAAAAAACCGGGAATGTTTTCTCACTTGAAGCGAGGAATCACGGGACTTGTTGTTTTAATTATCCTGGTCCTGGTTCTGGGGGTTCTGGTGAACCAGGCCCTGAAAAAAAACAAACACGGTCAGGTCATGGGTCCGATAGCGGCAATTCCTGAAGTACAAAGACATCCGGTCCATCCGCCGGCAGAGATAAAGCCGCCGGATTTCGAGATATATCCCAAAACCGAGCCAGCAATTCCACCTGTCCGGGAAGTCCTGACCAAACCCCATCCGCCGCAGAAGGGGAAGTTGCCTTCAATTGCCATCATCATTGATGATATCGGATATGATTCCAAAATTGCCGAAAAATTCATCGGCCTGAATGCGGCAATTACCCTGTCCATCCTTCCCCATAGTCCGTATCAACGACAAATCATCAAGATGGCCAGAGAAAAAGGGCTGGATTTGATGCTCCATCTTCCGATGGAGCCCCTGGAATATCCGGCTGTCAATCCCGGCCCCGGAGCATTGATGACCACGATGTTGCCCGATGCGCTGATCCGTCAGTTGAATGACGATCTGGATGCCGTCCCTTACATTAAAGGCGTCAACAATCACATGGGGTCAAAAATGACGGCCTCATCGGATCAGATGAATCAGATACTCTCCAGTATCAAAAAGAGAGATCTTTTCTTTATCGACAGCCGAACCACTGCTGAAAGCCAGGCGCGGTCATCCGCCAGGATGTTTCAGGTACCCTATGCGGAACGCGATGTGTTTCTGGATAATGTTCAGGACCCCGAGGCAATTCGAAAACAGTTCCGTCTGCTTTTACAGAAAGCTTCGACAAATGGTCAGGCCCTGGCCATCGGACATCCCCATGCGCTGACCTTTCAGATTCTTCAGGAAGCGCTTCCTGAAATTCAAAAAAAGGTAACGATCGTCCCTATCTCGGCAATGGTTCACCCTGCCGGATAAGGCTTAATTTTTTTCAAGGGGGCACCCATGCTGGCAAAAATATTAAGCAGCGCCGTTATCGGAGTGGATGCCTATCTGGTTGAGGTTGAAGTGGATATTGCCTTCGGCCTTCCCAACTTTACCATTGTCGGGCTTCCGGAGATATCCGTGAAAGAGAGCAAGGAGCGGGTCCGATCCGCCATTCAAAATTCCGGATACACGTTTCCGGACGATCGGATTACGGTAAACTTGGCGCCTGCCAATATCAAGAAGGAAGGGACCGGTTTTGATCTTCCCATAGCCATCGGCATTCTGGCCGCGACCCGGCTGATTCCGATGGAAGCGGTTTCCGGATGCCTGATCCTGGGTGAACTGTCCCTGGACGGCCGCATCAAACCGGTTAACGGATCTCTTCCCATGGCGATTGCGGCAAAACAGGCCGGTTATCCGTCAATTATTGTTCCATACGACAATCGCCTGGAAGCCGCCGTGGTTCAGGATATGGTGGTTCTTCCGGCTAAAACCCTGCCCCAGGTTATTGATTTTTTCAGAGGATATACGCCAATTCCACCGGAAATATGCGATGTGTCGCGCATGTTCGACGTGCCCGGTGAATATGATTCGGATTATGCGGAGGTCATGGGACAGGAGCTTGCCAAACGGGCGCTGGAAGTGGCTGCAGCCGGGGGACATAACCTGATTATGATCGGTCCCCCGGGTTCCGGCAAAACCATGCTGGCCAAACGAATCCCCTCGATCCTTCCGCCCATCAGCTTTGATGAATCCATTGAAACCACCAAGATATTCAGTGTATCCGGCATGCTTTCGAAAGATCAGGCCCTGGTTATTCGCCGGCCGTTCCGGTCTCCGCATCATACCATATCTGATGCCGGTCTGATTGGTGGCGGACATTTCCCCCGGCCCGGCGAAGTCAGCCTGGCGCATAACGGGGTCTTGTTCCTGGATGAGCTGTCCGAATTCAAAAAACATGTCCTGGAAGTTCTCCGCCAGCCGCTTGAAGATCATAAGGTAACCATATCCAGAGCCGCCACCACCATCACCTATCCTTCCAGTTTTATGCTGGTTGCCGCCATGAACCCCTGTCCCTGCGGTTATTTTTCAGATCCCAAGCACGAATGCGGCTGCTCTTCCCAGCAGATCCACAAATATCGTTCCAAGATTTCCGGACCCCTTCTGGACCGGATCGACATCCACGTGAATGTGCCGGCCGTCCCCTACAAGGATTTGATGGGAAATGGCCTCCAAGAGCCGTCCGCAGTGATACAGCGCCGGGTTGCCGCGGCCCGTGCCATTCAGTCCAAGCGGTTTTCTCAGCTCGCGATTTACTGCAATGCCCAGATGCCCAGCCGCCAGATCCGGAAATTCTGCCAAACCGATGCATCCTCCGGCGCGCTTCTGGAATCCGCCATCGACCGGCTGGGGCTTTCCGCGAGGGCCTACAACCGGATACTTAAGATTAGCCGCACCATTGCGGATCTGGATGCATCCACGGATATTCGCATTGATCATGTGGCCGAGGCCATTCAATACCGAAGCCTGGACCGGGGTCGCCAACAGGCTTGAATGACCGTCTTTGATTCCAAAAATAATAAGTACAACCTTGAAAGGGCCGGCCTTAACTTACCAATAAAACGGCCCCAAAATGTTCTCTAAATGTCCTTTACAGAATCCACGACGGGTGCTATCGTAACAAATTCAAAAAGCGTTTTCTTATAAGCCGTTAGCCGTATTCAGTATATTTCGCTTGGCATCTCCATGATAAATTATCCAAATGCGTGTCGAGAGCATGAGAGGACGACGGGGAGTAGCCCAAGCGTCAGGGTATAGCCGCTACGGGGGATGTTGTTTTTTTGCCGGCCGTGCCTGATTCTGCCGGATCATCGGAAAGGGAGCTGACCGACTTTAAGCCATGAAGGTTAAGGATGTTCTGCAAGCTTTGGATACGATCACCGGCGGAAGGTGCGTACGGGACGCGGCGGATCTGAACAACGGGAAGAACCGGTTCGTTCTCACAAAATCATCGGGGATTCCCGGCAAAGCGTGCACCGAGATACCAGGCCTTGTGTACGGCAATCCCGATGCTCCCCTAAAGAAGATCGCGGTGGTCATGACACTTACGGAGTCCGGTATCGAACTTGCGGCAGCGACAGGAATCGAGGTGATCATCGCCCATCATCCGATAGCGGACGGCGCAAGCTGCGGCGGGGTGACGCTGTGCGATTACTTGTCTTTATACGGGATTGCCGTGTTTGAATTGCACGAGGCTTTCCACGGACTGCATCCCGGCATTGCGTACATTCACGGCCACCGCGCTTTTCGCAAGGACATCGCATACTGCGGAATTCCCGGCAATGTGCTGTTTGTAGGAAGGGTGCTCGAAGGGATCGTCACGCTTGGCGATATTATCGACCGGATCAATCTTTTTTCAGGTTCTGACGAAGAAATGGAAATGCTCTCGGCGGAAAGGAGGGTGCGGAAATGCCCCTCTATTGATGAAACAACCGTCTCTACCAGGGGAAAGATCCTGCTGGGAGACCGGAAGGATCGGGTCAACACGATTATTCACATTTTCCCTCATACCGGCTTTACCGCTGAACAGCTTGCGATGGCAAAGGCGGAACATCCGGAAGCGGATACGGTTATCGCCTCGATCAGCCGGCTGCCCTCTGATCACGAGATCCTTAAAACCGCCGCAGGATTGGGGCTTAATCTTTTGCTCGGCAATTCGCATGCCCTTGAAATACTGGAAAATGGGCTGCCGCTGGCGGCAGCGGTTCAAAAGCTTTTACCTGAAGCACAAGTATTCATTTTTCGGGAGAGAGTGACATCGACCCCGATTGGGATGGCAGGGAACCCGATGGTGAGAGAGTATGCGGACACCATGGCCGAGCAATACCTGGTTCCGCGCAAAAGCATCCCAAACTGATCATTAAAGGGGGGGTAAGGATGACGAAGAAAAGATGTTTCGCAGCGGTTATTCTATTGATGGCCAGCATGTTCCTTACGAGCGCATGGGGTTCCGATACCCCCGCGCAGTCGGTGGTGAATAAAGGTTCCTCCTGGGCCGGCGGTTTGACGCCTTTACCCCAGGAAACAGTCGTCAAAGTTGGGATGAAGCAGGTTGTTTCCGACTCGGGGGTGCTTATCGGCATGGCCAGGGGATATTATAAAGATCTGGGGATCACGATCGAACCGGTGCAGTTTAATTCCGGGCAGGAGATGATCAACCAATTGGCGGCCGGGCAGTTGGATGTCGGAGCGACCGTTACCGCTGCCGGTCTTTTCAATGCCATGTCGCGCGACATTCCGATGAAGATCGTCGCCGATAAGGGGATCAACGTTCCCGGCAAGGGGTATTACCGGCTGGTCGTCCGCAAGGATCTGGCGGATAAGTTGAAGGATTTTAAAGATCTGCGTGGTCTAAAGATTGCCATCGTCGGGACTGCGTCGCTCGATGAGATCTCTCTCGTCCGGGTGCTCGAGGCGGGTCATATGACGACAAAAGACGTCGATCTGCAGGTCATCCGGTCCTTCCCAGACATGCTTGTGGCGCTCGGGAACAACAGCACTGATGCTGCCATGCTGATTGAACCGTTCGTGGCCCTGGGTATTGCCAAGGGGATACTTGACCCATGGAAAGACCCCATGGAATATGATCCCGAGGCGCAGACCGCACTCTTGGTCTATGGTACCAGCATGACCAAACGACCAGATCTTGCGAACCGTTTTATGGTCGCGTATATTCAATCCTTGCGGGACTATAACGATGCTTTCTTTAAAAATCGGAATAAGAAGGAAGTCATCGACATTCTTATCAACATTTCGGTTATCAAGGACCCTAAACTTTATGAACAAATGTTTCCGGTCGGGCTTAATCCCGACGGTTATGTGAGGATGAAGGGTATCGATATGGACCTGCAATGGTTTAAACAAAACAATTTGCTGCAAAAGGACATAAAGGCAGGGGATGCGGTTGACAACCAGTATGTCGATTTTGCCTTGAAACAGCTTGGAAAGTATAAATAGGTAAGGGAAATGGCTAAATATGCCAGTAGCAGATTTGTCATGAATACGCTGTCGGTCCTGTCTCCGCTCTCGCTGCTGCTCGTATGGGAGTTGCTGGCACGGACAGGAATTGTCGATACCCGCATTTTATCCAGCCCCACACTGATCCTCAAGGCGCTGATGCCGTTAGTGGTTTCGGGGGAACTTCTTCACAATACGCTGGTAAGCGTTCAGCGGGTTGTGCTGGGGTTCATCGCCGGAGGGGTACCCGGGATTCTGCTGGGACTCAGCATGGGACTGTCCCCTCTGATGCGGTCCGCTATCGAGCCCATGATCCAGGCAACCTATCCGATCCCCAAGCTGGCGATCATGCCGCTTATTCTTTTGGTATTCGGACTGGGTGAGCTATCCAAAACCTTTACCATCGCCATTGGCGTCTTCTATCTGGTGGTGATCAATACGATGGCCGGTGTGCTGCACATTGAGAAAATATACCTGGACGTGGCCAGAAACTTCGGCGCCAGCCGCAAGGATTTTTATTTGACGGTAGCTTTCCCCGGAGCGCTGCCCATGATTTTCACCGGACTTAAGCTCGGCATGGGCATGGCTCTGATTCTGGTGGTGGCTGCCGAAATGACGGCCGCGAAGGCCGGCGTCGGCTGGATGATCTGGCGTGCGTATGACATGTTCGCCATTGAGCAGATGTTTGTTGCATTAATGGTTTTGTCGATGCTCGGTTATCTGTTTTCCATCGGTCTTGATTTGGTGGAGCACCGGGTCATTCCATGGAAACGGCGGGAGCACGGGGAGTCATGAGCTCAACAACATCAGCAGCTATCGTGGTAGAGAAGCTGAATAAGTTTTTTCCTTCCCGATCCGGAATGGTGACTGCCATTCAGGATATTGAGTTCAGTGTGGGCTCGGGAGAGTTTTTCTGCATCGTTGGACCCAGCGGCTGCGGTAAAACGACCCTCCTTCGTATCCTCGCCGGATTGGAGACGGCGACCAGCGGAGAGGTAACCATTTCGGCCCCCCAGAACGGCCGTCCGCCGAATTCGATGGTATTTCAGGAGCAGTCCGTCTTTCCCTGGATGACGGTTCGCGATAACGTGGCCTACGGGTTAAGACTGAGAGGTATCCCGAAAAAGGAGCGGTTTGAAATCACCGAGCGCTATATCAACATGATCGGCCTGTCCAAATTTGCCGGATGTTACCCCCACCAGCTTTCCGGCGGCATGAAACAACGGGTCAGCGTTGCACGCGCTTTTGCCAACGACCCGGAGATCCTGTTGCTGGATGAGCCTTTCGGAGCCCTTGACGAGCAAAACCGCCTCCTCCTGCAGCAGGAGCTTCTCAAGATCTGGGAAGGGATGCGCAAAACCGCGGTTTTTATTACGCACAGCATCGATGAGGCTTTGTGCCTGGGCGACCGTATTATGATTATGACCGCTCACCCCGGAAGCATTAAATGTATTTTGGATAACGATCTCCCCCGGCCGCGGGACATTTCCGCCATCTGGGGCAGTCCGGAGTATCACCGCCTGTTTCAGGAAATC
>CAIVVZ010000315.1 GCA_903909505.1 uncultured Desulfobacteraceae bacterium
GAAAGCATTCCGATGGTGGCTGCACCTGGAGCTCCCGCTGACGCCAGAGCCGCCAGAACAGCCCCGATCAGTATCACGACATAGCTTCCCGGACCCAGGGGTAAATTGTAGAGTTGCGCAAAAAAAATGGTCGAAAGACCGAACGCCATGACGGTTCCAAATCTGCAAAGCGTAATGCCAAGTGGAATCACCAAGTTGGTCGTTTCTTTTTCAAACCGAAGATCCTCTGACATCGCATGGATGGCAGACGGCATGGCCACGAAACTGTTTCGCGTTCCGAATGAAATGATCAATGGCTTTCTCAGGGCAAGAAACGTGGATAAAAACGAAGTCCTGCCCATAAACCGTATAACAAGTCCGTTAATCAATACGATGATGATTGCTGCCACATAGATCATCACAACATATTGCAGCAAGGCCATTATAATCGAAATTCCGACCTGAGCGACCTGACCCGCCAAAAGACAGAATAACCCAAACGGAAGAAAATACATCATCCACCCGATAACGTTTTCAAACGCCTTGAACAGAACAAATGTCGCCTGGATAATCTGATCCGTCTGCCGCATCCCGACGGTTGCCAACGCAACCCCCAACACGATTGAAAAGAAGAGAATTTTCAGATTCTCTCCCTGACTCAATGCGGAAAAGATATTGCCGGGCACAATTCCCGATAGAAAATCCTGGAAAGGATGATGTTGCCTGGCTTTCTTTAATGGATCGAAGATGGATATAAACGATTCCGGCATTGCCTCCGGTGTATTTTCAAGATTCGAACCCGCTTCTTTTTCCGTCAACATTTTCCCCAAAGCATTCCGGGAGCGCTGATCAAGGGTTTTTCCGAATCCGCCCCATACGCCAACGCAGATGCCGACACTAGCCGAAAAAACCAATCCACATAGAAAAACAACGATGATGCGCACAAGATACCGACTGGCCGTTTTTGATCTGAGCAGACTGGCCAGGCTGGACACCACAGCGCATATCATAATGGGCAGCACCGACATCTGGAGCATCGTCAGGTAAAGTTTTCCAATAGGAGCCAGAAAATTGGCAAACTCTTTATAGAAAACCCCAACCGCAACGCCAGCGGATATTCCCGCCAGTATCGCCCACGGACTTGTCAGCCACTGGAATTTATCACCCCGAATCGATTGTTGAGCATTCATTGTTGAGATTCCCCGGAAACGATCTGCTCAGCGGATCCTTTGATACTTTCCGGATATCTGCTGAGGATACTGTCCGCTGTCATGGTGACCGGCATCTCTTCCATGTATGTATTCAGCCACTGCAACAACTGAAAACTGTCCCAGGGCACGGCCATGGCAATGGGATCCGTTATGTCTTTGAGAATAACGGTTTTAAGCTCTATCGCCACATCGGGTTTGGCGATAATCACTTTTTTGATCTCGATTTCGTCGGCATAGGCCGCCATCACTTCACCTCTTCGCACCGCTGAGATCGCATCGGGATCCCAGGATGGATATTCCCGGATGGCTGCTTTCGGGAAAAGGCGATTGACATACTGTACCCAGGAAGTTCCCCCTTTGACGCCAATTTTTACGGTTGGGTGATTCAGGATTGATATCAGGGAGCTGTCTTCCGAATATGTCGCCAGAAAAAGGCGATTCAGCAGCATGCCATTGTAAAGCGACACATACGGTCTGGTGAAAAGCACCTTTCGGGATCGGTCCAGAGTTTTACTCAGCAGGGAAATCGCCATATCGGCTTCGTGTCTTTCCAGGATATCAATGAGGTTATCAAAGGTTTCGGCTTTCCGCTGAAATTCACAGACAACGCCCAGTTTGTCAGCAATCCCCAACCCCAGTTCAACATCCACGCCACAGAAATATCCATCACCGGAAGGCAGGCATCGCATCCCTTCCGGTTTGGTTTTCCCGGGAATATGCATAAAAAAAGGCGGAATATCCTTATAATACATTGCCACGATCAATTTGCCCCTGTCCATGATGCGCTGGACATCTGGCGGATAATCAGCCGTCTGCGCTGTAATGGCGCTCAGCAGTGCCCATACGCATATCAATCGTCCGAGATTCGTCATTGTTGGCCCTTTTCAACGGAAACAGCTTACACACCGTCAGGATCTGCAAAAATGATGATGAACATCAGGTTTTTCTGCGTATCACCAGCATCGTGATATCATCGAACTGCTCGATCCCTTTCATATGTTCATTTACATCCTGTACAATGCGTTCCAAAAGCGATTTTGCGGAAACAGCCGGTTGCCTGATGCTCTGCCGAACCCGTTCATCTGAAAATAATTCCTTATTGATGTTATGGGCTTCCGACAGTCCATCCGTATAGGTAAATAACGTATCCCCAGGAGCCAGTACGACTTCACGGAATTTATAGGTCATACCCGCCATGGCCCCCAGAACAGGCCCTGTCAGACGCAGGCTGTCCCTGATGTTGCCCGATACGTCCACAATGTAAGGCGGATTGTGTCCGCAGTTGACGTATTTGAGCAAACCGCTCGAAAGCTCAAGGACGCCGGCAAACACCGTTGCAAAATAACCTGTCTCCTCCTGGTTTACGGCAATATAGTCGTTGATCTTTTCGATCAGCACATTCATTTCCAGATTGCAGGTGTTATCCTCACCTCCCGCCGAAGCATCCCCGATGGAAAAAACCCTGAAAAGAGTTCTGATAATCGCAGCAAACATCGCAGGTCCAACTCCTTTATCACACACATCCGCAATGACAAAAAACAGCTTCCCGCCATCCTCTTGCAAAAAAAGGTCATAGAAATCTCCGGCAACATGACGTGCCGGAAAAAAACATGCTTGGATTTCCCAGCCCGGCAGTTCCGGAAAGGTCTTGGGCAGCAGACTGGTTTGAATCTGACTGCAAATTTCAAGCTCGGTTTCGATTTTCTTCTTGGCAGCGGTTGTCTCCCGCATGTTATGGATATACCGCTTGATATCGCCTGTCATGGTATTGAATGCATACGCCAGGCTTTCCAGTTCATCTCCTGTTTTTACAACGATATAATGATCGAGATTCCCGTTTCCAATGGTGATAACCCCTTCATGAAGTGCCAGTATGGGTTTGGTAATTCTACGGGAAAGCAAAAAAGCCAGTCCTGTTACAGCCGCCAGCATGACGGCGAATATGACGATCATCAGCGATCGTACTTCCCTCCGCTGGTTTTGGATATCCTGCTCCGTTTTTCTGCTTTCGGAGTTGATTTGCGTCTCGATGCTCACAGCCGGTTTGATGATGGATGCAACCGGCATTATCACACCCAGACTCCAGTTCGGAGCGGGAAGCGGAGCGTAAGCCAGATATTTATCACCGCCGTCATTGAATATATCGATGCCGCTGGCCCCCTGAACCATTTTGGCGACAATTCCACTGAATGAATCATTCCTGTTTTGAAGGAAATTTTCACGTTCGATATTCTCACCCCAATGCCTGCTGTTCAAAGAGATATTGGGATGGGCAATGATTCCGCCGTCCGTGTCCAACAAAAACATACACCCGTCAGCTTCAATATGCTGGGTCAGGACTCCTTCGATTAATGTTCCCAGAGTCAAATCAAGCCCAACAACCCCGATGAGTTTTTGACGCTGATCATAGATCGGCTGCGAACACGTGACCGTAGGGACTCCGGTAGTTACATCCGGGTACGGCGCTATCCACCCCAGTCGTCCTGTGGATACGGCACGTTTGTACCAGGGACGTTTGCGGGGATCGTAATCCGCAGGCGCATCCGACACCCAGGGAAGCACCCGGCCAACGCCTGATTCCAGAACTACAAACACCGATCCCAGGTTCGGATTGTCCTGACGAACGGCTAAAAACAGCTCTTCGAGATATCGGGACAACAGAATATCCCGTTTCTGCTGTTCATCGGGTGCCTTAAACAACGGTATGGTGTAATGCACGGAAGTCTTTTGAATATCCGCAGGCTCTTCCCGCATTGAAAATGAATGTCGCTGAACGCGATAAGGCTTTGGGTTTTTCCAGATGGCTTCCGCATACGTTGCAATGATTTTGGTTTCGGCCTCTACTTTCTCAAGATAAGAATTGCTTAGAGAAGCCTGGTCCCGTGCAGTTCTTAACAAACCCGCTTCAGCCTGACGACGCAACGCGTGAATGCTGTTGTCAACCGCGTAATCTTTCAGCGCTGTATACTTCTTCAACATGAAACTACCGATAATCGTCATATTGTTGAATGTCGAATAGGCTGAAAACAGTAGTAGGACAATACACAGAACCAATAGGGTGGTCAGCAGTTTAGTCTTGATGCTGAGTCTCAGCCGGGGCAATTCATTTTTCTGTTGTCGGGGCATCACGTTTTTCCACTCAGTTCATTGTGAGTCCATTATCCGTAATATTTTCACGACATTTCTATCGAAGAGACTGTATTACCGCCATCAGATCGTCAGACAACTCTTTGTCGACATGTTTCTGTTTTTGAAACACCACGCCGGCCAAAAGATAATAATGTTCTGAAAAGAAGGCTTTTTGTTCCTGCTGAAGTTCAACAATTCTGCTTTTCACCTCCGGCTGGGAACTATAACGGCCAAAAATTAATGGTCTGATCAGAAAATCAACCACTGAATAACCCTGTTCACTGGCATATTGGAGGAGTCCGGCGGGATTTGAAAAACTGGATACCATCAGTAATACAGTCGAATATTCCAATGACAGAAGCTTTCTGCTGATCATGCTGCCGTCTATTCCGCCATACAGTCCTTTGATATATAGACTGCTATCAGTCCAGGCCGGTAGATACGGAGGGTTGGTGACAAGCGTACTGGTGTATGGTTTGTTACAGGCGTCAAAGAAACTGACATGATGAACCATATATCGATCTTCAATCTGCTGATATCTGATCCGGGTATTTGCAAGGTTCCAGGATACGTCATTGATCTCATATCCATGAATCATGCCCTGAAAGCAAGCGCCGAGAACGGCTTCAATCATCGGCATGCCATCTCCTGATCCAAACTCATGAATAACAGGCGCCGTTTGGCAATGTCCGACCAGAAGCATGCGCAAGCATTGAGCGTAAAAGGCGGACTCTTCGGGGCAAACAAAAACCTCTTGAGACATATAGCGATTTTCCCTTACGACATCGTGAGAACGTTTGGGCGTGAAATCGTATCATGGTTTCTCTCTCACGCTCTCCCGATCAAGCAGGTGTAAACTATTTTAAGATACGGGGGCGGCATTCTGTCAATGCCATGACCATTTACAGTAATTTCTTTTGAAACGGATATCCCAGATGAAGATAGGCGCTTTGAGCCGCCCGCCTGCCGGATGAAGTTCTCAAAATCATGCCGATTTTAAGCAAATAAGGTTCAACCACATCCACCAGGGTATCGGTTTCTTCCTGAAGGGTTGCGGCAATGGCTTCAATTCCGACCGGGCCGCCGTCATAAAAATCGATCACGGTTTTCAGGTAGCGTCGATCCATATCCGTAAGCCCTTTTTCATCCACCCCTTCAAGAAGCAATGCCGCCTTGACAATAACTTCCGTGATGGCTCCATCAGCCCGAACCTGAGCATAATCTCTTACCCGTTTCAGCAGACGATTGACAATTCGAGGCGTTCCCCGGGATCGCCTCGAAAGTTCCAGAGCGCCGGCTTTATCAATGGCAATATCCAGAAGGGCGGCAGATCTTCTGGTAATCTGAACCAGTTCTGTTTCGCGATAAAAATCCAGACTTCTGAATATCCCGAATCTATCCCTTAAAGGCGAAGACAAAAGGCCGACCCGCGTGGTGGCGCCTACCAGAGAAAAGCGTTCCAGCCGAATACGATGGCTTCTGGCATGCGCGCCTTTGTCAAATACAAAATCGACGGCAAAGTCTTCCATGGCCGGATATAAAAACTCCTCGACCGTCTTTGGCAAGCGGTGGATCTCATCCACAAACAACACGTCCCCTCTGGACAGATGGGTCAGAATGCCGATGAGGTCTCCCCCTTTTTCCAGAGCCGGGCCGGATGTCACGGTCAGGGTGCCGCCCATTTCATTGGCAATGATATGTGCAAGCGTGGTCTTTCCCAATCCCGGCGGACCATGAAACAGGACATGATCAAGCGGTTCTCTTCGCTTCTTTGCGGCCTCTATCGCAATTTTCAGGGTTTCAACCACTTCCGACTGGCCGACATATTCGGACAGGCGTTCGGGACGAAGCGACAGCATGTCGTTTTCAACATCCGCTGGCTGGCAGGTTCCTGCGACGATGCCCTGAATCAGTTCAGGAGATTTTTGCCTGCCATCGGTCGTTTTGGCGATCATTTTGGCCTGGCTCGAAACACTTCGTCAAGAAGCGCTTCAGGTGTGAGAATCGAGGGATTCAGCAATAAGGTCTCCGTAACCCTGCGTTTGGCGTCAAGGGGTTTAATCCCAAGTTGTTCGACAAGAATATCCAGAACCGGCTGAATCAGTTCATCCTGTTTAAGCTTTGGCCGGACAGTTGCCATCTCTGAAATAATAAATTTATCGAGCTTACCCGCAAGAGATGCGATCATTTTTTGTGCGGTTCGTTTTCCGATTCCCTTAAGTTCCTGCAGCTTATCCAGGTCGTTTGCTTCAACGGCGCAGGCGATATCATGAACAGGAACCGTCAGTGCCTTGGCGGCTTTCATGGGGCCGATGTCTTCAACCGTTATCAGGCGCTGAAAAAATTCTTTTTCTTCATCGGTATTAAACCCGATCAATACGGGTTTAGGCTGTTTTTCAGTCTGATGAAAGTATATGAATAGCGACACCGTATCCCCGACTTCTCTTTCCTTTAACGACTCCAGAACAATAGTCGGGAGCAGCACCTCGTACCCTATCTGATTGGCCAGAATCAGTATTCTATCATCATTTTTCTGAAGTATGTTGCCTTCAATATATCCGATCACGGCGAATTCCTCAATCCTCCATTCACGACTCCGACATCCTGATAACGCAACAAGCCGATCATCGCCAGTCCCAGAGCATCCGAAGCATGATCCGGCTTGATGGGCGCGGTCAAGGACAGCCGGCTGCGAACCGATTTTTCCAGTTGGCTTTTGCTGGCATTGCCATTTCCGGTAAGCACCTGTTTGGCTTCACGCACCGGAATTTCCTGTATGGGAATATTGTGAAGCGCACCTGCTAGAAGAATGACTCCGGAAACCTTTCCCAGAATAATGCCGGAACGGGGGAATTTCTCAAGGGAAAACACATCTTCGACAACCATCATATCCGGCTTTTCAATGGATAAAGTGTGAAGAAGCTGTGAATAAATCTGACTCAGGCGGAGGGGCAGGGCAATTCGGGACGAGGTGTGAATACTGCCGTACGAATAATTCAGGATGGTTAATCCTTTTCCGGAAACAATTCCAATTCCTGTTGAAGCCAAACCAGGATCTATGCCGATCACCTTAATCATGGGTCACGGATACCATCCATGCGGAATCAGGATCCTTCAAGTTTTTGTTTGGCGATTTTGGCTTCGTTGCTGGAAGGATATTTATTGATCAGTTCTTTCAGGATCAGTTTTCCGTTGGACTTGTCTCCCAGATTGAAAAATGAAAAGCCCTGTTTCAGAAGCGCAGCCTGGACCTTATTTCCCTTTGGGAAATTTTCAATCACCTTCTGATATTCCAGAATGGCTTTTTCATACCACTTCTGCCGGTAAAATATTTCTCCAACCCAGAACTGCGCGCTATCGGCAATGGCGGATTTGGGATACCGTTTCAGAAATTCCTGGAAGCCGGTTCGGGCGGTTTCAAGCTCTCCCGAATCAAAATCCTGCTTGGCCTTGGCGTAAAGGTCATTTTCAACCATCTCTTTTGCAGGGGGAATATCGGCTTTTTCCTTGGCAGGGGGCTTTTCCGGAACCATCTTTCCGGATGATGTTTTTTTGGCGGCTCCGTCCAGAGCAAGGTATTCTTCTATTCGAAGCAGCCGGTCTTTAATTGAAAGGGATGTTTGTTCCAGATTATTCACCCTGACATCAATACTGTCACCGGTATCACCGGAAAGCGTCGCGTTTTGGCGATAATTTTTTTCTTCAATTTTTCCATTGAGAAGTTGAATCTGCTCTTGCAGCCTGTCGACGCTAGCATAAAGCTCGGCATACTGGGTTCGAAGCTGATTTTCTTTTTCAATCTGGCTTTTTCGGAAATCTTCCATCCGAAGCTGGAACTGATCTCTGGATTTCTCGATATCAGACCCGCGAAGCTCAAGATTCGAAATCCGACTGTCAGTCCTTGAAACCTCCTGACGGGTAGCGCATCCAGTCCCCAGAAGGACTGATGCATACACAATAAGGCGAAATAAACTGGATTTCTTGACCATACATCCACCCGCGGATAAATAAATGATGGATCCAAACGGGAAAACAAAAAATCCTTTCGCCCGTCTCGATATGAAAATGGCAGGCAACACAGTCTGAAGTGATCGCCTGCCATTAAACTCATAACCTAATAAAAATCAATTCGCTCTGATCGAATTATTTAAGGACAAAATGAGCTCTTCGATTTTTTGCCCAAGCTTGTTCGTTATGGCCAGGATCAAGGGGTTTTTCTTTTCCATAGCTGATCGTAGTCATTTTGGCAGCCGGAACACCCAGGTTAACCAGGAAGGCTTTTGCCGCTTCCGCACGTCTTTCACCCAGCGCGATGTTGTATGCAACGGTACCGCGCTCATCGCAATGACCTTCGATGGTGGAAGCCGCATCCATGTTACTCTTCATCCAGCCAGCCTTGTCCTTCAGAATGGCCTGGGCAGTGGCATCCAGAACAGCGCTGTCAAAAGCAAAATTGACATCCTGTTTCATGAATTTTTCTCGAGCTGCCAGAGCCGCACTTTTTGCAGCATCATCCATTGGCGCTACTGGAGCCGCTTTTTTCGCACTATCATCGGTTTTTGATACGGCTGCTTCCGGTTTCGCAGTGACTTTCTTTGCACATGATGCGGTTAACATCAAACCCGGTACGATAAACAACATTGCTAAAATTACCCAATACTTTCTCTTCATTTTACTTCCTCCTTTTAATTAAAAAATTAATTTGTCACACCCGGTGACCATTTGGGTTCTGATTGCTGACCGGGCACACTCATCAACTTGCGTTGATCTGCCCCATAAGCAGTCATAACATAAATTCTCGATGTCCCTTCTCTTGTAGAGCTAAACGCTATCATGCTACCATCCGGCGACCATGAAGGCGATTCGTTGTCTCCTTGGGCGTAGGTGAGCTGTATCTGCCCCTTGCCATCCACACCAATCAGGCAGATATTAAAGCCGCCACCTTTTTCCAATGCCGTATAAACGATTTTATCCCCTTTGGGCGACCATTCCGGCTGCGTGTTGTTATTTCCCTGAAACGTAATCCGTTCGGCCTGTCCGGAATTCATATTCTGAACATAAATTTGAGGCGTTCCGCCCCTTCTGGACACAAAGGCCATTTTATTGCCGTCCGGAGAAAAAGTTGGGGAAACGTCAATTCCCGGACTATCTGTTAATCTATTAATAACTTTTCCGGTTCCGGTCAATAGATAAATTTCAGGATCTCCAGAAAAAGATAAGGATGCTGCCAGTTCAAACTTCCCGGGAACCCATGCCGGAGATATGCCCATCCCTTTTTTATCCACCACGGAAACCCGATTATCAGAAATGTTCTGAATAAACAAGTCCGGTTTTCCTTTGGCATAGGATGTATAGGCAACCCACTTGCCATCATGTGACATTGCGGGAGAAAGATTAATGCTCTGATTATGGGTGATCTGGGTGGGGTTGTAACCATCAAAATCGCAGATATACACTTCTTTTCCCGCGGATCCGGAGGAAATATACACGATTCTACTCTCGAACAAGCCGGTGCTCCCGGTAAGCAATCCCATAATCTCATTACAAAATCTGCGAATCATGACGCGAAGGTCTTTGACATTCCCGGTATATTTTCTTCCGATCAACTGTTTTTCATTGTAAGTGTCAAAAAGCCGCAATTCCATTTCAAGCTGGGAATTGTTCAAGGAAAGTGCGCCAGTTACCAGAAGTTCGGCGCCGACTGTTGTCCAGCCCTTGAACGCCGGAGCGGCAACGTCGGATTTCTGGGCCTCTACCAGAAAAGAGCCCCTGTCCAGGATTTTGAAATAGCCCGTAAAAGAAAGCGTATCCGAAAGCAGGATGGCTCCGGTTTGTGCTGTTTCAGCCTCGGAGCCATTCCCGGAAGCGGATTTAAAAAAAGGGACGGCAATAGGGACTTTCTTCAACAACGGGTTGTTGATATCGATATAGTCGTAGTTGCCGGCGCCAAAAGCCATTCCGGTCCATAGAAGTCCGACCATGATTATCCCCCAGACCAGAGGGGAGCGATTGGCAACCAGGGTTTTTCTGCATCCGGCATTTCCGGAATCCACCATCATGTTAACTCCGTTTCAGTCCTTTTGGGGTAAAAATCAGCCCCAGTTCATAATATGGGCGCGTATATTCCTTGGGCAGCGGCGGCAACGGGTTCGATTTTTTAACGGCTTTATACACGGAATCATCAAAATAACTGTTGCCGGATTTTTTTTCAAACCAGATGTCTGAAATTTCGCCATTTTGCATAATTTTGATCACGATAACGGACACAAGATCGGTTCGCCCGCTGACAAGCTGTTCATTAAACACCCAGTTGTTTTCAATATGGTTGGGAACCAGGGATCTGTAAAAATCAATGGGCTGTATCCCAGACGCCCCGGTTCCTCCGGTGCCGCCCCCTCCTCCTCCACCCGAAGCCTGCTGTCCGGATGCAGTTCCCTTTGACGGGGGCCCAGTCGCAGCCTCGGTTTTTTCCACCTTACTCTTGATACGATCCAGGGCAGATGCCAGGGGGTCCGCGGGTTTGGTTTCCTCCACCTGCTTTTCAATACGGTTCAGCGCATTTTTGATGGCCTGGTTGGATTTAAAAGTCTCTTTTTTCAAAGATGTTTTTATTTTCGGCTTTTCATTGGAAAGCGATATGACATCCGCCGATTTTTCAGGCTCTGGCTTAGGCGGATGAGGCTGCGGCTCTGGAACCGACACCTTCTCCGGCTTTGGCGCCGGCGGTTCCGGCTTGGGTTCCTGGACCTCGGGCTTCGCGGGCTTTGGCGCGGGCGGCTCCGGTTTGGATTCCTTAACCTCGGGTTTTGCCGGCTTTGGCTCGGGAGCAGCCGGCTTGTCTGATTTGGGCCCCGGTATTTCCGGTCCGGGATGGCCGGGCTTTCCGATGGAACCGGTAGGTGACATCGTAACCATATTGACCATGATCACGGATGGCACAAATTTTCTTTGAGGCACTAAATCAGGCAAATATGTCAAAATGACAAAAACCAGCACATGAATAACCAAGGAAGCCGCCGCATACCAGCCGATCGAGGCGGTGCTGGTCCCTGAAGAAAGCAACAAACTGGCATGAGCTGATCCACGGGCACGCATTCGCTACTTCTTTTTTTCAGGTTTATTATCCAGAGGTATGGTCACCATTCCCAGTTTGTCGATGCCCGCTGCCTTGATCTCCGCCATCACGCGAACAACCGTACCGTAGGGAATGTTTTTGTCGGCCCGAAGATACGCCTCTTTATCCGGTTTTCCTTCAAGAATCTTGGACAGTTTACCGCCGAGGACATCCAGCGAAACCTGGAACTCATTGATATAGATCTGGCTGTTGGGATCAATGGTAATGATAAGGTGTTCTTTTTCAGCGGTAAGCGGCGCGGACGTGGTCTCCGGGAGCGCCACATCAACTCCCTGCATCATCATGGGCGCGGTAACCATAAAGATAATCAGCAAAACAAGCATCACATCAACCAGCGGCGTCACATTGATTTCAGACATCAGCCGGTCGTTATTACCCCCCATGCTCATGGATTGTTTCCTTTGGCGGACATAATGTCCCGCTCAATGATATTCAAAAAATCCGCTGAAAAACCTTGAAGCTCCGTCTCAATGATTTTGATCTTCTGCATGAAATAATTAAAAGCAATGACCGATGGAATGGCTGCTGCAAGTCCGGCTGCTGTTGCAATCAAGGCTTCTGAAATTCCCGGAGCAACCACTGCCAGTGTTGCCGACCCTCTCAGGCCAATTCCGTGAAAAGAATTCATGATACCCCATACCGTTCCAAAAAGCCCGATAAAAGGAGCCGTGTTTCCCGTTGTCGCCAGAAAAGGCACCATCTGGGTGATTCGCGTAATTTCGGTATTGGTTGCGCGCCTGAGAGCGCGGGTTACATTATCGATTCCGGCAAAATGGGCTCCCATGGTCAATGTCTCCTGTCCAGGAGCCTGGGGCTTAGTCGGTGGCCCGGATTGGCTGACTTTTTTGAGTTCAACGTATCCGATGCGAAACACCTGAGCGATGGGGCTGCTATGAAGCTGCTTGGCCTTGACAAAGGCTTCGGAAAGATCCCGGCTTTTCCAGAAATAATCGGTAAACAGCGCCGATTCCTTAAAAGCCCTTCGAATATAGCGATATTTGATAAAAATTATTGCCCAGGACATCACCGAGAAGAAAAGCAGCATCAGCAGGACAAAGTTCACCATCAAGCCAGAACTGCTGACCATCTGAATCAAATTAAAATCTTGTGAAACCATTGGACGACTGCTCCGATTGTTGGAATATGGATACAGCAATCATGTCTTGCCGCATCAATTTAAAACGCATCGATTCGATTGATGTTGATAAATAAATCGCAAACTATTTTTATAAACTTACCGGATAATTATGTCAAGTTATTTCAAGAATTCCCTTGGATATTCAAACGAGGATGGCATGCCCATCTTCCGTTTCTTTATTGCATAGCAGCCTTGCTGCATTTTCCCCACAGATCGCTCGGATTTCCCCGTCCAACACTCCGGCTTTTTTCATTTCATCAACGTACCGTAAGGGCTTGAGCAGGGGAAAATCGCTGCCCAGAAGAATTTTATCATATCCAAAAGCCGCCGCGGCAACCGGATAAATCGCATGATCATAAAGAAACGGCGAAGCCGCGGTGTCTACATAGACATTCTTAAGGGCTTCCTTGACTTCCTTTTTCAGCAGGTGATAAAAAGGCAGCCCTCCCCCCCAGTGCGCAAGAATAATCACATTGTGTGGAAATCGCCGCACCATCCGGTAAATCTCGGAGAGCGTCATCGGTGCTTTGCCGGGATACATGTGTCCGACCGGTTCATTGGTATGGATCAATACGGGAAGGCGATTTTCCGCACAGAGGGACATGATCGGAGAAAGCGCATGTAAAACCGGCTCGTCGATTCCCGAACGATAGAATGCCAGCTCTCCGACACCCTTCAGACCTCCCTGAATGCATCGGTCAACCTCTTTTGCCGCGGCGGAATGTGATGGATTCAGGCAGCAGAAACCGATCAACCGATCCGGATGGGCCTGAACCATTTCCAATATGTAATCGTTCTGATGCTGCGCGGTTTCAAGCCGGTTCCAGGGAAAACCAAACACCACGGATTGGTCGATTCCCTGCGCGTCCATGCTGGAAATTAATTCGGTGGCACCCACCAGCCTGGATTTGGGAGAATCGTACAGCAGCCTGAACTCCGGTTCGCCCGGAAAATACTTTTCCCGATGCTCGCAGATGTCTTTTGGGAAAATATGGGTGTGAATATCGATGAACATGGGTTCCTTAAATCATCTGTTTTGCCTTTTCAACAGCGCCGGCAGTATTTAAATAGTCTCCTGAATAAATAATCATGTTATCTGAATCTGTAATTCGGGATTGATGTTTTGTCAACAGGCATACCGGGGAATGATTCATGTTGATACGCTTTGACAATGATAGTATTATCAAAAAATAAGGTGCACAGCCAGAGATGAAAATTGATTTTTTATGAAACCGTCTTATCCTACAGGCGCAAGCCAGTTTGACCTAACGAAGAAAAGCCTGACACCTTTCAAGCCTTTTCTCAACATACTCGAAAAACTTTTTTGATAAAAAGAGGACACAAAATGAAAATTGCCTTCCCAACCCAACAGAATTTCGGCCTGAAAAGCCCATTATTTAACCATTTTGGATCTGCTGTTTTTTTTATTGTTGCGGATACGGAGTCGGACAGTTTTGAAACCGTGATCAATCCGGACCGGGATCATGTTCATGGACAGTGTCAGCCCCTGAAGGCCCTGAACGGAAAGCCCGTTGACGCCATTGTGGTCGGCGGCATCGGTAAAGGCGCGCTTCAAAAACTGCTGGCCGAAAATATCAAGGTATACCGGGGTGTCGAGGGCAGCGTTTCGGAAAATCTGGAACGGATCAAATCCGGCAAACTGATTGATTTCAGCATGGATTTCACCTGTTCAGGACACGGCCCCGACGGCGAATGCAGCCATTAAATGCAGACCAGTCCCTATCAGCAGGAGCAGCATGACGCCATTCTTCTGGCAGCAACGCATTTGGATACGCTCTCCGCGGATCAGATCGAAGCCCTGAAAACCACAACCCGTGAATATCTGTTGTTCCGGGATGATGTGGACGCCTTTCTGAATTCCTATTTTGTATCCACCTGCACGCAAAAATGCTTTCAAAGCAGCCTCAGCGCCTGCTGTTCCCGGGAGGGCATCATCACGTTTTTTGCGGACATCGTGATAAACGTCTTGTTTTCCCCTTCGGATGACCCAAAGCACCTGTTGACAGTTCTCCAAAAATCAAATGCCGGCCCCAAATGTGTTTATTTGGGGCCGCAAGGTTGCCTGTGGCGGATCAAGCCGATTGTCTGCCAGATGTTTCTCTGCGATGCGGCAATGCGACAGATTTTTTTGGATCACCCTTCGGCGGAATCCGCCTGGAATGTTCTGAAAAACCGTGAAAAGCAGTTTACGTGGCCGGATAAAAAAATCCTTTTTGATGATCTGGAAACATTTTTCATTAACGCCGGACAAGCTTCTTCCCTCATGTACCTGCATAACAGTCCCGGTCTGCTGCTGATCAAGAAACGGGCCGGGCTGTACCCTCCATAAATCCATGACAACCGCCAAACCCCTTCTGATAACGATCGGCAAAGACATCCGGCTTGAAGAAATTCCGGATCCGCTTGATCGGCTCCTGAGCAATCAACTGGAAATTCCCAATCCCAAATGGCTGGAAAATGAGCGCATGGGAAGGTGGAATTGGGAAACCCGCAAGACGCTCTGCTTTTATACCCGGACACCTGGCGGCGGCCTGATCCTGCCGCGCGGATTCATGGGGCATCTGATCCGCCATTGTAGAAAAGACGGCATTGTATACCAGATTCACGATTACCGGCAGTCTCTTCCGCTTCTTGATTTTACCTTTACCGGAATGCTGAAACCGTTTCAGAAAGCTGCGGTCGATGCCCTGATGCCAAAGCATTTCGGCACGTTGTCCGCACCGACCGGAAGCGGCAAAACCGTCATGGCCATGGCTATGATCGCCGACAGGCGCCAACCGGTCCTGATCATTGTCCACACGCAGGATCTGGCCGATCAGTGGGTAAAGCGCATCGAAAGCTTTTTGAATATTCCGGAATCAGA